>JAWKKE010000001.1:348206-696412 GCA_041393415.1 Thermoleophilia bacterium | reverse complement strand
GGTCGTGGGCCTCGAGATGAATGATGAGGGAGGCGATAGAGGTATCTTCGACCCACACGTCAGTGTCCTGTGGGCGTCCAGCCACGACGATTGCGAGGGGCGCCCCCCCAATGAGCGACGAGCCGCTTGGCTTGGCAGTGGCCAGTTCCGCGAGTTTGTCTGGATCGGTGACGACGACGAAGTGCCACTGGTTCTTGCCGCGCGAAGATGGAGAGCGCAGCGCGGCCTCGACCAGCAGGTCGATCTTCTCGGGTTCGACTGCGCGATCTGTGAACTGGCGTATGCTGCGTCGCGAACGGAGCAGGTCGATGAACATCGGCGGTCTCCTCTCGTAGGAGCTTGGAACGTCGAATGGGGGCTGCGTGCGCCTGTTAGCGATCCTTCGCCGTGCGTCGCGCCCATCTCACGAGGCGGCGCCCCGGTCCGTAGCGTAGCTTGAGCAGCGCGATCAGCATGTGACCCTTGGCGGGCGAGATGCTGACGTGCGCCTGCTGCAGGGCGTCCTCGTCGGGTCGCCACACGTGCAACCAGGCGGCGTCGGTGAGTTGGTTGTAGCGGGTGATGCTGGGATCGGCACAACAGCGTTCCAGCGTGCGGGCACAGAGCAGGTGTCCGGGGCCCAAGGTGCGGTAGCTTTCGTCGTAGCCGCTCTTGAGGGTGGCGTACTCGTCGCCAGAGCGCAGCGAGAACTCGGCCGCGATGCAGCGTCCGTCTGCGTAGAGGGCGCTGACTTCGCAGCCATGGCTGGCTTGCATGCCGCGCGCAAGGTCGCGGTAGAAGGCGGTGAGCTTCTCATGCAAGCGGATGGCGCTACCGGTGCCGTTGGCGCCTTTCCATCCCGAGCTCTCGACGGCGAGGAACGCTTCGAAGAGCACGTCGAATTCCTCTCCCTCGCCAGCCTGAACATACGTCACATCTGAGGACGCGGCGAGTCGCCTAGCGCTGCGGCGGAGCTCCTTGCGGAAGTGCGAACTGGCTCGTCCCAAGAGCTCATCGTACGGACGTGTGCAGTCGAAGACGAACGCATCCATGGTCTGGTGCGTGCTCTTCTCGCAGAGCTTGACGTGTGCGAGTCCGTCCCACAAGGGCGAATCCTCCGGCAGTGGTCCAAGGACGGCGAGACCACGGCCCTCGTTGTGGTCGCGTAGGTGCGCGGCGAGGAGCGGGACGAACGCGCGCCGCGCCTCATCATCGGGACAGATGACATCGGCGATCGGCCAATGGGGGTGCCAAGGGATTCCCCACACGGCGAGTGGCGTATCGAGTGACGTGTCGTCGCGTGGCTCGAGAGGGCAGATGAGGCGGGTCCTTCGTTCGTCGCGCAGAGCCAGATAGCGCAGTTGATCCGGGTTGGTGGCGAGATGGTTCGCGTAGGCTACATGGGCGCTCCATGCGTGGAACGGTGTGCGACGCGGCATTTCCGCGTACACCTGCTCCCACTCCGACCTGAGCTCGTGCAGGCCTTCTCGGCCGCGATGTTCCACGATGCGCCACGTCGCTGGCTCGACGCGGCGTGTGGCGTCTGCCGACGTCATCGGGCGTTCCCCGCTGTGCGATGTGTCAGACGCCTCGTCAGGCGCCGAACCTCTTGGGTCGCCGGACAAGGATCGCGGAGTGATAGGTAGGCATCGGCGCGGACACCCGCCAGTGGAAGCAGCCAGCTCCGCAGCGAAAGTTCGCCGCGGCGATACTCGTTGAAGCTGTCCCTGGTGTCGCGCAGGGTGTCCGCCCACCGTACGCCGTCCTTCTGGTGGCCCGCGAGACGGGGCTGGCCAATGGCGTCTCGATAGGCCGTGAACGCCAGGTTGACGCCGGCTGCGGTCGCCAGGGGAGCCCAGAACCCTTGGCGGGCATTCACCTCCATGAGCTTGAGACGGCCGTCACGCTGGTCGCGCTTGAACTCGACGTCTGAGATGCCGTGGTAGTGTGCGTGCGCGAGGAGCGTGAGCGTGATATCGGCAACCTCGTCCGACCAGAGGCTCTCGCCGAGTCGTGTTACACCGAAGCCACGCGGATGTTGGCGCAGCTTCCTTCCCGTGAAGACGGCGAGGGGTCGTGCCGAGGCGTCGTGATAAGTGCCGGCGATGGCAATTTCGCTGTCGTCGCCTGGGATAAGTTCCTGGAGGAGCAGCGCGCCGCAGAAGGCGAGGCGTTCGTACGCCTCTTCGAGCGCTGTGCCGGTTGGCACGACCACTGCCTTGAGATCGATGCTGCGCACCAGCGCCATGGGGACGGCAGGCTTGAGAACGGCCGGGAAAGGTACAGACTGCGCCGCCGCCGCGAGATCTTCCGGTGCGTGGATGAAGGCAGTGACGGGCGTCTCGACGCCGGCTTCGCGGGCCAATCCGACTTGGTGTTCCTTGTTCGCTAGGAGGCGCATGCGGTCCCACGGCAGGACGGGCAGGGCAAACAGCTGTTCGAGGCGCGGCCGGTGGCGAGAGAGCGCGAAGGCGTAGTCGTCGTGGGCTGGAAGAGCGACGGCGCGTCTTGGCAGGACGCCGGCCACCGTCTCGAGGTCTTTGATGAATTGGTCTTCGTCGTGGTGCGGATCGGCGCACAGACGCGCGGCGCAGTATCGGGAGGCGAGGGCAGGACCGTCGCTGTCGGGGCCAACGGCGAGCACCGGCACACCCTCGCGTCCGAGATCGCGCACAAGGCCGAGCGCGACATCGTCGCCGCCGACGACGACTGCTGGGGTGGTCCGTTCGGCGCTTCTGAGGAACTCAGCTGGCTTCATGGTGCGGGGCTCTTTCCGTGCCTTGTTGGCGCGTTCGGGCCTGACTGCATCTCGGATGGCTTGTGCCGGCCGCCCGAGTGTGTCAGGGATGATACCTCGGAAGTGCGTGCGAGCGCTGTTTCTTCGGTGTTTGCAGTTGGTCGGCTACATTGACCGTTCTCCACCCGGTGCTAGGCTTTGGCGAAAGGAGTGGCTTGAGTGCGGTGCGCGTAAGGAGCGGAGTGCGTCTGCTGCTTCGTGCAATGGCAGCGAGACGGAGGCCGAGATGTCCAACTACCGAACCATCGTATGTTGCACCGACTTCTCGGCGAACGCTGAGCAGGCTCTCGCTGAGGCGACGTATCTCGCCGGCCTCAGCGGTGCGCGCCTGTACGTCGCGCACGTGATTCACGGCGGCGAAGGTGAGACGGCGTTGGCGGTGCCGGTTGCGCAACGTGCGGAGCAGGAAGCCAGCGTCCGCTCCAAACTCGAATCGATCGTGGGGGAACCGAGCGGATATCAGGTGACTTCGGTAGTGCGACGGGGAGATGTCGTCGAGGAGATACATGACATCACACGGGAGGTGCGCGCCGACCTCGTCGTGATCGGCGCGCGCGGCATCGGGTGGTGGGAAGGTCTGGTAACTGGCGGTAGCGTGGCGAAGCGACTCGTGCGCGCCGCTGACGTACCAATCCTCGTTGTGAGTCACACCGCGCCCAACCGGGTTGCGTCCTCGGCCCCTGTCCAGACGGTGGAGGATCTTCCTCTGCCCGTGCTGGAAGTCGACGAAGCACAGGCATCGGAGCGCAAGGCGGAAGACGCGTGAGCTGACCGGTGACTGCGCAAGCGGAGGAGGACCCAGATGGAGGAACGCGTTGCCAGCGTCGCCGATCTGAGCGATGGCGAAATGCGCATTGTCATGGTGGACGGCAAGAAGACGCTCTTGGCTCGGGTCGATGGGCGGTACTACGCGATGGCGGCCCGCTGTCCGCACTGGGGCGGGCCGCTCGAGGAGGGTCTCCTGCACGGACCGCGACTCATGTGTCCGTGGCACAAGGCCGTCTTCGACGTGCGGGACGGCTTGCTGGAGCCGCCGGCACTTGACACGGTGCGCCAGTTTCGCGTGCGTGTCGCCGGCGACGACGTGTTTGTGGATCGCGCGGCGTCGCCTGAGGTGGCTACGGGGGTCGCACCGGACGAGCGGCGGCAAGAAGAGGGCCCGACGGATCAGCGTACTTTCGTCGTCATTGGCGGTGGTGCCGCAGGGGCGATGGCGGTTGAGCAGTTGCGGGCGTCTGGGTACACGGGCCGAATCGTGCTCGTGAGCGCCGAGGATCGGTGGCCGTACGATCGCCCCAACCTGAGCAAGGACTTCCTCACCGGCAAGCTGGAGTCCAAGTGGTTGCCTCTGCGAGAGCCGGCGTTCTACGACTCGTTGGGAATAGAGCGCCGGCACGCAATGGTAACCGAACTGGATGTGGCGGGTAAGACGCTCAGACTGTCCCGCGGCGACGAGATCAAGGCAGATGCGGTGCTTGTCGCAACCGGTTCGAGAGCTCGCCGCCTTCCGGTGGAGGGAGGAGCCCTCTCTGGTGTCTTCACGCTGCGTTCGTGGGGTGACGCTGAAGCACTTGTCTCTGCGGCGGAATCGGCGCGCAAGGCCGTCGTCGTCGGCGCCAGCTTCATCGGGATGGAGACGGCGGCGAGTCTTGTCGAGCGCGGCATCGACGTAACCGTCGTGGCGCCAGAATCTGTGGCCTTCGAGCTCATCCTTGGGTCAGCGGTCGGCGCCGTGATTCAGCGTCATCACGAGCGGCGCGGGACGCGTTTCGCGCTTGGGCGCGGCGTTGCTCGATTCCTCGGCGATGCCGCTGTGCATGGCGTGGAACTGGAGGACGGCACGGCGCTTGAAGCCGATCTTGTGGTGGTGGGAATCGGCGTGCAGCCGGCGACCGACTTCGTCATGGGCGTTGAACGCGATCATGACGGCGGGCTGCCGGTCGATGCGAGCCTGCTTGTGGCGCCTGGCGTGTGGGCGGCAGGCGATGTAGCTCGCTACCGTGAATCTCAAACCGGTCGGCAAGTGCGTGTTGAACACTGGCGCCTTGCGGAACAGCAGGGACGCGCGGCGGCGCGTGCCATGCTCGGCGCGAGGGAGCCGTTTGCCGCGGTGCCGTTCTTCTGGACGCAGCATTTCGATCTTCGAGTGGGTTACGCAGGTGTCGGTCTGGGGTGGGACGACCACTTCGTCTGCGGCGACTTAGGAAGCAGTGCCTTCACGGCCATCTACACGATGGGCGGCGAGGTTGTCGCTGCGTGCGGCACTCAAGACGACGAGCTCTCGGCATTCCTCGAACTGGCGACACTCGGGGATCTGCCGACGGTGGCGGAGCTGCGCGGGCGCCAGCGAGCGGGCTTTCCTGATCGGCTTCTCGGGCGCCGCGTGGCGGGCTGATGCGATCTAGTCGTGCGCGAGTCGGCGGCGATGGCGCAGAGTCCGAGCGGTGAGTGCAGCCGCCTCGCCGATGATCGCGCCGACCAGCGAGCCGACAACCACGTCGCTTGGGTAGTGCACGCCGGTGTGGACTCGCGAATAGGCCACCGCGGTCGCCAGGGCGCGCATAGGCACGGCCAGTTGCGGCTGCGTGCCGGACACAGCGGTGGCGAAGGCGAACGCGGAGGCCGAGTGACCAGACGGGAAGGACGACGACGACGGCATCGGGACCTGCCGATGTTCGGGAACGCCGGCGGCGACGCGCGCGGGCCTGGCTCGGTCACGCATTGGTTTGAGTACGAGATTAACGATCGCCGAGTCGATCGTCAGAGCCGCAATGCCGACTGTCGCGGCGCGGCGGGCCCGCCTGCCTCCAGTGGCGGCGATGGCAGCTGCGATTGCCAGCCAGAGCAGCGAGTTGTTGGCGGCACGCGAAAGCTGGCGCAGGGGTTCATCCAAGGTCGGTGTCGGTGTGACTGCTATGGCTTGATACAGAGCTCTGTCGACATTGCCGACCTCGTGCAGCGCTGCGACCAGCGCGCACTGCGTTTCGCTGGTGTCGCTGACGCTCGGGTTGGTGAACCCGGTGGGGGGAGACCATTCGTTCGATGAAAAGCCAGTCACGCGGCGATGCTACCACTGCTCCCCGGCAGGGCGACACGTCTTGAAAGCCCACGCCGCTGGGGAGCAGAAGACCGCTGGGGCAATGCGCTGGCTGCCCGGTGTTCAGGCCCTGCGTGTCTACCGTCGCGCGTGGCTGAGGGCGGATCTTCTCGCGGGCATAGTTCTGGCGGCCATTCTGGTCCCCCAGGGTCTTGCGTACGCTGAGCTTGCCGGCCTGCCTCCGGTCACGGGTCTCTACACTACAGTGGCGTGCCTGGTCGCGTACGCCGTTGTCGGTCCGTCGCGCATTCTTGTGTTGGGTCCGGACTCGTCTCTGTCCCCGCTGATCTTCGCCGCCATTGTGCCCCTGGCGGCCGGCGGAGATCCCGGCGCGATGCTCGCGCTGGCCGGGATGCTGGCGCTCATGGTGGGAATCGTGGAGATTGGATTGGGGTTGGGCAGGCTCGGATTCGTTGCCGACCTGCTTTCCAAGGAGGTGCAGGTCGGCTACATGAACGGCTTGGCAATCACCATCATTGTCGGTCAGCTGCCGAAACTGTGCGGCTTCTCTGTCGATGCTGACGGCGTCTTTCGCGAGGCAGCCGCCTTCGTGCAACATCTGGACCAAACGAACGCGACGACTTTGATAGTGGGTGTCGCCACGCTCGCCGTTCTTCTTACTTGGCGGTATCTGACGAGACGCGTACCCGCGGTGCTTGTCGCGGTGCTCGGAGCCACCGTGGCAACAGCGGTGCTTAATCTCTCGGCCGCGGGGATGCCCACGGTCGGTGTGCTCCCCAGCGGTATGCCTCGCCCTTCATTGCCGTGGACTGAAGCCGGCGATGTCGTTCCGCTGCTCGTGGCCGCGATTGGGATCACCATGGTCTCACTGACGGACACGATCGCCACTTCGGCTGCGTTCGCGGCGCGCCGTGGAGACGAGGTCGATTCTAATCAGGAGATGATCGGTATCGGCGTCGCCAATATCGCAGCGGGTGCGTTCCAGGGATTCGCGATCTCGGCGAGCAGTTCGCGCACCGCCGTAGCCGAACAGGCGGGCACGAAGACTCAGCTGGCGAGTCTGGTCGGCGCTGGTATCGTGGCGCTTCTGCTGATCTTCCTGCCTGCTCTGCTCGTCGATGTGCCGCTCACGGCCTTGGCTGCTGTGGTGATCGCCGCCGCTCTGTCGCTTGCCGACGTGGGCATTCTGCGGAAGTACTTTCGTGTCCGTCGAGGCGCCTTCTTTCTCTCGGCGATCGCCGCCCTCGGCGTGATTGTATTCGGCGTTCTCCAGGGCATCTTGGTGGCGCTTGGGCTGTCGATCTTGCTGTTCTTCCGCAGGAACTGGTGGCCGCACGGCGAGGTGCTCGGTTATGTACCGGAGCTGGGAGGGTGGCACAGCGTGCGTCGTTACAAGGATGCAAGACTGACCGACGGTGTGGTGATCTTCCGTTGGGAGGCGCCGCTCTTCTTCGCCAACAGCGATCTCTTCCGCCAGCGTGTTCGCACGCTCATTCGTCGTGAAGAGCCGTCCTGGATCGTGCTGCAGTGTGAGGCGATCACAGACATCGATGTAACGGCGGCGGAGATGCTCGAGCGCCTGGACATCGAGCTAAACGCAAAGGGTGTGCACATCGCTTTTGTCGAGATGCGAACAAGGCTGCAGCACCTGGTGCTGGAGTACGGCCTGCTGGAAACGCTCGATCGAGATCACTTCTACCCGACCATCGAGCGAGCACTTGCCGCCATCGCCGACGACGCGGCGAGCGACGCATAGTCGTTCGCCGCGTCAGCCGTTGCGGCCGAGCGACGTTGGGGGCCTGGGGCGGAACGCGCCAGACCTGGCAGGGCCGTGGCTACCCGGGGTTAGTGGTTCCGGAGTCGTCGGCAGCGGCGCGTGTCGAACTTCGTTCACTATGGCGCGCCCGCCATTCATTGATGGCGAGTGCACCGGTGCTCACAGCCACACCGACCATGACGCCGCCGGCAACGTCGCTGAGCCAGTGGGCCATCACAAACGTTCGACTCAGTGCCATGCCCGCGGCCGCGGCTCCGGCAATCAACCCAGCAGGGAGGCGCAGGCGGGCAGGCACGGCCAATCCGACGATCAGGATGGCGGTCACCGTCGCGAACGATGCATGACCCGAGGGGAACGACAGGGTCGTCGTCTCGACCAGGCTGTCGGGCGGACGGGGTCGGCCCACTCCGATCTTGACGAGAGCGACCGTTGCCGCAGCGACTGCCTCGGCGGCTACGAAGAGGACGGCAACACTGCGCCCGCGGAGGTGCGCGAGCACCAGCCCTGCGATGCCGACGATCAGCCAACTGAGCGGGAAAAGCCCCAGGGGGTTGAAGACCGTGACGCCGAGGAAGGTGAAGACGTCAAAATGCCTATCGACGACGACGGCCGCCCACCAGTGATCAAGCTGGAAGGGCTGCGCATGCTCGATGACGGCCAGCGTGAGGGCCACGAAAGCGGCGGCGGCGAGAGCCGCTGCGCCGGCGGTGCGTGCACTGTGGGGTACGCGCGCATGTCTCAGGGCCATGGTCAGACGCTCCTGCGGCGCCCAGTCAGGCGTCTTGCCGAAGAGTATTGCCCGGTAGCGCCACCGGGCAGACGTGACACGCTCCGGCAGTTGGTCTAGCCGGCTATCCCGGCAACGATGAGGGCGGCAACGACGATGGCCAGGCCGATGCGATACCAGCCGAACACTGCCAGGGTGTGGCGGTTGAGGTAGCCCACCATCCACTTGACGGCGAGTGCTGCCGAGACGAAGGCGGCGACCAGGCCGACGAGAGGCGTAACGACGCCGAACGTCCCGACGATCGTCGCGCCCTCGGTGAGTGCCTCCCAGAACGTGGCGGCCGACAGGGTAACTAGTCCCAGGAGGAAGCTGTATTCGACAGCGGCCGCCGTACTCAGGCCCACCAGACGGCCGCCGAGAATAGTCACGAGGCTGCGGCTCACGCCAGGCCACATGGCAACGCACTGGAGCACGCCGATGACGACAGCCTTTCTCGGCGTCAACTCCTCCATGGTCAGTCCTTCAGATGGGCGCAGGCCGGACTTGGCGTCATGCCGGCTGATCAGCAGGATGACGACGCCGCCGACGAGCCAAGCGGCGGTGATCGGCCAGAGCGCGAACAGGTAGTCCTTGATGAGCTTCTCGCCGATCAGCGCGATCACGGCCGCTGGCACGAACGAGGCGATGAGCGCGACTGCGAGACGCCGTCCCGAGGCGTCTCGGCCGAAGATGCCGCGTACGATGGCAACGATTCGACGCCAGTAGAGGAAGACGACGGCCAGAATGGCGCCGAACTGAATGACCATGGCGTAGGAGTCGGCGGCGGTCTTGACGTCACCGTCGCCGGAGATGCCGAGCAGGTGCTCGGTGAGGAGGAGATGGCCCGTTGAGCTGACCGGCAGGTACTCGGTGATTCCCTCCACGATCCCGAGCACAAGCGCCTCGAAGAGGCCCAGCGGAGACGTGACATCCGGGTCGCCGACGGTGGATGCCGCGAATGCCGTGGCAGTACTCCACACGGCCGAGGTGATCAAGGCGAAGACGAGCAGCGCGGCACCGGCCAGGAGAAGTCGAGAGGCGACGTGATGTTGCGCCGTGTGTGGGGGTCTGAGGCCTGACTGTGGCGGACGCATGTTTTGCTTAGGCGTGTCGCGGTGGTCGGCGGGCGTTGGAGCGTGTGAGGAGCGCGTCCGCGGTGCCGCCGAGAAGCGCCTCGAGATCGGAGGCCGGCAGCGGCAGTCGCTTGAGATCGTCGAGTGCTTCACGGAGATCGGCCCACGGGGTGTCGCTGCCGAAGACGACGCGATGTGCTCCGTGGGCACGAATTAGGTCCGCGAGCGCCTCTGGGCCAAGATACTGCAGCGTGAACGCGGTGTCGAGGTAGACGTCGCGACCCAGGAGGCAGCGACGCACATCGTCCCACTGTTGCCAGCCGCCCATGTGAGCGAGCACGAGCATGAGTCCCGGGTGTGCGTCGAGAACCTGCGCGAATTCATTGGGCGTGGAGTGCACGGTCGTGAAACCGATGTCGGCGCCGGCATGGAAGTAGACGATCATGTTGTGGCGGACGGCCGCGTCGTACAACGCTTCGAGTCGCTCATCAAGCGGACGGAAGCTCTGGTACTCGGGGTGAAGCTTGACGCCGCCGAAGCCGCGAGCGGCGAGCCAGGCCATCTCCGCCTCGATATCCTCGACATCTGGGTGTATGGCGCCGAACGGAATGAGGCCGTCGTCGACGATGCCGGCCGCCCAGTCGTTGATTGAGCGAACCTGGGCCGCCTTGCTCGCGACAGGTTGGAGCACGCCCCACGCGATCCCGGCAGCACGCATGTGCTGACGCAGAGCATCGAGAGTGCCGCCGTGGCTGGCGGTGATGCCGGCTCTTCCCGCCACGGTTTCGACGGCGGCCGGTGCCAACCGGTCGGGAAAGACGTGAGCGTGCATGTCGATGATGAGCAGAGGAACTCCCATGTCCGCTGATTGAGCGATTCTCGCTCACGGTCGTACGTCAAGTCCAACCGCCGCGCTGACCATGGCCGGGAAGACCGGTGTTGGGGCGCTCACTGCCCGCGCGAGGTTTGCGACCATGATAGCCGCCGCGTAGCATGGCGCGAGGTAGCGGCGCCATGGCGCTGTCGGCGGCGAGCACGGAGCGTAGCAGAATGGGTAAGTACTTCGGCACCGACGGCATCCGTGGAGTTGCGGGCGAAGTGCTCACTCCCGAGTTCGCCGTGCAGTTGGGCCGTGCCGCCGCCTTCGTTGTCGGCCAAGATGTCGGGCGTCGTCCGCGATTTGTCATCGGTCGCGACACACGCCTCTCGGGCCCGATGCTGGAGTCTGCGCTCACGGCCGGGCTCACCTCGGGCGGAGGCCAGGTGGAGCTTGCCGGTGTCATTCCCACGCCCGGCCTGGCCCTGCTTGCGGGCAAGCGCGGTGCGGATGCCGGCATCGTGATCAGCGCGTCTCACAACCCCTTTGGCGACAACGGGATCAAGTTCTTCTCGGCTGCCGGCATCAAGCTCGACGATGGCGAGGAGGCGGCGATCGAGGCGCACCTCGAGCGACACGACCTGCGATCGTCGAGCGGCAAGGAATTCGGCGCTTACGAGCACCTTTCGAGCAGCGCTCACGAGTATGCGGAAGAGATCGTGCGCCGTCTCCCGGTCGATCTTAGCGGCGTACGCATCCTCATCGACTGCGCCAACGGCGCGATGTCGGCGGCAGCGCCGCTTGCTCTCACGGCTGCCGGCGCACAGCTGACCGTGGTGAACGCCGAGCCCGACGGTGTCAACATCAATGCGGGCTGCGGAAGCACGCACATCGATGCCCTGCAGCAACTCGTCGCTGCCGGCGAGTACGATCTCGGGCTGGCGTTTGACGGCGACGGCGACCGTGTGCTCGCCGTCGACGCCGATGGGCAGACGGTCGATGGCGACTTCATCATCGCCATTCTCGCCAAGCATCTGAAAGACGATCGTCGCCTGCCTCACGACACTGTAGTCACTACGGTCATGACCAACCTTGGCTTTCATCACGCCATGCAGCGGGAAGGGATCGAAGTGGTCGTGACGCCGGTGGGCGATCGCTACGTTGTGGCGGAGATGCTCAAGGGCGGCTTCGTCCTCGGAGGCGAGCAATCTGGGCATATCATCAATCGCGAGGTCAGCACCACTGGTGACGGACTCGCCACCGCCTTCTTGCTCCTCCACGCGCTGGCCGACCAGCAGATACCGCTGGCCGAAGCCGCGCGCGTCATGAGTCGACTGCCCCAGAAGCTCGTCAATGTCCGCATCGCGAGCGGAGCGAACCTCGAGGGTGCATCGGCGGTCTGGGCCGCGGTCGAAAGGGAGTCACGGCTGCTCGACGGTCGCGGACGCGTTCTCGTCCGTTCTTCAGGGACTGAGCCGTTGGTGCGCGTTATGGCAGAGGCGCCGACCGATGATGAAGTTGAAGGCGTCTGCCAGCGGCTGGCCGAGGTCGTCAACGAGCACCTCGGCGCTGAATCTGTAAGATGAGCCTAGCGTTCGGCTTGGGCGAGACCGGGTGGTTCTCGAGCGTGCCACGCCAGTAGACACGGAAGGGAGCACGCATGTGCGGCATCGTCGGCTACGCCGGACATCGTACAGGTAAGCCCATTCTTCTCGAGGGACTGCGCCGTCTCGAGTACCGAGGGTACGATTCGGCGGGCGTCGTCTTCGTGGAGCGCGACCGTCTCGAGGTCGTGCGCGCGGTGGGCAATCTCGACGCGCTCTATGCTGCCGCGGGGCCGAATGGGTCCAAGGCTACCGTGGGGCTTGGGCACACGCGGTGGGCCACGCACGGCCGGCCTAGCGAGGCGAATGCGCACCCCCACGAGGACTGCACCGGTCGCATCTCCATCGTCGTCAACGGCATCATCGAGAACTACAAGGAGTTGCGTGCTGAGCTCGCTCAGCGTGGCCACAAGCTCCACAGCGAGACCGACGCCGAAGTGATCGCGCACCTCATCGAAGAGAATCTTGGTGAAGGACTCACCGCCGCCGTGCGCACCATTCTCGGACGCCTCGAAGGTTATTTCGCCTTCTGCGCGGTCAGCGCGGACGAGCCAGACATCATCGTCGGCACGCGTCGCCAGGCTCCGCTCGTCGTCGGCGTCGGCGACGGTGAGATGTTCTTTGCCTCCGCGCTGCCGGCCTTCATGGCGCACACGCGCACTATGGTGGTTCTGGAGGACGGAGACATCGCCACGATCGCTGCCGATGGAGTGGCCATCTGCGACGCTACGGGTCAGCCGCTCGAGCGCTCGTTCGTGGAGGTCGAGTGGGACGACGACGCTGCGGAGAAGGGCGGCTTCGACACGTTCATGCTCAAGGAGATCCATGAACAGCCGGCATCGCTTCATGAGACTCTCGCTGGGCGTCTTCTCGCCGACGGAAGCGTCGATCTCGGCGAGGTGGGCATAAGCGACGAGATGCTGCGGCGACTGCGGCGCATCTTCATCGTTGCCTGCGGCACCTCGTATCACGCCGGCCTCATAGTGAGCTATGCGATCGAGCAGCTGGCTCGCGTCCCGGTGCAGATCGATGTGGCCAGCGAGTTTCGCTACCGAGAGCCCGTGTTCGACCCCGACACGCTCGTGATCGGCATCACTCAGTCGGGGGAGACGGCGGATACGCTGGCGGCCATGCGTCTCGCCCGCGAAGCGGGGTCGCCGGTGCTTGCGCTGACCAACGTCATGGGCTGCCAGGCGACGCGCGAGGCGGACTACGTCCTCTACACTCGGGCGGGACTCGAAATCGGGGTGGCGGCGACCAAGACGCACACCGCTCAGGTTGCCGCCATGCTCCTGCTCGCGCTGCGTTTGGCCTGGGCGCGCGGCATGCAGCCAGAGGCGGAGCTCAAGCGACTTGGCCGTGAGTTGCGCGCCATTCCCAACAAGGTGTCGCGGTTGCTGAATAGCGACAGCGCTGTGACTGCCGTCGCCGAGCGGTACTACGGCGAACGCTTCTTCCTCTACCTTGGCCGCGGCATGGGGTTTGCGGTGTGTCTCGAGGGGGCGCTGAAGCTCAAGGAGATCAGCTACATCCCGACCGAAGCGTATGCCGCCGGCGAGATGAAGCACGGTCCAATCGCCCTACTCGATCAAGGCTCGCCGGTGGTCGTCGTTGCCGACGACAGTCCGACGTTCGCGAAGCTCGTGAGCAACATCGAAGAGGTTCGTGCTCGTGGTGCGGACATCATCGCCGTTGCGAGCGAGGGCAACGAGACGATCGCGGAGCTCTCGCGTGACGTCCTTTGGGTGCCGCAGTGCGATCATTTCCTGGCGCCGATTCTCACGGTCGTGCCGCTGCAGTTGCTCGCCTATCACATCGCGGTGATCAAGGGGCTGAACGTCGACCAGCCGCGAAATCTCGCCAAGACCGTGACCGTCGAGTAGGCGGTTGACGCTCCAGTGCTGTCGCTTCCCGTCGGTGGCGCTCTCTGTGGTGTCGGTATCGATGTAGTGGAGGTGGAGCGCCTGCGTCGCCTTCTCGAACGTCTGCCGCGCGCGTACGACAGGCTCTTCAGCGCGGGCGAGCGCTCGTACGCCGACGGCTTCGCTGATCCGTACCCGCGATACGCCGCGCGCTTCGCCGCCAAAGAGGCTGTCGGCAAAGCGCTTGGAATCGGTATCATCGGCTTTGTGTGGCGAGACATCGAAGTGCTCTCGGGTGGCAAACCGCGGATTCTGCTTCACGGTGAAGTCGCCGAGGTGGCGCGGAAGCTCGGGGTCAGCCGTGTCGATGTGTCGCTCAGTCATACAGGCGGCATGGCGTATGCGCTGGCTGCCGCAGTCAAGGAGGGTGTCGATGGATGAGTCGTTGCTCCTGCCGCTCCACAGCGCCGACAGCATGCGCAGCATTGACTCGGCTGCAATCCAGGACATCGGCATTCCGAGTGGCCATCTCATGGAGCGCGCCGGCGTCGCCGTCGCGCGCGAGATTCTCGAGCGCTACGATGTCGCCGGCGCCGTCGTTGTGGCCGGCAAGGGCAACAACGGTGGCGACGGCTTCGTTGTCGCGCGTGAGCTTGCCAATGCGGGTGTCGACGTGGTTGTGCTCGCCCTTGTCGAGACGAGTTCTTTCGCCGGCGATGCGCGGCTGAACGCCGAGATTCTGGAACGATTGGGCGTCGAGATAATCCGCATGTTCGACGAGGCCGGCGAGCTCGATCAGGAGGCCGAGGTCGCTCTCGAGATGGCAGACGTCGTCGTCGACGCCATCTTCGGGACAGGGTTCACTGGCGCCGCCAAGGGCACTGCCGCGGCGGCAATACAGCTCATCAATGAGGCTCCGGGCGCCGTCGTCAGTGTCGATATCGCCAGCGGAGTCGGCGCGACGCACGGCACCGTGAATGGGCCCGCCGTCATCGCCGATCTCACGGTGGCTCTGCACGCAGCGAAAGTCGGGCATTTCGTGACGCCCGGTGGCGCTCTGAGCGGGGAAGTCGTCGTTGCGCCCATCGGTATTCCGGCAGCCTGTGATCGCGACGCAAGCGTCTATCTTCTAACTGCCGAGGGAGTCGCTGACCTCATGGTGCCGAAGACCGCTCTCGACCACAAGCGGTCCGTCGGAACGGTTCTTGTGGTCGGTGGCAGCCGTGGCATGACCGGTGCCGCCCATCTCGCGGCGATGGCGGCACTGCGCGCCGGTGCTGGGCTCGTGCACGTTGCGTTCCCAGAGGGCGCCGGTCGCGAGAAGCCGTACGCTGAGGTGATCACCGTTGAAGTCCCCGGGTCGGACGGGGAATTCGGTATGGTGGGGCGTGCGGCGCTGTATGCGCAGGCTGAGGGGCTCAACGCCGCGGTTCTTGGTCCGGGTCTCGGCAGAGGCGACGAAGCGCAGATGCTGACTCGCGAACTCATCGATGTCGATCGGCCGCTGCTCATCGACGCGGATGCGCTGTTCGCGCTCGGCACTCGTCCAGAGTTGCTTGCCGAGCGCACGGCGCCGACTGTCTTGACGCCTCACGAAGGGGAGCTGGCGCGTTTGCTGGGGCAATCGGCGGAGGAGATTGCCGCCCGGCGGCTTGAGTGCGCGGTTTCCACGGCCAAACGTGCAAACGCTACGATCGTCCTGAAGGGAGAGGCAACCATCGTCGCGGATCCGTCCGGGCGCGCGTATGTGGTTTCCACTGGCAACCCCGGTCTCGCCACCGCGGGAACTGGCGACGTGCTCGGCGGAGTGATCGCTGCGCAGCTCGCCAAGGGTCTGACGGCCACGGAGGCAGCTTGCGTTGGTGCCTACGTGCACGGGCTGGCGGCGGACCTCGCAGCCCAAGGGGGCCTCGGGACCGATGGATTGATTGCGAGCGATCTGTTCCAGTTCTTGCCGGCCGCCATTGAGCATCTCAGGTCCGGCCCAGAGGAGGAAGACCATGGCTGCTGCCACTGAACCACCCGTCGATGAGGCACTAGCTCGCGACATCATGACCACGCCGGCGATCACCGTGCATCCCGAGATGACGGTGAAGGAGCTCGTTGCTCTCTTTCGTGAGAACCGTCTCGGCGGGGTCCCTGTCGTCAACGACGACGACATGCTTGTCGGCATCGTCACAGAAGGCGACCTCATGGCCATGGACGCCGATGTGCCTCTGCCGCACTATTTCGAGCTGCTGGACAGCATTATCTACCTCGGTAGTCGCAAGAAGTTTGAGGATCAGCTCCGCAAAGCGTCGGCAGCGACGGTTGCCGATCTCATGACGCCAGCTCCGCTAACGGTCAAGCCAGACGACCCCGCACGCGCTGCTGCGACGCTGATGTCCCGGCACGGCTTCGACCGTGTTCCCGTGGAGGAAGACGGGAAGGTCGTCGGTATCGTCTCGCGCCACGACATCATGAAGCTGTTGGGGCTCTAGCGTGCTGGCCGGCCGCGAACGCGCGCTGGCTGAGATCGACCTGGCGGCTCTGCGCGCGAATGTTGCTCGCTTGAGGAGCGGCCTGTCGGCGGGGACGCTGCACTGCGCCGTGGTGAAAGCGAACGGGTACGGACACGGCGCCGTCGAGGCCGCACGCGCCGCGCAGCAGGCTGGGTCGGCTTGGCTCAGCGTCGCGACCGTCGCCGAGGCGGCGGAGCTGCGTGCCGCTGGGTTGCGCGGCCCGGTGCTCGTGATGGGACCCATGACCGGCAGTGAACTCGAGTGTGCGGCGAGTGCCGAAGCCGATGTCGTTGCATGGTCGTCACAGTTTCTGGCGGCGGCACTGCGCGCTCGTGCTCGCGTGCACATCAAAGTGAACACCGGCATGGGGCGACTTGGTGTCGAGGCAGCGGAGGCGCATGCTCTTTGTCGGCAAGCTGCGGACGGCGGTCGGCTTGTTGGCCTCATGAGTCATTTCGCCACTGCCGACTCCGACGATCGCGAGTTCTTCGATCTGCAGCTCAGTCGGTTCGCGTCCGTCGCGCGCGAAGCGAAGACCGCCTACCCGGAACTCCTCTGTCACGTTGCCAACAGCGCGGCGACGCTACGCGAGCCGCGATCGCACTTCGACATGGTGCGCACCGGTATCGCCATGTACGGACTCGCTCCGTCCAACGACGATCCTGCCCGTGACGGACTGCGGCCGGCGCTGAAGCTCAGTTCGTATCTCGCCGGTGTGCGCACGGTTGCACCGGGTGAGTCGGTCGGCTACGGCCGGCGCTTCGTGGCCGAACGCCCCACCCGCATCGGCATTGTGCCCATCGGCTACGCCGACGGTGTCAATAGACTACTCAGTAATCGTGGTGTCGTCCTCGTCGCCGGTCGGCGGTGTGGTGTCGCCGGCACCATCAGCATGGACCAACTCACGGTATGCCTGCCGGGGGACTGGGGACGGCCGGGCGACGAGGTGGTCTTCATCGGGCCTGCCGGGGAGACCGCCGCGGGCGACGTAGAGGCAGGCGCGCCACGGCTCCTCTGCGAGGAGATGGCGCGCCAACTCGACACCATCAACTACGAAGTCGTTTGCCGCGTCGGCGCTCGCGCCGTTCGTCGGTACAGGGATCGCGCGGCGCCTTACCCGCTCGTTCGCGCGGCGGAATGAGTGGCGCCGCGGAGGATCGACGCGAACGCGGCGCGCCACCTTCGTACGAGGACATCGTGGTGGCGACTCGAGCCGCACTCGCTGCGGACACGGAGGCGTGGCTCGTCGGCGGCTGTGTCCGCGATGAGTTCCTCGGTCGGGCCGTCAAGGACGTCGATCTCGTCGTTTCGCGCGATGGCGAGAACCTGGCGAGAGCGCTCGCCGACCGCCTCGGTGGCGGCGTCTACTCGTCGTCCGGCACGTTCGGTACGTGGCGTGTTGTTGCCTCCGGCAAGCACGTCGACATCGCACCTCTCGAACCGCATGCGGACGCCGATTCGCGATCGCCGGCGAGCGGATCAGCGCTGACGATCGAGCGGCGTCTCTCGGCGAATCTGCAGGCCAGGGACTTCACGATCAACGCCGTGGCCCGCAACCTTCGCGACGGCGAACTCGTCGATCCGATGAATGGTGCCGAGGATCTTCGTCGCCGCCGTCTGCGCCTGTGTACGCCGGGCGCCTGCAAGAGCGATCCACTGCGAGTGCTCCGTCTCGCTCGCCTCGCCCGCGACCTCGACTTCGCCGTGGCTCCTGAGGCGCTCGCAGCCGCTCGCCGTGCGGCGGCTCTCCTGGCCACCGTGAGCGGCGAGCGCGTCCGTGACGAGCTCTCAGCGATGCTGACCATGCGTGCCAATGCGGCTGCCCTTCGTGATCTCGCCTCCTGGGGCGCGCTCGCTGTGCTCCTGCCGGAACTCGACGCCCTACGTGGCGTCGAGCAGAATCGGTACCACCACCTCGACGTGTTCGAGCACTCGCTCGAGGCGTTGACATACGTTCGTGACGTCGTCGATCAGTTCGACGGGCAGAGCCATCTCTGCAGCCCGGCAGCGCTCGGCATGCCAGACGTGGATGAGCTGGTGCCTATCTCGTGGGCGGTGGTTCTGCACGACATCGGCAAGCCTGCCGCGCGCACGGTGCTTGATGACGGACGTGTCGTGTTCTGGCATCACGACCGGATCGGCGGCGACATGGCCACCGTGCTGGCAAGGCGTCTGCGCATGAGCGCGAGGTTCGGCGATTACCTCGCGACGTTGATTCGTGAGCACCTGCGCCTGGGTTTCCTCGTCCGCGAACAGCCGTTGTCACGCCGCGCGCTGGCACGCTACCGCCGCAACGTGACCCCTTGGGTGTTCGATTCGGTCGTGTTGTCGTTGTGCGATCGACTGGCGACGAGGGGTGAGCAAACCTCCCGCACGGCGATTGCGCGTCACTACCGGCTGGCGCGCATGCTTTGGACATCTGTGACCAAGACTCCCCTGCCGCGACTGCTGAGCGGCGAGGAGGTGATGGCCCTGCTCGGGCTGTCGCCGGGTCCAGATGTGGGCGCCGCCATGGCGGCCTTGGAGGAGGAAGTAGACGTCGGCGACGTGACGACACCGGAGGCGGCGCGGGTCTTCCTGCTCGCATGGTGGTGTGAGCGTCGCGTCAACGAAGGCGGCGAGGACGCGCCGGTCCGGAGGGACGATGCCGGAGCTTCCTGAAGTCGAGACGATTCGCCGTCGGCTCGAGGCAGCTCTCGTCGGTGCGACCATTCGCGACGTTGTCCTCAACGACTCCAGCGTGTGCCAGATGAGCGAAGCGCAACTGCGGGCTCTCATCGACGGGCGGCGTATCACTGCGTTGAGGCGGCGCGGGAAGTACCTGCTCATCGACCTGGGCGACGTGGTGGCGATCGTTCATCTCCGCATGACGGGGCAACTTCTCCTGCGAGTGGAATCGTCGTGTGTGCCGTTGGCCGGCCGGCAGCCGAGATTCGCACTTCGCCTGACGCCGGACGTTGAGTTGAGCTTCCGCGACGTGCGTCGCTTCGGCCGGCTGTGGGCGCTGCCGGCTGCAGAAGAACGCGACTTCTTCGCCGGCATGGGGCCGGAGCCGTTCGGCGACGAGTTCACGGTGATGTACCTGCGCGCGGCGCTCGAAGGCCGAAGGGCACCGCTCAAGGCGTTTCTGCTGGACCAGCGGCGTCTGGCCGGTGTGGGGAACATCTACGCCGACGAAGCTCTCTTTCGCGCGCGGCTGCACCCGCTGCGCGCTGCCGGGAGTGTGGGGCCGCGTGAGGCGCAGCGCCTGCACGCGGCCATTCTCGAGACTCTCCAGGCCGGCATCGATCACAACGGCTCGTCCATCGAGAGCTTCATCGATCCTGCCGGCCAACCCGGCACCTTCCAGGACATCCTCAATGTCTATCAGCGTACGGGCCAGCCGTGCCGTGTCTGCAGTGCGCCGGTGCGGCGTGTGGTTGTGGGTGGCCGCGGTACCCACTTCTGCGCGCACTGCCAACCGTACCGCGCGGGCAGAAGTCGACACGCTGCGTCACCCGCCGACGAACACGGCGCGACCTGAGTCACTCGCGCGCCGCGGAGTCGATCGCCGGCACGAGGCCGGCTCTGCGATTCGAGTCACCTTGAGCCGGAACATTTGTCCAATTCCGCGCTGTCTTCTCGCGCATTATGGCGGTCAAGGGCCCCGAATTCTCCGCGAATCGGCGCCTCTCCAGGCTCGCGGTGACGTCTCTCCAGCCGTCTGACGAGCGCATCCAGTACATCTGCCTAGGAGGTCTAAAGACGCCTTGGGCACCGTCGATACTGGACCTGCCGGTGCTGGTTTGGCTGTATCGAACAGCAGCGACAGAGCGGGAGATTCGTTCGGGGGAGACCTGAACGTCAATGGCAAAGCGGGCACAGCAAGGAGACCAAGATGACGCGTGTTGAGTACATGAGACAGTAGAAGAACACACGCCAGCACAAGTCGGTGCTGAGGGGCAAGCGGATGCGTCTGCTCCTTTCGATGGGTGTGCTGATGGTTGCTGCTGCCCTGGTGATCGGGTCAGGCGCCAACTTCACTAGCTCCTCGGCCAACCCGAGCAACGTGTTCACGGCTGGCAATCTGAGTCACAGCAACAGCAAAGACGGTAGCGCCATACTAACGGCCGACAAGATGAAGCCGGGTGACGTGGCGACGGGTAGTGTGACGCTCGAGAACGATGGCGATATCGATGGCACGTTCACGCTGTCGAAGACGGTCACCGCCAGCACGGCCGGTATCGGCGGCCTCACCTTCGACAGCAAGCTTGATCTCACGATCTACGAGGGTGCCACTCAGATCTGGAGCGGCAAGATCGGCGATGCGTTCACCAGCGATCCGCTTCCGTTGGGCACGTGGGCTCCTGGCGAATCGCACACCTATGACTTCGCCGTTACCTTCCCGGATGGTGGCTCTGGTGGCGCCGACAACGGCTACAAGAAGGCGTCCATCACCGTGCAGTTCGACTGGACGTCGGTCCAGTAACCACTCAGAGATTTGGGGGGCGGGGCCGGGCCAGACGGCCTAGCCCCGCCCCCTTCCACTTGGCTCGGAATTCCGAGGATCGAAAGAGGCCACACGGTGAGTCGCAGCGAAAGAGCACAGATACGCGCCGCCAAGCGCCGGGCGCTGATCAGGCGGTCGATGTTGAGCCTGGCTACGCTCGGTTTGCTGGCGGTGTGCTGGCATTCCGTGGGCTTCTCCGGCGCGAACTTCGTTGACTCGTCGAGCAACCCGAGCAATCTGTTCATCGCCGGCACGCTGTCACACAGCAATCCGCGAGACGGTGAGGTGATCCTCTCGGCGAGCAAACTGCGCCCGGGCGGCTCGCGGTCCACCTCGATCACCATTGTCGGTGGCGGCGACCTTACCGGCACGTACGTCCTGCTGCCGGGGTCGCTCTCCGCGTCGCCCACTCTTCTCGCCGGCGCTCTTCAGCTTCAGATCACCAACACGACGACCGGTGCTCAGTTGTATGCGGGGTCGGTGTCGGCGTTCGGCTCCACGTCGTCCTTCACAGTCGCTCCCGGCGAGTCGCACACGCTCGCCTTCACGCTCTCCTATCCGGCTCAAGCTGCCGATGCACAGCTGCAAGGAGGATCCATGACGCTCGCGATTCAGATTGTTGGGGAGACGCGATGAAGCGCTTCGCCAACAGCGTGACCACATTTCTCAGTATCGCCATCCTTGCTGTGGTCGTTCTGGCGATCGTCATGCCCATGCTCCTCGGTCTGCAGCGTTACGTCATCACGGGTGGCTCGATGACCGGCAGCATCCCCAAGGGAGCGGTCGTGTACGCGAAGCTCGTCCCCGTGCAGGAGCTCAAGGTCGGTGATGTCATCACGTTCACGCCGCCAAGCGGCGGTGCTGCGGTGACTCACCGCATCACTGCCATCCAAACGGCCGCTGAAGGGCAGCTCGTCTTTCAGACCAAGGGCGATGCGAATGCCGCCGCCGATCCCTGGAAGATGACGCTGAAAGAGCCCGCGCAAGCACGCTACTCGTTCCATGTGCCGTATCTCGGCTACGTGTTCGGCGCCTTGGCCGTACGCGAGTACCGCATGATCCTGATCGGCGTGCCGGCGGTCATCATCGCTTTCTCGATGCTGTGGACGATCTGGAGGCGACCCGAGGAGAGGGATGACGCCTTCGACTGCGAGGACGAGCGTGCTGACGATGAGGTTCATGTGCCACAGCCGCTCATGTATTCCGGGAGCTACCAGAAGGGCTGATTGTGCCACGGCGTCTTCTGATCCTCCTCGCGATCGCCGCGCTCGCCGTGGCAGCGGCCCTGGTCGCGTTCTCGAGCGCCTCGTTCACCACGAGCAGCGAGGTTACGGTGGCGGCGACGACCGATTCGGTAGGCGATTGGCTGCGGGTCGACTCCGCGAGCTCGGACGACAACTCCGCGCACATCGCCGGTTATGCGCACCAAGCCAACGACCCGAGCCTGCCATTCGTTGCCAGCGGCGGTAACGCGAGTCCGGTGACGATCGACTGGGGCTCCTACCCGGATACGAACACGACGTACACGTTTGACCGTTCGTTCACGTTCCGCACGCTTGCCTTTCCCGATTCCTCCGTCAGCCAGGTGACGGTTACCGTCAGCTACTACGCCCTCGACGGTGAGCTGCAGCCGATTCGTAACGTGTGGATCAACAACGTGGGGTCGAGTGGCGGGTCGACCACGGTCACACTCGGCTCCGGACAGAAGCGGCAGGTCAACGTGCAGATACGCGCCAAACGCAAGTGGGCACCCGGCGAACAGTACCATGCGCACATCGTGTTGACGCTCACGTACTCCGGTGGCCCCGCCGGCTACTACGTGTACGACATACCGACGCTCGTCACCGTCGAGTAGTAACTGCCGCAAGGGCGGCGAGTAATCACCGGCCGACGCGCCTCTTCGTCACGTCGTGTGGGGGGCGATGCTGTCAGGCGATGCTTTCCGCCGCGCCGGCTGAGTTCCCAGCGGGGATCTGCCCGCCGCTACGCTGTTTGGACGCGTAGAGATGGCGGTCGGCGAGACCGATGAGGGCATCCGGGCGCAGTCCATCGGCGGGGAACGAGGCGACGCCGTAGCTGAGCCAGAGACGCATTGGCTCGCGCTGCGGAACCAACATGCGTTCGTCGCTGAGGTCGTTGCGTAGGCGTTCGCAAAGCGCGATCGCGTCTTCGGACTCGGTGTGCTGCAGGACGGCGACGAATTCGTCGCCGCCGTAGCGGCCGAGGATGTCCGTGGCCCTCAAAGAACTGCGCAGGTGGGCGGCGACCTGACGAAGGGCCTCGTCGCCGCCCTGATGCCCCAGCGTATCGTTGAGGGCCTTGAACCCGTCGAGGTCCATCATGACGACCGAGAAGACCGATCCTCCGTATTCTCCGGCGATGCAGAGATCCTCCAGGCGCGCCTGAAAGGCGCGACGGTTGAGGAGCCCGGTCAGGGAATCACGCTCGGAGAGGTAGCGAGCGGACTCGAACTGCTGCGCGTTACCGAAGGCTACTCCCATTTGAGCTCCCATCGCCTGCACCATCTGCAGTGTGGCCGCATCTGCTGACTCTCCGGGTGGCAGCACAAGGCCCAGCGCGCCAAGTGTCGAACCGCGAGCGGCAAGGGGAGCCACCACGAGCACGCGCTGGCGAAGTTCGTGTCCGAGACAGTCGAGCGGCTCCGCTGCGTCTGCGAGGCGCACGGCCAGGGGAGACTCCGAATCCGCCGTGGCGCGAACAGCGGCGCTATGCTCAGTCAGGTGAGTGAACAATGGTGAGCCTATCGCGGGCGGCAGCGTCGCCATCAGCTTCAAACCAGACTTATCTTTGACCCAGACGGCGCCGAGTTCCGTGCGGAGCGCCTCGGCGGCTCGATCCAAGCCTGTAGTCACCACCTCGTCCGGCTGCAGGCAATGACTCAGTCCCGTGGCGACTCGGTTGAGAAGATCCAACTCAGTGGTGCGCGCGGCCAGCGAGCGGCTGAGCCGATCGTTCTCGAGGAGGGAGAGAAACTGGCGCGTGAGAACGAGCACCAGCAGCGCCAGCGCATAGCCGAAGACCACGAGTGCATCGGGGTCCATGGCCGCGTGGTCGCCGACGAGGTGAATCGTGAACAAGAAACCGGCTGCCGGCAAGGCAAGGTAGGGGAGGAGCAGACGGACGATGCGCGCACGTCGCAAGTCGATTCCGTTGCCGACGCGAGTCTCGGGGTGGTCCGCCACCGTCTGGGAGTTGCTCCTCAGTTGCGCGAAGGCCGCGAGTGCGAGCAACACGTAGGAGACGGTCCACCAGGGATCAAGGAGGCTGCTAGAGTCGTACTCCGCTTGCAGGACCTGCCACGCGAAACCGAGATCGGCGGCGACCATTACGAGGATGCCCGCGAAGAGCAGCAGTGCTGGGGCGCGCACGTTGCGAAGGTCCCAGCTGAGGAACAGTAGGGCGATGCCGAACACCAAGAGCAGGTCCGCTGAGGGATAGGCAACCGAGAGGACCACTCCCAGTCGTGACAGGTCCTCGGTGTCGGCCAGCGTTGGTGCCAGGATGAGCTGCCATGCCAGACCGGAGACGGCAAGGGTGAAGAGCAAGCTATCGAAGACCATGACCGCCTGGCGCATGGCCGTCAGACCTGGCTTCAGGAGGAGCATGATGCCAACGAACGCGAAGGGATACAGGGCGAGGTAGAAGAAGTCGGCGAGCGAAGGGAAGGGCATCGCGACCTGGGCGAGCGACTGATACCAGAACCACAGCGCCTCGCCGATCGCGCAAGCCGCGAAGGCGGCGCTCAGAAGGAACCAAGCATCACGGGTCCTCCTGTCTGCTGCAGAGGCGGCGGCGGCAATGCAGAGGAGTGTCGTGACGAGAGCCGCAATGACGGTGCCCATGTTGTCGAGAGCGCTGCTGATCGTCTCGTTGAGGAGGGGCACGTAGTCGATGACGAATGTCCCGACTACGAGGCTGGTGAGCGCCACGAGCAGCGCGGTGGCGAAGCGCGGCGACCGACTCAAGGCGAGCGCCATCAGCTCCACGACTCGTTTCCTCCCTCGCTCCGCGGGCATGGGTGGGCTGTCGTGGGCTGAAGACACTCGGCCTCAGCAGCGCTGCCCGCCCTGATCGGAGTATCGGTTGGGCAGCCGCCGACTTTACGATCTCAGCGGGACTTCTCCCATTTCTGGAGGTAGGCGACCTCAGCTAGGGTCTTGCCGGCGTCGATCTCGCCGCGCATGCGGTTCTCCCGTTCGAGCACGTCCATGGCCCGATTGGCGAGCTCGACCGCTTGCTCTCGGGGCAGCACCATGATGCCGTCGTCATCGCCAACGATCCAGTCGCCTGGGCGTATGGTCTGCCCGGCGATGACAATCGGTACGCCGATCTCGCCGAATCCCTTCGGCTCGCCGGCGTGGGAGCAGACCTGGCTGCTGAAAGCGGGGAACCCGAGGCGCGCGATCTCGGGCGTGTCGCGGATGGCTCCCCAGACGACCAGGCCGGCCAGTTCTCTGACGAGCGCGCTGTGCGTCGCGAGCTCGCCCCAGACGGCCGGCGTTGCGTCGCACGCGTCGATGACTAGGACGTCTCCCGGGCGGCAAGCATCGATCGCCTCGACCGGCTTGGCCCAGTCGCCGGCGTAGGTACGGACGGTGACGGCCGGGCCGCACATGTGGGCACCCGGCAGGAGAGGCTTGATTCCGCGCAGGCTGGGCTGGCGGTGCCAGCCATCACTGACGTTGGCCGTTGAGACCTTCTCGAGGACGCTGCGAAGATGGGGTCCAGCCGTGCGTTTGTAGAGGGTTGTCTCGATGACGATATTCTCGTCCACGGCGCGGCGGATATCCGTCGCCGCTGCGGCGGCATCAGCTGCCTTGATAATGGCGCCGCCGACGACGACGATGCTCGCGCCAGCGGTAACGGCGGCCGCGGCTGTCTCCGAGTTCACGCCGCCGGCGACCGACACGGGGATCGAGACCGCAGCACTGACGGCGCGGAGCGTGTCGAAGGGCGCTTCTCCGCGCATCTGTTGATCGATGGCGGTATGTATGCCGACGTAGTCGACGCCCAGCTCTTCTGCTCGCTGCGCCCGACTCACTGGATCCGCCACCTCGATCATGTCAACGATGACGCGGCAGCCGTAGTTGCGCGCCACTTCAACGCACTCGCTGATGGTCGCGTCCGATGCTGCGCCGAGGACACCGACGACGTCGGCGCCGGCCTTGGCCGCGCATTCGACTTCGGCGCGGCCGGCATCCATGGTCTTCATGTCGGCGACGATGGTGTGGTCGGGAAACGCTGCCTTGAGGGCGCGGACGGCGGCCAGACCCTCTGCCTTGATGAGCGGCGTGCCCGCTTCGATCCAATCGCAGCCACCGGCGACTGCCTCGGCGGCGACTTGTATGGCGCGAGGCAAGTCGACGAAGTCGAGCGCGACCTGCAGCGTCACGCGCGTGTCGGCTGAGGCCGTCATACGCCCATCACCTGCACCACCGCGCGGCGCTCACGCTGGCACGCATCGAAGTCGCAGAACACGATCTCCTGCCAGCGACCGAGGATCATCGCACCGTCCGTGAACGGGATGCTCAATGACGGTCCGACCAATCCGGCGCGGACATGCGAGTGTCCGTTGCCGTCGCCGTTGTTGAGGTTGTGCTGCCAGATGCGATCTGCCGGCGCCAGTTCATCAAGCACGGTCTGGAAGTCTTGGATCACCCCCGGCTCCCACTCGATTGTCGTTATCGCTGCGGTGGCGCCCGGGGCGAACACG
Source organism: Thermoleophilia bacterium (assembly GCA_041393415.1). Taxonomy (GTDB): domain Bacteria; phylum Actinomycetota; class Thermoleophilia; order UBA2241; family UBA2241; genus CAIXSE01. The sequence continues at coordinate 669,955 of JAWKKE010000001.1, read as the reverse complement.
GTGAGGGTGCCTTCTCGCAGACCGCTGGCGGCGAGAATGCTGCGGACTTGTGGCGTGAGGAGGGTGAGATCCGCGTGTCCGCGGCTCGAGAACTCGATGTACTCGGTGGCGACACCGAGGAGCCCTTCGCGGAGGACAGGAGCCTGCTGGCTGTTCACGCTGGTCACGGTGGGTTCCATCCTTTCAGACGGTCGCGCCCTGTGTGAGGTGCGCGCTTGGTGAGAGGAAGACGTTATCGAGCAGGCGTGTACTCCCAAGGCGAACCGCGGCGATGAGCAGGGTTCGTGGGCCGATCGCCTGCGTGTGGTTGAAGGAGTCAGCGTCAACGACTGCCAGGTAGTCGATTGCGAACTCAGGGGCTTCGCCGGCAGCCGGTGCGTCATGGTCTGACGTCGTGAGACGCAGTGTCGCGGCGATGATCGCATCCTTGTAGGTTCCGCCCGGCTTGGCGGCGGCGGCCGCGCCTGCACGCAGCGCGAGATAAAGGTTTGGCGCCACAGCGCGCTCCGCTGGCGTGAGATACGCGTTGCGCGAGCTGAGCGCGAGTCCATCTTTCTCGCGCACCGTCGGCACTCCGACGATCTCCACCGGTTGATTGAGGTCGCGCACAAGTCGCCGAACAACGGCCAACTGCTGCGCATCCTTCTGGCCGAAGTACGCAGCGTCGGGTCGGACGATGTTGAGGAGCTTCGTGACGACCAGGGCGACGCCGCCGAAGTGGACAGGGCGTTCGGCGCCCTCGAAGCGGTCGCTGATGCCGTGCACGTCTACCTGTGTGGAGAAGCCGTCCGCGTAGAGTTCGTCGGCCGCAGGCGCAAAGACGATCGCAACACCCTCACGCTCGAGCAGTTGGAGGTCGCGGGCCTCATCGCGCGGGTACGCCGCGAAATCCTCGCGAGGACCGAACTGCGTCGGGTTCACGAAGATGGACGCGACCACCGCTTGCGAAGAGGCTCGTGCCTGACGGACTAGTTCGAGATGCCCGGCGTGGAGCGCGCCCATTGTCGGAACGAAGCCCAGCGGTCGTGGCAGCTGAGTCAGCACGGCTCGCGTGTCGGCCACGGTGCGCGTCACGATCATCGTTCGTACTCCTCCAGCAGGTGTTGCAGAGCATGCACCTGCTCGTCGTCGAGACGAGGGGCGGCGAGTGTGAGCGCCTCAAGCGAGAGCGCCCTGTACGCCGCAGCCAGACGTGGCCGCTCTTGGCGGCAGAGTCGCAAGTGCGCGCGGACGGTGCCAACGTCGCCGCGCGCGATTGGCCCGGTGAGCGCCTCGCTCGGCTCACCGCTGCGCGTAAGGTTGGTCAGCGTCGTCTGTAGCAGCGAGCCCAAGTGGTCGATGCCGTTGCTCTCTCCTGTCGCTTGATCCATGAGGCGTTTGGCCTCGCTCTCCAAGGCGACGAGCAGGTTGCAGCCGACGACTGCGGCCAAGTGATAGAGCGGTTTGGATTCGTCGGCGAGGCGGAAGGGTCGCATGCTCAGGCGCTCCGCAAGCGCCTCGCCAAGCTGCCGGTCTCGCTCCTCCAGGGCCGTGACGGCGCAGGGCGTTCCGTGAAGTAGGTCGGGGTCGGGGGTACCTGCGAAGGTCTGCAGAGGATGGAGCGAGAGGCAGCGCACCCCCTGGTCTGTCAGCGGTTTCAGCAAGCCGACGGACCCGAGTCCGCTGGTGTGAACGGCAACCGGATCGCGACCGGGGCGACCGGGTCTGGGAACGCCGGCGAGTGCGGTGGCTAGGCGTCCGGCCACGCCGAAGATCGCGTCGTCCGGCACGGTGAGCCAGAAGAGATCGGCCTCTGCCGCTGCGTCATGGATGCGGATCCGCGGTGGGGTTGTGCCGATGTCAGTCTGGTCGTCGGTGTGAACGGCCACGGCCGCCACATCGAGGTTGGCCTCGATGAGGCCAGCGAGGAGGGTGGAGCCGAGGCGCCCCGGACCGATCACACAGTGGCGATACGTTGCGAGTTCCAAGCCTACGACCTTTCCGGCTGAGGTCCGCCGTCGAGCGGTACCGTGCCTGTCGCGGCCTGTAAGACACAGGCTGGTCCTCCCGTCTCTCGGGTCGACCTGAGAGCGGGAGCTTGGTGAGCGTAGGGCCTGCGCGGCGGGAAAGCAATCGTTTTCGCCGCGTCGCCAGAGTTGATCGTGTCACTCGGGGTGTAACGCCACGGTGCTCTGCGACGTTAAGGGGATGACGGACTCACCGTGATAACGAAGGAGCAGATTATGAGAAGGCTACTCACCGTCCTTGGCCTAGCCGCCGTGCTCGCTCTGTCCGTGGCCGGCGTCGCCGTTGCGGGCACGCAGGCGACGGCCCAAGACCGTGATCGCGACCAGGACGAGACGTGCGTCGTGGCTGCCAAGGACAACGGCGGGCAGGCGAAGGCAGTGCGAGCGAGGGGTGCAGCCAAGAAGCAGGCGGCGACGCAGACGCGGTCGGGTCGTGCCACCGACACACCCGGCGATCAGAACCAGGACCGTGTGCGTGACCGCGACGGCGAGTGTGATTGTGACGGCGATGGTGACGGCAATTGCGATGAGGCGCAAGACCGTGTTCAGCGGCGCTTGCACGACGGCACCTGCGCTTGAAGGCTTGACGATCCGACGTTGACGTCTACATCCGACTTTGGATCTCGTACTCCGTGCTGGACAGCGTGGGTCGCACGGCCCACGCTGTCCAGCGTGTTGTCGAAGGTGGTCGGGTGACGGGCGCCAGGAATGCCGGAAGCGAGTACACTCTGGAGGGGACAATTGGCGACGAGAGGCTTGAAGTGAACGATGCGCCGATCGAGACTGAGGCCGCAGTCCTCGACGCGACCCAAGACAGGGTCGAGGATTTCGAGCGTCTCTATCGCGAATCGCGAGTACGCATCTACAATCTCGCCGCTCGGGTGCTGGGCGATCCGGACGACGCCGCGGACGTGACTCAAGATGTCTTTCTCCGCGTCTTTGAGCACTCTCTTCCGAATTGCGCCAGCGGTAGTACCGACGCCTGGTTGTATCGGGTGGCCGTGAATGCGTGCTACGACCACCTGCGCCGCCGCCGCCGGCGGATGACGACGCCCTTGGATCATGCCGGCGAACTGCGAGCCTGCGGTGACGACTACACACGCGCCGAGCTCACGAGGGCCGTCGAGGATGCTCTCGGCGCGATGAATGTGCGCTATCGCACGGCCCTCGTTTTGCGGGACTTGCATGGTCTGGAGACCGATGAGATCGCCGCAGCGATGCGGGTTTCTCCGGGTACCGCGCGCGTGATCGTGCATCGCGCGAGGCGTGTCTTTCGTCGCTCCATGCGAGACACCGTTCCGGTTGGATGCGGGTTGTCTGCGGGGGGTTTGGCAGCGTACCTGCCGACGCTCAGCCTGCCGGAGGTATTGGCGACGGCGCCGACAGGCTCGGCTCTCGCCGGAACTGCGCCGGCAGCCGTCTCGTCACTCCCTGTCGCCGGCGTGCTCGTCAAGCTCGGCGGACTCTTGGGCGCCAAGGGTGTTGGTGTCGCTGCCGCTGCAGCAGTTGTCGCCGCCGCCGGCGTTGGTCTGGCAGCCGCGCCTGCGTCCGTGCCGACGACCCCGCTTTCGGCGCTGACGATCGCTTCACCGGCGAACGAGTCGACCTCGGCTACGTTGTTATCGCCGTCGCCGGGTCGCGAGGTGGGATCTCGCATGGGTTTGGGGTTCGGCGTGCGCGCGCGGGACCGCGTGTCGGGATCTGCGAACGCGTGCGATGAGGCCGGGTCAGGTGCCGCCAGCGAGCGCGGTCGCGACGAGACCGCGGTCAAGGGGAATGCCAGTCGCGCGACCGGGGGTGGCGCGGCAACCAGTGGTGACACGCAGGCCACGGTCAAGCGCACGGCTTCGAGTGTCGGCACTGAGGCGGGCGAAGGCGGAGCGACTCGCACGACAGAAGCGCCAGCCGGCGGGGCGAAGGAACGGCGGTGGTAGACTACGGCCATGTCTACTCCCTGGCTCGTGTTCGCCGCCGCAGACCGTGGGGTTTCCCATGTCGGAAGGTGATGTCGCCAGCGTAGCGCTTGCTGCGCTTGCAGGCGAGATCTCACGCTGCACGCGCTGCGCGTTGCACGCGACTCGTACGCATGCGGTTCCCGGTGAAGGCAGTCCCACCGCCGAACTCATGTTTGTTGGCGAGGCTCCCGGATATCATGAGGATCAGCAGGGCCGGCCGTTTGTCGGCCAGGCCGGCCAGCTTCTGAACAGCCTTCTCGCCTCTGTCGGCATGACGCGCGAGCAGGTCTTCATCGCCAACGTGCTCAAGAGCCGCCCACCGAACAATCGCGATCCGCTGCCGGATGAGATCGCCGCGTGTCAGCCGTATCTGTGGCGCCAAATCGAGCTCATACGGCCGAAGGTCGTATGCACGCTGGGTAACCATGCTACGAAGCTGTTGAGTGGTAACCCCACGGGGATCACACGTGTGCATGGACGACCGCAGGTTTTCGAGCTTGCAGGATTGTCGCTGTATCTCTACCCCATCTTCCATCCGGCCGCTGCCCTGTATACGCGAGCGATGCTGACCACGCTGGAGGAGGACTTCGGGAGGCTGCCTGAGCTTCTGGCGCGTCCCCGGCCAGATGCTGCACGCGCAGCCGCCATGCCGGTCATGCGCGGGCGCGACCAGTCCTCGGAGGACGCCGCCGGTACCGTCCAGGCGGCGGAGGCGGCGGCATCCAAGGCTGCGCCCGCCTCTCCGTCGTCGCCTGCTGTCGAGGAGCAGCTCGGGCTGTTCTAGCATGATCACGGTCGTGCTCTCTTCGGTGGCGCAGACCCGCCGCCTCGCTCGAGTGCTTGCGGGTCTTCTTGCGCCGCCCATGCTGGTGACGGTCGCCGGTGATCTCGGCACCGGCAAGACGACGCTGGTGAGAGAGATTCTTCGTGCTCGAGGCGTTCGCGGCGCAATCACGAGCCCGTCGTTCACGCTTGCCCAAAGTTACCGCGGTCGCGAGGGAGAGGATCTGCATCATCTGGATCTCTACCGCCTCACGCCGGGCGCAGATGTCGAGTTGTTCGCCTGGGGGGACTACGCGGGGTCGCATTCCCTCACATTCGTTGAGTGGCCCGCGGCCGGCACGGCTCTACTTTCCACGCCGGATGTGATCATTGAGCTCGAACACAGGACGCTTCGTACGCGGCGCCTGAGGCTCTGCGCCAGCACTTCGTTCGAGACCGCGCTCATGCGGGCGAGCGCCGCGGTTGGGCTGAGGGTCGACGATGCGCGACCGGTAGAGGACGCATGAGCTACATTCTGGCGCTGGAGACGGCGACGACGGCTTGCTCGGCGGCGCTCTGCACCTTTGACGGCGCGGTGGTTGCCGAGAGTCTGAGTCTCGAGGGTCCTGCTCACGCGCAACGGCTCATGCCCGGCGTTCACGAGGTCCTTGACGCGGCGGAGGCGACGTGGGCGTCGATCGACGCGATCGCCGTCAGTCTGGGGCCGGGCGCTTTCACCGGACTGCGTATCGGCGTTGCCACCGCGCGCGCGTTGGCACAGGCGGACGGGCACGTCGACTTGATTGGAGTGCCCACGTGCACGGCGCTAGCATTGGCCTTGGCGGACGTTGCTGGCGGTGTGACCGAACGCCGTCTGATCCCGCTCATCGATGGTCGTCGCCGCGAGCTGTTTGCCGCCGTGTACGAGGTTCAATCAGCCGGCGGCGCGCCTCGGCAGGTCGAAGATGTGCAGGTGGTGGCTGCCGACGAGCTCGGCGAGTGGCTCGCGGCGCGAGGGCCTGCCGTGGTGGGCGGCGACGGCGCCGTTCTTCACGCCGACAAGGTGCCGGGTGCCGTGCGATGTGTGAGCAGTGTCGTCGCGCCGACAGCGGCCTACGTTGGGCGTGCGGCTGCTCTCGGGGTACCCGGCCTCATCAATGAATCAGGCGCCGTACTCCCCATCTACGGGCGGGCGCCTGATGCTGCGCGGTGGGCCTTCGGCGGTGCCGGAGGGCGAACATGATGTTCGGCGAGGGTGCCGAATCGCTTGCAGACTCCGTTGTGATTCGGCCGATGGTGGCGAACGATCTGGCGGCTGTGGTGGCCATCGAACGACGCTGCTATCCGCTGCCTTGGCCGGAGAGCTACTTCCGCGAGGTCTTCACTCGACCGCGGAGTCTCTGCCTCGTCGGGGTGGTTCAAGGTCGTGTGGTCGGCTACCTGATGGCAGACCTCTTTATTGACGTGTGGCACATCATGAACGTGTGCGTGGACGAGTCGGCGCGCCGTCGCGGGATAGGAGCGGAACTCATGCGTACGTGCATCTCACTCTCGGACCGTTGCCCTAATTGTGGGCATACGCTCGAAGTGCGCATCTCGAACGCGGTCGCCCGCGACCTGTATCGTTCGTTGGGTTTCGTGACCACCGGCGTTCGGCCGCACTACTACACCTGTGACGGCGAAGACGCGCTCTGCATGTGGCGCGATCCCAGGGCGTGCGCATCGTGATCCTGTGTATCGAAACCTCGTGTGACGACACGAGCGCGGCCGTCGTACGCGGTCGCGAAGTGCTGTCGTCCGTTGTTTCTTCACAAAACGACCTGCATGCGCAGTTCGGCGGGGTGGTGCCGGAGGTTGCGTCGCGACGCCACACCGAACTGCTCAATGCCGTCGTTGCGGAGGCCTTACGGGAGGCCGGGGTCTCTTGGAGCGATCTTGACGCCGTCGCCGCCACGCAGGGCCCGGGACTGATTGGCGCCCTGCTTGTCGGCATGGCGGCGGCCAAGGCTTATGCGTACCGGCAAGGCTTGCCGCTCATTCCCGTTAATCATCTTCAGGGACACATCGCCGCCAATTACGCGCTGGGTATTGAGGCGCCTTTTCTCTGTCTCCTGGCAAGCGGGGGGCATACGTTGCTCGCGGTTGTCGAAGAGGGGGTGCGCTTCCGCGTTGCCGCACGCACGCTCGACGATGCCGCCGGCGAGGCCTTTGACAAAGGCGCGCGCCTTCTCGGGTTGGGCTATCCCGGCGGAAGGGAGCTGGACCAGCTTGCCGCCAGTGGCGATCGTGGGTACATCGCTTTTCCGCGAGCGGTTCCTCGAGGTCGCGACTTCAGCTTCAGCGGGCTGAAGACCGCGCTTCTCTACGAGCTGCGCGGGCGCAGCGAGGTCGACATCGCGGCTCGGCGCGCCGACATCGCCGCTTCGTACCAGGCTGCGATCGTGCGTCAGCTTGTCGACAAGACGGTTGCCGTGGCCGATGCCGAGGGGCTGCGGAGCGTTGCTGTTGCCGGCGGCGTAGCAGCCAACTCGGGGTTGCGGGAGGAACTCGCCGCACGTTGCGCAGCGGCGGGAATCGGCGTGACGTTACCTCCCCTGCGCCTCTGCACGGACAACGCCGCGATGATTGGCCTCGCCGCCGGCTTCCTGCCCGCCGTGCCGTGGCCCGCATACCTTGCCTTGGACTCCTTTGCGGCCGACGCTGAGGCGCGGCCGCAACGTCGTTCACGCGCACCCCGGTCCTAGGACGCGGGTCGTCGTGATGTGTGGCCCTACGCCTCCAGCATGATCGTAACCGGCCCGTCGTTGACGAGCTCGACGATCATGTGAGCGCCGAAAACACCCGTCTCGACGACTAGCCCCTTTGCCCTCAGGGCCGCCACGTACGTCTCGTAGAGCGTCTCTCCTTCTGCCGGGGGCGCCGCGTCTGTGAAGCTCGGACGATTCCCGCGCCGGGTGTCGGCGTAGAGGGTGAACTGCGAGACGGCGAGGACGGCACCGCCGATGTCGAGCAGCGAGCGGTTCATGAGGCGAGCGTCGTCGGCGAATATGCGCAGGGCTGCCGTCTTGGCGGCGAGGCGCTCCGCCGTCGCCGCCGTGTCCTCGGCGCCCACTCCGACGAACGCCAGCAAGCCGGTTTCGATCCTGCCTACGATCTGGTCGTTCACAGCGACCGAGGCGCTCGTTACGCGTTGCAGCAGGATACGCATGGCAGGAGTCTAGCTGGGGTTCCAGGCCGGTGCCAAGCGCGCATAGACCTCGGTTTGACAGCCGCAGAAGGCGGCCCTAGCATACGACTCGGCATGATTAGCACTCTCGTCGTGAGAGTGCCAAACACGAAAGAGAGAAGGAGGGTTGCTGCATGAAACTCAAGCCGCTTGAGGACCGCGTGGTCGTTAAGGCCATTACCGAGGAAGAGAAGACGGCGAGCGGTATCGTGCTGCCCGACACTGTCAAGGAAAAGCCCACCCTGGGCGAGATCATTGCAGTTGGCGACGGCAAGTGGGACGAGACCGGCAGCAAGCGCATTCCGCTGGACGTCAAGCCCGGCGATCGTGTCATCTACGGCAAGTATTCCGGCACCGAGTACAAGACCTCGGACGGCGACGAGCTCCTGATTCTGCGCGCCAGCGAGATTCTGGCCGTGGTCAGCTGAGAAAGGGGCGATTGAACAACAATGGCTAAGGAACTCAAGTACGGCGACGACGCGCGTCGCGCACTGCAGGCCGGCGTCGACTCGCTCGCCGATGCAGTCAAGATCACTCTCGGTCCCAAGGGCCGCTATGTCGTGCTCGACAAGAAGTTCGGCGCGCCGACGATCACCAACGACGGCGTCACCATCGCTCGCGAGATCGAGCTCGAGAACGTCTTCCAGAACCAGGGCGCTCAGCTGGTGAAGGAAGTCGCCACGAAGACGAACGATATCGCTGGTGACGGCACCACGACCGCCACACTGCTTGCGCAGGCGATCGTTCGTGAGGGCCTGCGTATGGTTGCCGCCGGCGCCAACCCAATGGCTATCAAGCGCGGCATCGAGGAAGCTGTCGACGAGGCCGTTGCCGCGATCAGCGGTCAGGCGACGGGCATCACGGGCAAAGAGGACATCGCCCGCGTCGCCACGATCTCTGCCCGCAACCGTGGCATCGGCGACATCATTGCCGACTCGATCGAGAAGGTCGGTAAGGACGGCGTCGTCAACGTCGAGGAGTCCAATACGTTCGGCCTCGACCTCGAGTTCACCGAGGGCATGCAGTTCGACAAGGGCTATCTGAGCCCGTACATGGTGACCGATCCTGATCGCATGGAGGCTGTCCTCGAGGATCCGTACATCCTCATTTCAGCGCAGAAGATCGCTGCCGTCCAGGATCTCCTCCCCGTGCTCGAGAAGGTCATTCAGCAGGGTAAGCCAATACTGATCATCGCCGAGGACGTCGAGGGCGAGGCTCTGGCCACTCTGGTCGTCAACAAGTTGCGCGGTACCTTCACCAGCGTCGCCGTCAAGGCGCCGGGCTTCGGCGATCGCCGTAAGCGCAATCTCGAGGATATCGCCATCCTCACCGGTGGCGAGGTCATCACCGAGGAGCTTGGCCTGAAGCTCGAGAACACCGACGTTCGTCAGCTTGGTCGTGCCCGCAAGGTCGTCGTGACCAAGGACAACGCCACGATCATCGATGGCGCCGGCGACACCGAGGACATCAAGTCGCGCATCCGTCTCATCAAGAACGAGATCGACGCGACCGACTCCGACTTCGATCGCGAGAAGCTCCAGGAGCGCCTCGCCAAGCTGGCCGGCGGCGTTGCCGTCATCAAGGTCGGCGCAGCCACCGAGGTCGAGATGCGTGAGACGAAGCACCGCGTCGAGGACGCGCTCAACGCGACGCGCGCGGCGCTCGAAGAGGGCATCGTGCCTGGCGGCGGCGTCGTGCTCGTCAACGCCATCGACGCCGTGACCGTCGACCCGAACAGCGATCAGCATGACTTCCGCACCGGCAAGCAGATCATCCGCCGGGCGCTTGAGGAGCCGCTGCGTCAGATCGCCGAGAACGCGGGCCTTGAGGGCTCCGTCGTGGTCGACAAGGTGCGCAGCCTCGAGTCGGGCCTGGGTCTCAATGCCGAGACGGGCGCGTACGAGGATCTCGTCAAGGCCGGCATCATCGACCCTGCCATGGTTACTCGTTCTGCTCTGCAGAACGCGGCGTCGATCGCCAAGAACATCCTCACCACCGAGTGCATCGTTGCCGACATCCCCGAGTTCAAGGCTCCCCCCGGTGGTCAAGCGCGCGGTCTGAGCTCGCAGCTTCAGGGCTACGAGAACATGATGTAAGACCGCTCTTCTGTGACAAGCCTCTCACGAGAGAGGTAGCGCGGTGAGTGCATGGCGGGCGGGCCCATCGGGCCCGCCCGCCGTCGTTCGCGGCGTGCTTCGCGTCTTCGCGTATACTCTGCCAAGGTGAGAAGCAACAGCACAGCGAAGGAGTCGGTATGTTCTTGATGGGTGAGTCGATCAATGGCACGCGCAAGCAGGTTGCCGAGGCCATCCAAGAGCGGGACGCCGAGTTCATCAAGACACTGGCTATCGACCAGGTCGAAGCTGGAGCCGACGTGCTCGACGTGAATGGCGGCGTCGCGGGCGGCGACGAGGTCACCGACATCTTGTGGCTCATCGATGTGGTGATGGGTGTCACTGATCGCCGTCTGATGGTCGACTCCGCGAATCCTGCGGCGCTCGACGCCGGCGTGAGGGCGATCATCGCCAAGGGCGGTCAGGCACCCTTCATCAACTCGATCAGCGGTGAGCAGGCGCGCATCGATGCCGTGCTGCCGCTCATTCGCGAGTTCAAGTGCCCGGTCGTGGGTCTGTGCTTGAGCGACGAGGGTGTGCCGGCCACCGCCGAGGCGCGCTTCGCGGTGGCGCAGCAGATCCATGAGCTTTGCACGGGCGCGGGGCTGGCGCCGGAAGACCTCTGGATCGATCCACTGGTTCTGACTGTCTCGGCCGATCCGACCGCGGGCACTGTCACCCTCGACACGCTGAAGATGATCAAGGCTCAGCTTCCGACGCGCACGACAGGGGGGCTGAGCAACGTGAGCTTCGGCTTGCCGAATCGACCGCTTCTCAATCGCACCTTCGTCGCCATGTGCGCCGGGTTGGGGATCGACGGTGTGGTCGTCGATGTCCGTAACAAGGCGATGATGGCGACCATCAAGGCGATTCGGGCGCTACGCGCCGAAGACAACTACTGCGGCGGCTACCTCAAGGCGCACCGCGCCGGCCTGCTCGAGTAGCGGCGCTCCTCGGGGGGCGCGGCGGCGATGGTCACTGTCCAGGATATCCTCGAGATCCCCGACCTCGACCTCAAACTGCTGGCCGGCGGTGCTTCCACGGGGAGCACCGTACGGTGGGCGCATGTCGCTGAGCCTCCTGTCGATTGGCTGCGTGGCGGGGAACTGCTCCTCACAAGCAGTCGCACATTGGCCGGCTCTGACGAGGAGCAGGCCGCCCTTGTGCAGGACCTTGTCGATCGCGGGGTCGTCGGCCTCGGATGCGGCTTGCGCGCCGCCGATGTCGACGTTCCCGCGACACTTGTCGCTGCCGCCGAACGGTGCGGGCTGCCGCTCTTTGAAGTTCCGCGACATGTGCCCCTCAGTGCGATCAACGAGGCGGTGGCCGTCAAGGTCATCAATGAGCACTACTCGCTCCTGCGTCGCAGCGTCGCGGTTTACGAGAAGCTCATGACCAGCGTGCTCGAGGAGCGCGGCCTTGAGCCTATCCTGTCGACCCTGACATCTCTGGTCGGCTGTTCGTGCGTGCTGTTCGACTCCCACGGGGCAGTGTTGAGCGAGGTGCTCTCGCGAAGACGCTCTGGTCGCCTCGATGTGAGCGAGCTGTGGCGAGCGATTGCAGATCGCAGAGCCGAGCGGGCGACTTTTCGCGTTGTGGCGGAGACCGGATTCGGGGAGACGCAGGTGGTGCCGGTAATGGCGGCGCACAGCGTCCGTGGGCTTCTTGTGGTGGCCAAGGACAGCGGGTCGTACACACAGCACGATCGCGTCGTCATGCGTAATGTCGTCACTGCCATCGCACTTGAGCTGGTTCAGCGCAAAGCGGTGGCAGAGGCCGAACAGCGACTTGTCGGCGACTTCCTTGAGCAGTTGACGGCGCGCAGACTCCCCGCGGAGGAACTCTTACGCCGTCTGGCCTACTTCGGTCTCGATCCGAGAGCGCCACATCTCTTTCTCATCGTCGATCCGGATGCGAGGATCACCGGTAGTGGCGCCGCCGGTGACGAGGTGACGCCGCCGGCGCAGCCGCGGTGGGCCGTCGACAAGTACCTGGCGGAACGTCGCCAATCGTGGCTCTCCGCTCCCAGGGACAACGGCGTCGTCGTCTTGCTGGAACCTGAGGGCGTATCGCGAGACGCGATCCGCAGCCTTGCCGAGGATCTCCACGTCGCCGTGGAGGACGCGCTCAAGACGCATACGTTCTCCGTCGGCATAGGAGGTTGTCATGTTGACCCCACGGAACTGCGTCGCAGTTACTTCGAAGCGCAGTATGCGTTGCGCGCGCGACGCCTCCGTGGAGCCACGTCTGTCGTCGCCGACGACGATGATCTCGGCTCCTATCGACTGTTCCTGGGCTTGCAGGACGAGTCGTCTCTCGAGGCGTTCCACGAGAGCGTGCTGGGCCGTCTCCGGGATCACGACAACGAGCACTCGTCCGAACTGCTGAAGAGTCTCACGGGCTTCCTCGAGGCGAACGGGCATTGGGGAGACGCCGCGGATCGGCTCTACGTCCACAGGCATACCCTTCGCTATCGCATGCGACGCGTCGAGGAGATCACGGGTCGCGATCTCTCCGATTCGCAGGATCGCATGGACTTCTGGCTGGCGATCAAAGCGCTGGAGTTCGTCGCTGGCGACGATGTCAGTGCATCAGGAGGGCGCCATTATCGATCGGGATATTGACGCCGGTGATGGCGTGCGTCTCGAGGCAGAAGCGCACGCCGCGGCCAATGTCCGCGGCGCTCACTAGTTGCGGAACGGCGGCGCGTGCCGCCGCTCGCAGCGTCGCTGCGCGCCGTTCGTCGTCCTCGAGATCTACCGGTCCCGGAGCCACTCCGCAGACGCGAATGCCCTCGTCTGCCCATGCGCGCGCCAACTGTTGAACGAGGTGGATCTGCGCCGCTTTCGCAGCGCCGTGAGCGGCGAAGTGCGCCGATGCATGCATCCCAAGGTGGTCGGTGATGGCGACGATCACGCCAGCCTCGCCGGCGCCGTCCGCGCTCGATGGCGTCGCTGTGCGGCGCTGCGCGAATTCGTGTCGAGCCGCGCACGCGACGGCGAAGAAGCCCTTGGCGATCGTGTCGAACGACGAGTTCCATGCGGCCTCATCGATATTCTCTGGCCGCGCGGGCACGAAAGGCCCGCTGGCCGCGAAGACCAGCGCATCCAGTCCCTCCAAGGCTCGACTCGCTTGATTGACGAGGCTGGCGGCTCCGCCGCTCCAGCTCACATCACCGATTGCGAGATGAGCGTCCGATCCGGCACGGCGTAGTCGCTCGAGCGCCGCCTCGGCGTCGTCGTCCTTCGTGCGCGTCGAGATGCACACGTTGGCGCCGTGGGCTGCAAGGTCGAGGGCGATCTGGCCGCCAAGGCGGCGGACTCCACCCACGACGAGAATGCGTGCCTCGCCGACGTTCATACGTCTGGCTCGCTGCTGCAGTACGTGTGCAGACCAGTCAAGGTAGGCAGAATCACTGTTCTTCTCCTTCGGGTCGATCGGCAGACTCGTGCGCGTTCATGTTTCGGTGTATCAAGTGTATGCTTTGCAGGCGCTGATCCCGTGGCGCGACCGGAGTGGGTGACACAGCGAGAAGGATGAGGTGTTCCTATGATCGTCGGCGTCCCGAAAGAGATCAAGGACGAGGAGTATCGTGTTGCCGTCACGCCCATCGGCGTACGAGAGTACATTCGCGCCGGCCACAGTGTCGTCGTCGAGACGGGCGCCGGTCTGGGAAGTGGATTCAGTGACGATGCCTACCTTGCTGCCGGAGCGCGCCTCAGTACGGCGGACGACGTGTTCGCCGCCGCAGACTTGATCGTCAAGGTCAAGGAGCCGCTGCCCGTCGAGTGGCCGCGTCTCCGCCGCGGACAGATCCTCTACACCTACCTCCACCTTGGCGCGGACTACGCGAAGGATCTTACCGTGGCGCTACTCGAGGCCGGGGTCAAAGGCCTCGCCTATGAGACGGTTGCTCTCGACAATGGATCGCACCCTCTGCTCTTTCCCATGAGCGAGGTCGCTGGACGCCTGGCGATTCAGGCCGGGGCGACTCATCTGCAGAAGAACCACGGTGGCCGCGGCGTGCTGTTGGGCGGCGTGACGGGCGTCCCGCCGGCCAAGGTAGTCATCATTGGGGGCGGAACGGTTGGACTGAACGCTGCCAAGATATCCGAAGGCCTTCGTGCACGCACGGTTGTTCTCGATACGCGAGCCGACAAGCTGGCGTATCTCGATGACATCTTCGGGGGACGTCTCGAAACGGTGTTGTCGAACAGTAGCGCCATCGAAGAGGAGATCGCCGACGCGGATCTGGTCGTAGGTGCGGTCTTGTTGCCTGGCGGCGCGCAAGCGCCCCGCATTGTGACCCGAGCCATGATTCAGAGGATGCAGGCCGGGTCAGTGCTCGTGGATGTCTCCATCGATCAGGGTGGCTGCTTCGAGACCTCGCGACCCACAACCCACAGTGATCCGACATATGTCGTCGACGGCGTGGTGCACTACTGTGTGTCGAACATGCCCGGTGCCGTGGCGCGTACGTCGACGCTGGCGCTCACGAGTGCGACGCTGCCCTACGGGATCGCGCTTGCCAGTAAGGGCTTTGAGACGGCGGTGAGAGATGACGTCGCACTGGCGCTCGGTGTCAATGTCTACGAAGGCGAGCTCACGATTCCTTCGGTGGCGACCGCGCACGGGCTGCCATATGCACCGCTCGCCAGCGTGTTGAGCTAGCGCTGCGCCATGTGCGCGAAGCGGATGCCGCGTGGTGCGCCGAGGACGGTGCGCATGAGCGAGTACGACTACAGCCCGAGGTAGTTGCGTAGTCTCCGGTACGGCGCCGAGCCCTCGCGCAGCGCTTGAGCGAGAATGGTGAGGCGTTGCACGCTCGCCTGGATGCGTGCAACGTTCTCGCTGATGGCGGCCGCGTTGTCGCCCAGGCGTTGAGCTTGAGCTTCGACGATGATGCTCCACGCGTCGACTTGCGCAAGGAGCGGGGCGACGTTGCGCGACACGCGCATTCCGCGTTTGTAGACCCGCCACGCCCTGTGGGCAACGTAGGCAAGCATCGCCAAGACGAGCGCGGCGCAAACGAGGCCGATGATGAGGAGCACGAGATTGCTCATGAGGCCAGTCTACCGCGCAGGTTGATTGCGCGACAGCGCGGCTTCAGCGCAGTCTGAGCGGGTAGCGGCACGCGAAGGTGCAGCCGCGACCCGCGAGCTTGCTGATCTTGACGACATCGCCGGTGTGTGGTGCTTCAATGAAGAGTCCGTTGCCGATGTAGATCCCGACGTGATGATAGAAGGCGGTTGTCCCGAAGAAGACGAGGTCTGCAGGCTGCAGCTTGCCCAGCGGCACCGGCGTGCCTCCTCGCGACTGCAACGTGGCGCCGTGAAGCACGTCGACGCCGAACTTGTGGAAGACGTACATCACGAGCCCCGAACAATCGAAGCCTTGAGAGGGCGAGGCACCGCCCCACACGTAGGGGATGCCGAGGTGCTTCATGGTCTCAACCACGACGGCGCGCTGCGCGGGGGTGGCGGCGAGTCTCTCGAGATCGACGCCAGTCTGGCGCGCGAGGGCTTGGGCCGCTTCCGCCTCGCGTTCGGCCTGGCGGGCGAGGAGGTTCTTGATGTTCCCGTCGAGTTGCTTCAGGAGTGCCGAGCGAGAGGCCAGTTTGCGCTCGATCTCGTCGCGACGTGCTCGGACTTCCATCTCGTCGTGCAGAGCCGAGATGCGCTCTGCCTCGGCGGTCTGCGCCTGCTCCTGCTGTTGTCGCGCCAGCGCCTCATAAGCCACAACCGTGTCGGCGTCGGCGTCGTGAACGAGCTGTAGGTACTCCAGCTGTTTGTCCACTTCGACGAAGTCGTCGAGACTGAGGAGCACGTCGAGGAGTCCGGGCTGATCGTACTTGTACATTCCGGCGATGTGCTCGTTCAAGTTCGTCTGTGCAGACGCTAGCTGGGCTTCCGTGCGCGCCAACGATCGGCGAGCGAGGATGAGGCGGGCGGAGCTTGCGTCCAGCGTGGCGCGCGCCTGGTTGTACCGCTCGACGGAGGCGCTTGCCTGGCGGTCGAGCCGTGCGATTTCTGTGCGCACGGCGGCGGCCCGCGTCTGTAGGTTGTCGAGGCCTCCGCCGCCGGGAATCGCAAGGGCGGTGGATGGGACGACGAGCGTCGTCGCGGTGACGGCGAGAACGACCGTCGCAACGATGTGTCGGGCGCGAGTCAGGAGATACTGTTGGGCGAGGGAGGACACTCACCTCTTATCGGCGTACCGGCTTCCCTTCTACAGACTGTCCTCGCAAGTGCGCCTGTGACCACGCTACCTGCCCTTTTGCACTTCGTTCGCAGGTGCGCTATCATCAATAACCCAATACGTCGCGGGGTGGAGCAGTCCGGTAGCTCGTCGGGCTCATAACCCGAAGGTCGCAGGTTCGAATCCTGCCCCCGCTACCAACATCTGCCGAGGGCGTCCGAGAGGGTGCCCTTTTTGGTGTTGGAGGACTTCCTTCTGCAGGCTCGATCGGTTCCGCGCTGCGTCAGCTCGAGGGAGGTCGCAGTGCGCACAGGCCGGTTGCATGGACGGAGACAGGGACGTTCGACGTCAAGTATGCTCTGCTCGTCCCTCGCGTCAGGGCTCCGGGCGGAGGGTGTAGATTGACGGCAGCCTCGGTCACTGGCAGCGACTACCGTCTTGTGCAGCGAGTCTGCGCCTTCGTGCGCGAACGTGAGTTGCTGCGTCGGGGCGAGCGGCCGTTACTCCTTCTGTCGGGCGGCGCGGACTCGATGGCTTTGCACTGGCTGCTTGGTGAAGTCGACGCGCGCTTGGAGCTGGGATTGCAGGCAGGTGTGCTCCACGTCGACTATGCGACGCGTGGTGCCGACTCCACTCGTGATCGTCGCATTGTCGAGGAGGCCTGTCTGCGCAGCCGGATGCCGGTTCATGTCGTAAGGCTTCCGCGCAAGCTCTCGGGGGGCAACTTCCAGGAGCGTGCCCGTTCTCTGCGCTACGACGCGGCGCGTCGTCTTTGCGGAGAGCGGGGCTACGACGTCATCGTGACGGCTCACAATCGCGATGACCAAGCCGAGACCGTCCTCTACCGGTTGGCGAAGTACGCCACGCCGCGTGGTCTCGCCGGCATGCGTGCGCGCCAGGGCGACCTCGCTCGCCCCCTTCTCTGTCTCGGTGGCGATGAGATCCGCGATCTCTGCCGCCGTCGCGGCATCGCCTACGGAGAAGACATCACCAACTGTGAGCCGCGCTACGCTCGCAACCTCATCCGTCTCGAGGTCCTGCCTCTGCTCCGCCGAATCAATCCACTTGTAGCAGAGACCCTGTGCGCGGCGGCCGAGTTGGCCGCGGCCGACGCCGATATCCTTGCTTCTGCGGCTTCGGCGGGGCTCTCTCGTGTGACTCGTTCGTGCGGTTCGGACGAGATCGCTGCGCTCGACGTGGAGGCGCTGCGCTTGGAGTCTCGGTCGATGCGAGCACTCATCCTGCACGAACTGGTGCGCAATGCGGCGGGGAACGAGGCGCTCGTCGAGCGGCGCTCCATTGAGGGCCTCATCGATCTGCTGGAACGCCGTGACGACGCTGGACGCGCGCTGCTTGTCTGCGACTTGGAGGCTGTGCGCGGCGGCGGTCTGCTACGCCTCCGCCGCCGCCGCGCACCCCATTGCTGTCCAGATGTCTCGGTGCGCGTAGTTCGGAAGGCCGACACGAGTGTCAGGTTCTGCGAGCGCAAGTGGCGCTCGCGGCTCGACGTAGGGGCACATCTCCCGACACATGCTACGCAGGCCGCCGTGGGGCTGGCGGAGCCGCCGCAAGCTGTCGTGATTCGTCATCCGCGGCGCGGCGAACGCTTTCGCCCCCTCGGCCTTGCGGCAGAGACCACGGTGGCACGCTTTCTGGCCGGCGCGCGCGTCCTCGCAGACGAGCGCGCGCGCGCCGTTGTTCTCGACGTCGACGGCGTTGCGGTTTGGGTCGGCTTCGTTGGGCGCGACGGCGTCTTCCGCGGGCGGGTTGCACACGAGTACCGGGTGCACGAGAGTAGTCGCTGGACGCTCTGTCTGTGCGAGGAGGTAGTGTGACTGCGCTCATCACCGACGTACTCGTGACTCGCGACGAACTTGCGGCCAAGGTGACCGCACTGGCCGCTGAGATATCCGCCGACTATGCCGGTCGGGAGATTGCGCTCGTCGGCATCCTCAAGGGCGCCGTCTTCTTCATGGCCGACCTCGCGCGACAGATCTCGGTGCCGGTCACGCTGGACTTCATGGCGGTTTCGAGCTACGGGTCGGCGACAGACTCCTCCGGAGTTGTACGCATTCTTAAGGATCTCGATCACGAGATCGACGGCCGGCACGTCATCATCGTCGAAGACATCGTCGACTCGGGGCTCACGCTGAGCTATCTGCTCAAGACCCTTCGCAACCGGGGGCCGGCATCGTTGGAGGTGTGCGCTCTCCTCACGAAGCCGTCACGCAGGCGCACCGACATCCCGTGCCGCTACGTGGGGTTCGAGATCGACAATCGCTTCGTCGTCGGCTACGGTCTCGACCTTGCGGAGCGGTTTCGCACGCTCGATTTTATCGGCGCCGTCAGCCCCGAGGCGGTCGCCGAAAGCGTCGAGCACGGCGGTTCGTTGCTGTAGATTGGGGGGTATGCTACGCTGAGATTCCAGGCGTCCTGTGCGGGGCAACCCTGCCCTCAAATGGCCAGACGTTCCCGTTCAGAAGGGCTTACGTGAGCAGATTCATTCGCAGCGCTCTCTTCCCCATCATTATTGTCATCATTCTGGCGCTAGTAATCGAGTGGGCGCTGCAGAGCCGTAACGATACCGGACCCGAGTACTCGTTCTCGGGTCCGGAGAACAGCTTCGTCGCCGATCTCGAAGCCAACAGAGTGGCGCGCGTCGATATGCTCATCGGCGATCAAACACTGCACGTTACGACCAATGCCAAGCCGGCCGTCGAGTACGAAGTTGGGTACCCGGATGCCGGTGTCGTCACAGAACTCCTCGCGGCTCACCCGAATGTCGTTGTGAACTCGGTTCCTCCGAGCAACTCCTGGTGGCTTAGCGCGCTATCGTTCATTCTTCCCTTCATCATCATCATCGGGTTGTGGCTCTTCATCATGAATCGAATGCAGGGCGGCGGGTCGAAGGTCATGAGCTTCGGCAAGAGCCGCGCGAAACGGCTCACTGCGGATTCTCCAAAGGTGACCTTCAAGGATGTCGCTGGTGCAGATGAGGCGGTTGAGGAACTGCACGAGATCAAGGAGTTCCTCGAGAATCCGCGCAAGTTCCAGCAACTCGGCGCGCGTATCCCGAAGGGCGTCTTGCTGTATGGTCCGCCCGGCACCGGCAAGACGCTCTTGGCGCGAGCCGTTGCCGGCGAGGCCGGTGTGCCGTTCTTCAGTATCTCCGGCTCGGACTTCGTGGAGATGTTCGTGGGTGTGGGCGCCTCGCGCGTCCGCGACCTGTTCGAGCAGGCCAAGCAGAACTCTCCCTGTATCGTCTTCGTCGACGAAATCGACGCTGTCGGTCGTCATCGTGGCGCGGGCATGGGTGGTGGCCACGACGAGCGCGAGCAAACGCTCAACCAGTTACTGGTCGAGATGGACGGCTTCGAGATGAAGGACAACATCATTCTCATTGCGGCGACCAACCGGCCGGATATCCTGGACCCTGCCCTTCTGCGTCCAGGGCGCTTCGACCGGCAGATCGTCGTGGATCGTCCCGACCGACCTGGTCGTATGCGCATTCTCGAGGTGCATTCGCGCGGCAAGCCGCTGGCCAAGGACATCGATCTCGACGCGCTCGCCGCTCAGACGCCAGGGTTCACGGGCGCCGATCTCGCCAACCTCGTCAACGAGGCCGCGCTGCTTGCCGCGCGTCACGGCAAGAAAACCATCGAGATGCACGAGCTCGAAGAAGGCATCATGCGGGTGCTCGCGGGGCCCGAGAAGAAGACGCGCATCATCTCCGAGAAGGAGAAGATCATCACGGCCTATCACGAAATGGGGCACGCCTTCGTTGGGCACTTTCTCGAGCACACCGACCCGGTTCACAAGATCTCCGTTGTCAGCCGCGGCCAGGCGCTGGGCTACACCATCTCGCTGCCCACAGAAGATAAGTTCCTGACCACGAAGGCCCAGCTTATGGATACGCTTGCCATGACCCTGGGCGGCCGTGCCGCGGAGGAAGTCGTCTTTGGCGAGATCACGACAGGGGCGGCCAACGACCTCGAGAAGGCTACGGCGACGGCAAAGCAGATGGTCATGCGCTTCGGCATGAGCGAGGAGCTTGGCCCACGAACGCTCGGACACGATCAGTCCATGCCATTCCTCGGACGTGAGTTCCAGCAGCAGGCCGACTACTCTGAGGAAGTCGCCAAGCAGATCGACGACGAAATCCGCCGCATCATCGAGGAGGCGCACCAAACCGCCAAGGACCTCCTCTCGGAGAGGCGCGATCAGCTCGATCAGATCAGCAGGGTTCTCATTCAGCGCGAGACGATCGAGGCTTCTGAGTTCGAGGCGCTTCTCGATGGCGTGCCGGAAGAAGAGGTCTTCCGCGAGCGGGACGAAAAGGCTGCGCGTCGCTTGGAGAATCAGACGCCGGAACGTCCCAAGCCGTCATCGGTGACTCCACCTCCCGTGCCGAAACCGGCGCACGTCAATCCCGAAGCGACCTGATCGGCGCTCGCGTGGACCAGGAGAAGATTCAAGACGGCGTGCGGTTGATTCTCGAGGGGATCGGCGAAGACCTCACGCGACCCGGATTGGTCGGCACGCCGCGCCGTGTGGCCGAGATGTACGAGGAGATCTTCTCCGGGATCGGCGCCCCAGACCCTGCGGAGTTGCTTGTCGCCATGACCGGCGATCATCACCGCGAAATGGTGGTGATTCGCGACATCGATTTCTACTCAGTGTGCGAGCATCACTTGTTGCCGTTCGCGGGCATGGCCCATGTCGTCTACATTCCAAGTAAGGATGGGCACATCGCCGGACTTTCCAAGCTCGCCCGTGTTGTCCGCCAGGTGGCGGCGCGCCCGCAGCTTCAAGAGCGCATCACCTCCGAGGTTGCCGATGCGATCGTGCGGGCTCTCAATCCTCTCGGGGCGCTTGTCATGATCCAGGCGGAGCACCTGTGCATGTCCATGCGCGGCGTGCGCACGCCGGGCGCGCAGACTGTAACAAGCGCCGTGCGCGGGATCATCCAGTCGCACGATGCGACGCGTGCCGAGGCTTTCGCCCTTATCACCGCGCCGCGCTGAAGCATCCCGATCGTGCTGGCTCAGCCGAGCTGTTCCCTACCTCTCCAGTTCCCGTGCATCATGGGTATCCTGAATGTGACGCCTGACTCGTTCTCCGATGGAGGTCAGTACTTCTCTGCCGACAAAGCGCTTACCCAGGGCCTTCGATTGGTGCGTGAGGGGGCGGCGATTCTTGATGTTGGGGGAGAATCGACGAGGCCCGGTTCTGAGCCCGTGTCTGTGGGCGAAGAGGTGCGTCGTGTGCTGCCCGTCGTGGAGGAACTGGCGGGCGCGGTCGGTGTGCCGCTCTCGGTCGACACGGTGAAGGCCGAGGTGGCACGGCGAACGCTGGCCGCCGGAGCGCGGATGATCAACGATGTGAGCGCCCTTCGTGCCGACACGGCGATGGTCGAGGTTGTAGCCGAGTATGGCTGCCCCGTCTGCTTGATGCACATGCGGGGACAGCCGAAGACGATGCAGGACGATCCTGTGTACGACGACGTGGTCGACGACGTCCTCACCTTCCTTGAAGAACGTATGAGTTACGCCATTGCCCACGGCGTTCGCGAAGATCAGATACTCGTGGACCCAGGCATCGGTTTCGGGAAGACTCTGGATCACAACCTGACACTGCTTCGGCATCTTGATCGGTTTGCCACGCTTGGCCGCCCGGTGGTGCTGGGGGCCTCGCGCAAACGTTTCCTCGGCGTGATCTTGGGATCCGAGCCGGCACAGCGCACAATCGGGACTGTCGCGACGACAGTGCTCGGCATGCTCGCATGCGCGCACGTGTTTCGCGTGCACGATGTGCGCGAGAACTTCGAGGCCATGCGTGTTGGTCTTGCGGTTCTTGAAGGCCCAACGGCACTCTAGCAGTAGCCGGCTACCTACTCCTCAAGGAGGTCTCCATGAGTCGCAGTCCATCGATCTCCATCGAAGGCATCGAGCTTCGCGGGCGGTGCGGTGTCAGTGAGGCGGAACGTGCGGTGGGTCAGGTCCTCATCGTCGACATCCGCCTTGAGCCGGTATCTTGCCCGGGGGCGGAAAGTGACGAGCTGGATGAGACCATCGACTACGGCCACGTGGTCGAGGTCGTGCGGGCGATCGTCGTGGGGAACGAGTTCCGTTTGCTGGAGAGGCTCGCGAGCGTCCTCGCGGATGCCTTGTGGGATGAACTTGACTTGGCGTTCTTGGAGGTTGCCGTGACGAAGCCGGCACCGCCGGTCGCGATTCCGGTGAGGGCAGCGCGCGTCGAAGTCGTGCGCAGTGCGTGAACGGAGGCGCCGCGCGGCGGGCATTTCTGTCCCTCGGATCCAACCTCGGCGATAGAGTTGCGCACCTGGCCACGGCTCGTGGTGCGCTTGCTGCGCTGCTTGGCACCGAGATTGTGGCCGCCTCTCGGGTCTACGAGACGCTGCCGCAGGATGAGCCTGACCAGCCCTGCTTCCTCAATCAGGTGGTCTGTATTGAGACAACGCTTGAGCCGTACGAGCTCCTGGCAATCGTTCAGGGAATCGAGGCGGCTGCCGGCAGGGTTCGCGAGACGCGGTTTGGCCCGCGAACACTCGACATAGATATACTGCTGTACGAGGGAGTCGAGCTGGCGGGGGACGTCTTGACGATTCCGCATCTGCGCATGATGCGGCGCGCTTTCGTCCTCGTCCCCCTTCTCGAGATCTGGTCCTGGGCCCGGGGTATGCCTCCGCTCGACATCGTCGCCGCGGCTCAGGTTACGGGGAACGTGCAAGAGGTGCGTCTCTATGAGCCCGATTGGGACTGATCAATGATGCGCGCGACAGGGGTTTCGCGAGGCGTGCTCCTCCGCGGGCGTAGTGCGGCACGGTGGGCGTGGTGACGCGACCGTACGTCGCGTGTCGCTCGGTTGAGCCCCTGCATCGACGGACGTTCGATGTGCTGGTGCTCGGCGGTGGCATCGCGGGACTTACCGCCGCGGTTGGGGCGGCGCGACGTTGGCGCGTCGGCCTCCTCACCAAGTCCACGCTAGACGATACGACGACGTTTCTCGCCCAGGGCGGCATTGCGGCGGCGTTGGGGCCCACGGACTCAACGGAGCTTCACTTTCAAGACACGGTGAACGCCGGCGCGGGACTGTGCGACGAAGACGCAGTCCGCGTGCTCGTGAACGAGGGGCCCGACAGAGTGCGCGAGCTCATGGAGATCTGCCCGCGCTTCGACAAGGTCGACGGAATGATCACCCTGGGGCGTGAAGGCGCTCACTCGGTGCCGCGAGTGGTGCACGCAGGCGGCGACGCGACTGGGCTTGAGGTCTCGAGCGCGCTGGCGGAGGCGGCACGGGTAGGCAGCCGGGTTCAGCTGTACGAAAACGAATTCGTCATCGACCTCCTGACGCTCGGCGGTCGTTGTGTGGGTGCTCTCTCGCTGAATCTCGAGGACGGGGGGCTCACCCTCAACGTGGCGATGGTGACTGTCCTCGCTTCGGGAGGGGCGGGTCAGGTGTACGGACGCACGACGAACCCCATGGTGGCCACCGGCGACGGTATCGCCATGGCGTACAGAGCCGGAGCCGCCATTCGAGACCTCGAGTTTGTGCAGTTCCACCCAACAGGTCTGGCGGTTGAGGGCCAGGAGACGGTTCATCTCATCAGCGAGGCGCTGCGCGGTGAGGGGGCCTATCTGACGAATGCGGCCGGGCAGCGGTTCGTTCTCGAACACGACTTACGTGGCGAGCTCGCTTCGCGCGATGTCGTGGTTCGCGCCATGATGAGTGAGATGCGGCGAGAAGGAAGCGATCACGTCTATCTAGATGCGCGCCATCTGGACGGTGAATGGCTCCAGAAGCGCTTCCCTCGTGTGACTGCCGGGCTGCGTGAGCACGGCCTCGACCTCGCAACGCAGCGGATTCCTGTCGCACCGGTGTGCCACTACTTCATCGGTGGCGTCGTCACCGACGTCTGGGGTCGGTCGACGATTCCCGGTCTGTACGCGAGCGGAGAGGTCGCTTGCACCGGAGTTCACGGGGCCAACCGCTTGGCATCCAACTCGCTTCTCGAAGGTCTCGTGTTCAGCGACCGAATCGTCCGCGACCTCGATCGTTATGTTGGCGGACTCGGAGAGGATGTCCGCCGACTGCGCTTCGACTTGCCGGAGGCGAGCGGCGGTGGCGCCGACGCTGCGGCCGCGCGACAGCATCTTGTTTCGATCATGTCGACGAAGGTCGGCGTGGTACGCCGCGGTGACGACTTGCTGGTCGCTCTGTCCGAGCTCGAAGCTCTGACATCGGAGCTTCGCTTTGGCGAGCGTGGGCAAGCGGAGTACGAGTTGTTCAATCTTCTGACCCTGGGCACGCATATTGCCAAGTGCGCGCTGCTGCGCGAGGAATCACGTGGTGCCCATCTGCGCGAGGACTTTCCCGACTTGGACGACGAGCGGTGGCGGCGCCGCATCACCTTGCGGCTGCCCGTTGACGAGCGAGATCCCGACTCGTGAGCAGGGCGTACGAGGAGGCGTTGCGCCGCGCCGTCCAGACGGCGCTCGATGAAGACCTCGCGGGATACGGCGATGTGACTGGCGCAGTGTTCGCTGGTCTGGCTGCGGCGCGGGTTGTTGCGCGCCAAGACGGCGTGTGTAGTGGTGCCCGCGTCCTGGAGACGGCGGCGAGGCTCACGGACGTGTCGCTGCGGGTCGACGTGCGCGTCGCCGACGGTGAGAGGTTCGACGCCGGGCGTGTGCTCGCGGTAGTCGAAGGATCTGCCGCCGCGATTCTCGCGATCGAGCGGACGGTGCTCAACTTTCTGGGGCGCCTGAGCGGGGTCGCGACGCTGACGGCGGCCTATGTGGAAGAAACCGCCGGCACTTCGACTCGGATTGCGGCGACGCGTAAGACAACTCCAGGATTGCGTGCTCTCGAGAAGCGCGCGGTGATCGACGGCGGCGGCATTCCGCACCGCTTCGGCCTCTTCGACGGCGTGATGGTCAAAGACAACCACGTCGCGGCGGCCGGAGGTGTGTTGGCGGCCGCCGCTCTCATTCGCGCGCAAGCGCCGCACGCCCACGGTTTCGAGATCGAGGTCGACAGACTCGATCAGATCGAGGATGCGCTCCAGGCGCATCCGGACGTTATCCTCCTCGATAACATGGATGTGGCGACGGTGCGCGAAGCCGTACGCCGCATCAACCGTCGCGCTATCGTGGAGGTGTCTGGAGGAGTCAGTCTGGAGCGGGTGCGCGAGTTCGCCGCGTGCGGAGTCGACGTCATATCGGTGGGTGCGCTGACGACACGAGCGCCGTGGATCGATGTCGCGCTCGACATGGAGGAGTAGCGTGCTGCTTGCGGTAGACGTCGGCAACACGCAAACCCATCTTGGCTTGATCGATCATGGCGAGGTGCTTGCCGATTGGCGCATCGCTACGGTTCGGCATCGCACCTGTGACGAGATCGCCGGACTGCTGCAGGGCCTTCTCGCGCTACGCGGGGAGGATCTGACCGACGGCGTAGACGACGTCGCAATTGCATCGGTCGTCCCGCGACTCACCGAGCAGTGGGTCGAGATGTGCGAGAAGCACTTGGGCGTGGTCGCGTTCGTTGTTGGACCAGGCATTCGAACCGGCATGCGCATCGCGATCAAGAACCCACTCGAGGTCGGCGCCGACCGTATCGTGAACTCTGTCGCCGCGTTCGAGCGCTACGGCGGTCCGTGTATCGTGGCCGACTACGGAACCGCGACCACGTTCGATGTGGTCTCTGCGGAAGGGGACTACCTGGGCGGCGTGATTGCTCCCGGCATTGAGGTCTCGCTCGACGCGCTGACGGCGAGAGCGGCGAAACTCGTGAGGTTCGAACTCGTGGCGCCGCCACATGTGATCGGGAAGTCGACAACGGAGGCGCTGCAGGCTGGCGCCGTGTATGGATTCGCCGGGGAGACCGACGGAATCGTTCGTGCGATACGAGCAGAGCTGGGCACACCTGCTCGCGTTGTGGCCACCGGAGGACTTGCGTCGATGATAGCTCGCTACGCTGCGGTGATCGACGTCATCGACTCGTCTCTCACGTTGCGCGGCATTGATCTCGTGATGCGCCGCCAGGCGCGCTCCTAGCAGGAGAGACCATGCGCGATGATGATCCGCTGTGGCGGCCGCTTCGCATAGGCTCGCTCACGCTAGACCGGCGCGTGTTCATGGCGCCGATGGCGGGGATAACGACTGCGCCTTTCCGGCACAGCGTGCGGCGATGGGGGGCCGGGCTGGTCTTCACCGAGATGATCTCCGCGTGCGGTATTCGCTACCGCAACAGGCGCACGCTCGATTATCTCGCCAGCACGCCGGATGAGCACCCGATCGGGTTCCAGCTGTTTGGCGCAGAGCCGGCGGTAGTTGCGGCGGCTGCGTTGGAGTGTGTGGCGGCCGGCGCCGATCTCATTGATCTCAACATGGCCTGTCCGGTGCGTAAAGTCGTCAAGACCGGAGCCGGGGCGGCACTGCTCGATGATCGCCCGAGGGCGGTACGGATGGTGGCCGCGGTGGTCGCCGAAGTCGGCCCGGCGGTGCCGGTGACGGTCAAGATCCGCGCGGGTCTGCGTGCCGGCGACGAATTGGGCCGACGCCTGGCGCCGGAGTTCGTTGCGGCTGGAGCGAGTGCGGTCTGTCTTCATCCGCGCAGCGCGGCGCAGCTCTACCATGGTGTCGCCGATCACGCGCTGACTCGTGGTTTGGCGGCGGAACTGCCAATTCCAGTGATTGCCTCC
Organism: Thermoleophilia bacterium; assembly: GCA_041393415.1. Classification (GTDB taxonomy): domain Bacteria; phylum Actinomycetota; class Thermoleophilia; order UBA2241; family UBA2241; genus CAIXSE01. The sequence continues at coordinate 642,968 of JAWKKE010000001.1, read as the reverse complement.
GGCGATATGGAGAGTCGTGCTGTGGCTCTCGATCTGGTCGAGGCGGGTGTGGCCGGGGTCATGCTCGCTCGTCATGCGGTTGGTCGACCCTGGCTCTTCGACGAGGTTCTGTGTGCGTCGCAGGCACCGTCAGCGAGTCAGCGAGCCAGCGAGGTCCGGCTCTTCGCCGAAGAAGTCATGCAGGCCCTTGGGGAACGAGCAGTTGGGCATTTGCGGCAGTTCTGGCCGCGCTTCCGGCGTTCTGGCTGCCTTAGCAAAGAGGTTTCGCTCGCTCTGATGCGAGCGAACGATATTGCCGGTCTCAGGGCGCTCCTGGCGACTGACTTCTGGTAGCCTCGCTTGCCCCCACTCGAGTGGGGAATTATACTATCACGCCACTCGCAGCGCGGTCTCGCCTGAGGCCGCGTTGCCGCGTTCAAGAGGAGGAAGCGTGATCGACCGCGAGATCATTCTCACGCCCGAAGGCTTACAGCGGCTCAAGGAGGAGATCGAGAATCTTTCGAGCGTCAAGCGTGACGAAGTGGCCGATCGCATTCGCGCGGCGCGCGACTTCGGCGATATCTCCGAGAACTCCGAGTACGAAGATGCCAAGAATGAGCAGGCCATGCTTGAGGCGCGGATCTACGCGCTTGGGGAGCGCCTGCGCAGCGCCATCGTCATCGATTCGGAGTCAATCTCCACCGATAGGGTCGGCGTGGGCACCAAGGTTACGCTTCAGGACATGCAAGCCGGAGACGTCGTGCAGTACGTCATCGTCGGATCGGCAGAAGCCGATCCGACGGCGCTGAAGCTCTCGAATGAGTCTCCTGTGGGTCGCGCCATTATCGGTCACAAGCCGGGTGACAAGGTTACAGTGGTCGTCCCGCGCGGCTCGAAGAAGTTCAAGGTTCTGGCGATCGAGAAAGCGTGACGACGTCGACACATGACGAGCCCGGCGAGGCGAACGACTTCATTGCCGAGCGGCGCGCCAAGCTCGCGCGGTGGCGCGAAACTGGCTGCGCCTACCCCACCAAGTACCAGCCTCGTGACGAGATAGGCCCACTTCACGACGCCTACTCAGCTCTCGACGCAGGCGCGGATTCTGGCGATGTGCGCCGTGTCGCTGGTCGAGTTATGGCGCGTCGCGGGCACGGCAAGATGACGTTCGTCGTCGTGCAGGACGCGAGCGGCGAACTACAGCTTATGGCCCAGCTCGACGCGCTTGGCGAGCAGTCCTACGCGGAGCTCGCCGAGATCGACCTTGGCGACTACATCGGCGCCGAAGGCAGCGTCATCCGTACACGGCGCGGCGAACTCTCGCTTCGCATCAGCTCATGGAAGCTCCTCAGCAAGTCGCTGCGGCCTCTGCCAGAGAAGTTCCACGGCCTGACGGACGTCGAGACGCGCTACCGCAAGCGTTACCTGGATCTCATCGTCAACGAAGAGTCGCGCACGGTGTTTCTAAAGCGAGCACGCATCATTCGCGCCATTCGTGAGTTCCTTGACGCCCGTGGGTTCATGGAGGTGGAGACGCCGGTTCTCCAGCCTCTCTACGGTGGCGCAATGGCGCGCCCGTTCACCACTCACCACAACGAGCTTGAGCGCGATCTGTACTTGCGCATCGCCACGGAGCTGTATCTCAAGCGCTGCATCATCGGTGGCATCGACCGGGTCTACGAACTCGGAAAGGACTTCCGCAACGAGGGCGTGAGCTTCAAGCATAACCCCGAGTTCACGATGCTCGAGACGTACGAAGCCTACGTTGACTACAACCACGTCATGGACATGGTTGAGGCGATGACTTGCCATGCGGCCGAGGCTGTTGGCCGGTTGCAGGTGAATTTCCGCAATGAGGTCATCGATCTCACGCCGCCGTGGCCGAGGGTCACCATGCGGCAGGCGATCCTGGAGCGAACGGGTATCGACATCGCTGAGCAGCGCGACGTCGTTTCGCTGCAGGCCGCCATTACCGACGCCGGCCTTGCCGAGAAGGTTCCGCTCGTACCGACGTGGGGCAAGCAGGTCGACCATGTCTTTGCGGAAACCGTGGAGCCGACGCTTATCCAGCCGGTCTTTATCATTGAGCATCCGCTTGAGCTGAGTCCTTTCGCCAAGAAGACGCCGGCGGATCCGCGCTTCGTGGAACGTTTCGAGGGGTTCGTCGCCGGCATGGAGATGAGCAACGCGTTCACCGAGCTCAACGACCCCGAGGATCAGCGGCTGCGTTTTCTTCAGCAGGTTTCCGATCTTCACGCCGGCGACGCCGAGGCGCACCAGCTCGACGAGGCGTTCCTCGAGGCGATGGAGTACGGCATGCCGCCGACCGGCGGCATGGGCATGGGCGTCGATCGCCTCGTGATGCTCCTTACGGGTTCGTCGTCCATCCGCGACGTCATACTCTTCCCGGCGCTGCGTACCTGAGACGAGGGGTTCTCGGGTGCTCGATCGCTCCGGGCTCCGTTCGGGTCGCGTCTGCGGAGGAATCGGGTACCATAGTGTCAGCTAGTTGTCTCAAGGTTCACTCTTGGGGCGCCGAGCTTCAGACACGGTAGCCGCTCCCACTGACTTCGCAGCGATTGCGGCACCCGTCTTCGCGGAAGGAGAAGCCGGATGTTCGAGCGTTTCACCGAACGCGCCAAGCAAGTTGTCGTCCTCGCACAAGAAGAGGCGAGGGCCCTGCGTCATAACTACATCGGCACCGAGCATCTACTCCTCGGGTTGCTGCGCGAGGAAGAGGGTGTGGCGGCGCGTGTTCTCGAGGGCCTAGACGTCTCAGTGGAGGAAGTGCGCGCGGCTGTCGTGCGCATCGTTGGGTCCAGCGAAGAGGAGCCGCAGGGACAAATCCCCTTCACTCCACGAGCCAAGAAGGTCCTTGAGCTGGCACTGCGCGAGGCGTTGTCACTGGGGCATAACTACATTGGCACGGAGCATATTCTCCTCGGCCTCGTGCGCGAAGACGAGGGTGTGGCGGCACGCATCCTCGTCGACCTCGATGCCGAAGCGGAGAAGATCCGCAACGAGGTCATGCGCATGCTCAGTGGTCCGGGCCGCAGGGGTCAGCAGCAGGCGTCGCCGGCGCAGTCGGAGGGCAAGCGCGCCGCGAAGGTGCTGGAGCAGTTCGGCCGCAATCTCACGAAGCTTGCCGAAGAGGGCAAGCTCGACCCGTGTATCGGTCGAACGAATGAGATCGAGCGCGTCATGCAGATACTCAGCCGTCGCACCAAGAACAACCCCGTGCTCATTGGGGAACCGGGTGTGGGTAAGACGGCGATCGTGGAGGGCTTCGCGCAACGCATCGCCAACCACGAGGTTCCCGAACTGCTGAAGAACAAGCAGGTGTACACCCTGGATCTCGCGGCGCTCGTCGCAGGCTCCAAGTATCGCGGCGAGTTCGAAGAGCGTCTCAAGAAGGTCATGAAGGAGATCCGCGAGGCGGGTGACATCATTCTCTTCATCGACGAGTTGCACAATCTGGTGGGTGCTGGTGCCGCGGAGGGCGCCATCGACGCGGCGAGCATTCTCAAGCCGGCGCTGGCTCGCGGCGAGATGCAGACTATCGGCGCGACCACCATGGCAGAGTATCGTAAGTACCTCGAGCGTGATGTCGCCCTCGAGCGGCGCTTCCAGCAGATCAAGGTCCCAGAGCCCACGGGCGACCAGACGGTGGAGATCCTTCGCGGTTTGCGCGATCGCTACGAGGCGCACCACCGCATTCGGATAACCGACGAGGCGCTGTCGTCCGCCGCCGAACTCGCCGATCGTTACATCAGCGACCGCTTTCTTCCGGACAAGGCGATCGATCTCATTGACGAGGCGGCAAGTCGCATGCGCATCCGGACCATGACTGCTCCGCCGAGCTACCGGGAGCTCGAAGACGAGATATCACAGGTGCGCAAGGAAAAAGAGGCGGCGATTGAGGCGCAGGAGTTCGAGAAGGCGGCGAACCTGCGTGACAAGGAGCGCAAGCTCAGCCACAAGAAGCTCGAGTTCGAGGATGAGTGGAAGTCGAGCGACGAAGGCATGCGCGCCAGCATTGGCGAGGACGAGATTGCCGAGATCGTGAGTATGTGGACGGGTATCCCGGTGGTCAAGATCACCGAGGCCGAGAGCAAGAAGCTCCTCCGGATGGAGCAGGAACTGCATCAGCGTCTGGTCGGCCAGGGGCAGGCCGTGCGCGCAGTGAGCAAAGCCATCCGGCGCAGTCGGGCCGGACTCAAGGACCCGCGGCGTCCAACTGGCTCTTTCATCTTCCTCGGGCCGTCCGGAGTCGGCAAGACAGAGCTCGCGCGTACGCTCGCCGCATTCCTTTTCGGTGACGAGGAGCATCTCGTCCAGATCGACATGAGCGAGTACATGGAGAAGCACTCGGTGTCACGCCTTGTCGGGTCGCCGCCTGGTTACGTCGGACACGAAGAGGGCGGGCAGCTCACCGAAGTCGTGCGCCGCAAACCATACAGCGTGATCCTGTTCGACGAGATCGAGAAGGCGCATCCGGATGTGTTCAACATCTTGCTTCAGATCCTCGAAGACGGTCGGCTCACCGATGCCCAGGGGCGGACCGTCGACTTCCGCAATACGGTGCTCATCATGACGAGCAACATAGGTGCTGAGCACATCACGCGCGAGGCGCCACTCGGTTTTGCGCAGTCGGCCGTTAAGGGTCTCACGTACGATGACATGAAGTCGCGTATTACGGGAGAGCTCAAGCGCGTCTTCCGGCCGGAGTTCCTCAATCGTGTCGACGAGGTCATCGTCTTCCACAAGCTGGAACGCGAAGAGATCAAGGCGATCGTCGACCTCATGATCGGGCGCCTCATCGAGCAACTCAAGCCGAGCGGCATTAGCATCGAGCTTACGGATGCCGGGCGCGAACTCCTCGTCGAGAAGGGGTACGATCCGCTGCTGGGCGCACGGCCGTTGCGACGTGCGATTCAGCGGTACATCGAAGACAAGCTCAGCGATGCAATGCTTGAGCGTCAGTTCTCGGCGGGAACCGTGGTCATGGTCGATGCCGCCAACGACGACACTGTGCTCACGGTGGACGGCGAGGAAGTTGCCGGGCAGGTTGAGTTGCCGCTCGTCGGCCTGGATGAACCTGTGGGGCACGGCGTCGGGTTTGGTCGTGGTGTACCCAATCCAGAGCCCGACGGTCCGGTCGCGGTCTGAGTGAGGCGGTGACGGCGCGAGCGCAGACGGCGTACGTCTGTCGTGAGTGTGGGCGCCGCGAAGCTCGCTGGGTGGGTCATTGTCCGGCGTGCGGGTCCTGGGACTCCTTCGCGGAGGAACTCGTCAGCGAGCCTGGCGGGCGCTCCGGGCGATCGCGATTCGTGCAGGGCGAGAGGACCGGCGTTTCTGCCGCCGGTCCTCTCGCCCTGCGTCTCGGTGATGTAGCATCGAGCTCTCTTGAGCGGTTCACGACTGGCATCGACGAGCTCGATCTCGTGCTCGGCGGCGGCGTCGTCCCAGGCTCGCTTGTGCTGGTCGGCGGTGAGCCGGGTATCGGGAAGTCAACGCTCCTTCTGCAGGCGCTCGATCGTATCGCGGCTTGCGGTCGCGAGGTGGTCTTGGTCTGCGGCGAAGAATCGGCGGCGCAGGTGAAGATGCGTGCCGAGCGCGTCTGCGTCGCCCCCGATGAGATCAGCGTTCTGGCTGCCACGGACTTGGACGAGATACTACCCGTCCTCGTCGCACGGGCGCCTGCCGCGGTCGTGATTGACTCCATCCAGACGCTTTCGTGCGACACTTCCTCTGCGCTGCCTGGCAGCGTGAGCCAAGTGCGGGAGGTCGCGGACCGCTTCTTGCGCTTCGCCAAGGAAACCGGGACTGCCGTGTTTCTTGTTGGACATGTCACGAAGGATGGTGGAATCGCAGGACCGCGAGTCCTCGAGCACGTCGTCGACGCCGTGCTGCAGTTCGAGGGCGACGCGGCACGCTTCACTCGCTTTCTGCGCGCCAGCAAGAATCGCTTCGGCTCTACGGATGAGCTAGGGGTATTCGAGATGGACGCCTCTGGCTTGCGCGGCGTCGACGATCCCTCGCGTGCCTTTCTTGGTCACGGCGGCGCGGCCGGCACGGCGGTGCACATAGCCATAGAGGGCAGTCGCTGTTATCTCGTCGAAGTTGAGGCGCTGGTGTCGCGCTCGGAGCTCGCAACGCCGCGCCGCGTGGCTGTCGGGTTCGATCGCAATCGCCTCACCACTCTTGTCGCGGTGCTCGAACGTCACGCCAAATTACCGTTGTCAACGGCGGATGTTTTTGTTAGTATTGCAGGAGGAATTCGTGTCGACGAACCTGCGGCCGACCTCTCTGTCGCGCTGGCCATCGCTTCGGCCGAGCGTGGCGTAGCACTTCCTCCGCGGGCCGCTATCTTTGGGGAGATCAGTCTGACTGGTCAACTTCGTTCCTGTAGCCAAAGCGCTCGGCGTGTAACCGAGGCTGCGCGTGCCGGCTTCGACATCGCACTGGTTCCCGCCGCGGATGCGCGCGCGCTCAGTTCTGGTGCCACGGGGGCAAGGTCAGTGCGCGAAGCAATCACCATTCTTCTCTCTACTAGTACACCGCGGTCGACCGAGGCCACGAGCGACGACGGGGGGGTTTGAACGTTGTACGAAGTCGGAGACAAGGTCGTCTACCCTCATCACGGTGCGGGCAAGATCATGAGGATCGAGCAGAAGGAGATCCTCGGGCAGATGCGCGACTATCTCACGATCCAGATTCTCCACAACGACATGACTGTCATGGTGCCGGTGGAGAATGCGGATCGGGCAGGGCTGCGCAAAGTCGTCGACTCCGTCGTTATCGATGAGGTCCTCGAGGTACTGTGTGGTGATCCCACCAAGATGCCGAAGAACTGGAGTCGGCGGTACAAGCACAATCGCGACAAGCTGAAGACGGGTGACATATTCGAGGTTGCGGAGGTTGTGCGCAATCTCGCGATCCGCCACGCCGACAAGGGTCTCTCCACGGGAGAGAAACAGATGTTCACGAAAGCCAAGCGCATTCTCGCCAGCGAGCTCATGTACGCTCGCGACTTCAAAGAGGAGGAAGCGACGGCTTTTCTTGAGCAAGTGCTCGAGACCATCCACGTCGACTCGCCTGTCGCCGACGAGCCGCTGCGGCCTGCGGTCGTCATCTAGTTGGCTCCGTGCTACGCCCTTCGGGTGCGGGCGTGCCCGGAGGGAAGAGCCAAGGAGGGGGACACGTGAACGTGGGTGAGTCGCGAACCGACGAGCTCTGGGTCATCATCGCCGCGGCGGGTGAGAGTCGCCGCATGGGTCTGCCGGACGGTGAGTCCAAGCAGTTTCTGCTCTTGCGTGGTGAGCCGATCATCAATCATTCTGTCCGCCGGTTGCTGGCCATGCCGGAGGTAGCCGGACTCGTTGTTGTGGTGCACCCATCCCACACGGTGCGCTTTGCGAGCGCGCTCGCCGCATTTGACGACAGCAAGCCCTTGCTGATCGCTGAGGGGGGGCGCCTGAGGTCCGATTCGGTGCGCGCCGGATTGCTGATGGTGCCGCCCTCGGCAACGGCAATCGCTGTTCACGACGGTGCCCGACCGCTCTTCGCGCGACACGTCTTCGAGCGGAGTATTGACGCGCTAGACAGCTTCGATGGCGCCGTTCCGGCGGTTGAGGTGAGCGACACTCTGAAACGTGCCGACGCAGGGGGTCTCATCGAGACGACTATCGATCGTCGAGGCCTATGGTCGGTGCAGACGCCCCAGGTCTTCCAGGCGTCTGTGTTGCGCGAGGTGTACGCACACAAGGAGTTCGACGGCGCGACGGACGATGCTGCGCTCGTCGAACGCGCCGGCTATCGCGTTGGGCTTGTTCCCTCCACGCCGGCAAACGTGAAGATCACGACGCCGGCCGACCTGCCGCTCGCGGGAGCACTCCTTGCCTGGGAGATCGAGGCCGACGTTTAGGATCGGCGGCGGGTATGACGCGCACCGGTTCGCCGGTGGGCGTCGACTCGTTCTGTGCGGCGTCGAGGTGGAGCATCCACAGGGTCTTGCGGGTCATTCCGACGCGGATGTCGGCGTGCACGCGGTGATGGACGCGCTTCTTGGCGCAGCCGGCTTGGGGGACATCGGTCAACTGTTTCCCGACACCGATCCTGCGTACCGAGGGATATCGAGTCTGACTCTCTTGCGTGAGGTGGCAGATCGTCTGCAGTCCGCCGGATGGGCTATTGAGAACGTTGACGTTACGCTGATATGTGAGCGGCCGCGATTGGCGCCTTATCGTGCTTCCATGTGCGCTGCGCTAGCCGGTGCGCTCGACGTTGACTGCGGTGCTGTGGCTGTGAAGGCGACGACCACCGAAGGAATGGGGTTTGAGGGGCGTGGCGAAGGAGTGGCCGCACAGGCAGTGTGCCTTCTTGTGCGCATGGGCGACGTCTAGCGGTCTAGACGTCGCCCGGCGACGGATCACGACGTAGTTGAGTCGCTGCCCTTCTCGATCCTCTTGGGCTCGCTCTTTGTGAGGAGCTCGTCGTCATCGTCGTCAGGGAGTTCTTCCTGCAGGCCTTTCTTGAAGCCGCGGATGCTCTGACCCATCGAACGACCGAGCTTGGGCAAACGCGTTGCCCCGAACAGGAGTAGGACCACCAGAAGGATGGCACCGATCTCCCAAGGGCCGAGATTCGGCATGGAACTCTCTCCTTCGCTTGCTACCGCGGAGTGTGCACGTGTCCATACTTTACGACCTCGCGAGAGGTGAGGCAAGAAAGCCTCGTCTGCGCTCACGCGGGTGTGCAGCGCAGCACGCGCTCTTCCGTGACGACGATGTCGACAGTGAGATCGTGCGCTTCGCAGTCAAGATGGTCCACGACCTGCAGTTCGAAGGCCAGCGCGACTCGCGGTACTCCGGCGCGCGTGTGAGGGAGGAATGAATCGTAGAAGCCACCGCCGTAGCCGTAGCGGTGACCCTGCACATCGAACGCGACGCCGGGCACGACCATGACGTCGATGGCGGCGGGGTCGACCACTGGGCGATCGGGGGTTGGCTCCGGGATGTCCCAGGCGCCGGGCTTGAGGTCTGCTCGCGGGTTGACGATGACATGGGCGGCCATGGTGCGCGGGCCTAGGACACGAGGGAGGCAGAGCTGTTTTCCGCAGGCGAGAAGACTGTCGAGCAGTGTGGACGTGTCGATCTCGCTGCCGAAGCTTGCGAAGCCCATGACAGTGTGTGCGGCGGCGATCTCCGGCAGGTCCGCCGCGCGTTGACATATGAGCCTGCTCTGCGCGGCGCGCACAGCAGGCGACATTGTCGAACGACGAGCGAGCATCTCGCGACGAACGCGACTCTTGGCGCTTGCTATGCGATTCTCGGTCATACGGGACCTCACTGCGACGGTGTCGTTGGTGGCCTGTGGTTCCGGCTGCGTGCACACGTCTGGCTACGCTTACCGAGTGATGAAGTACGGCGCTTCGGCGGAGCGAACGCATCTCATTGGTAGTATACGGAGGTCGGCCCCGCGGGCGTGCGGTCGCTATTCTTGAGAGCGTCGCATCGGGGCCTTCGGCAAGAGGAGTGCCGAGCTATCGAGAGACACGACACAAGCGTTCTCCTGCGCGCGGAGTCCAGTCTGGCCGAGGACTACACGCGCCTCCTGCGCAACGCGCTCGCGCTCACTTCTGTTGAGGACGCACGCGTTCTTCCCACCACAGAACAAGTGGTCGCGGGCACGCCCGGCGACGCACATGTGCCGTTGCTGCTCTTCCGTCTCCTGCAGTTTGCGGTACTGCCGAAAGTTCTCGGCGAGAGCGCCGGCGGGGCGCTGTACTTGGCCGGCAAGCGCTTCGCCGTCGAGCTTGGTCTCAAGAGTGTGCATGCTGTGGAGGACTGGTTCGGGGGCGTGCAGTTGGGAGATCTGGAGATCGACCTCGATGACGATCGTGTCATCGCCAAGATCGAGCAGTGTGCGAGTTGCCATTTCGTGACGGCGACCGGTACGCCGATCTGCGATCTCTCTCGAGGCATCGTCGACGGTGCGCTCGAGTCTCTTCTTCAGAGGCCGGTGGTCACGCGTGAGACACAGTGCTGCGCGATGGGCGATACGGTCTGCCAGTTCGAGGGGTATGCCAGTCCCGAGGGGTACGTCTACGCCGAAGACGGATTTCATCCTGCTCTGAGACGGAGGCTGATGCGGCAGATCGCCGATCAGGCTGAGGTGGCGGCCGACAACATGCGACTTCTCAGCGAGCGAAAGGCGCATGAGACGAATGATCCGTTGACCGGGCTCATGAACTTTAGAGTGCTTCGCGAGCGCGCCGTACACGAGTTGGCTCGTGCGGAGCGCTACCAGAAGAACGTCACATTCGTCATGATTGACTTGGACGACTTCCAGGTGCTGAACGAGGAATATGGGCGCGAGGCCGGCGATGAGGTGCTACGGCATTGGGCTGCAGCCCTCACCGCGCAGATCCGTAACTGCGACCTTATCTGTCGCTACGGCGCTGACGAGTTCCTCCTTGTTCTGCCCGAGACTGGCGACATGCAGGCGGCGTCGGTTCTCGAGCGTGTCCTCGGCACAATGCGCACGTTTCGCATTCCAATCAACGGCGAGTCGGTGATCGTCAGCGCGTCGGTTGGGGTCGCGAACTACCCTGAAGACGGGCAGACGGCCGACGAGTTCGTCGCTCGGGCCACGACCACGATGTACACCGCGAGGGCCGGTGGCAAGGGGCGTATTGCCTACTACTCGCGGTTCCGGCGCGCCTGATCGCACATGGCGCCGCGCGTTGAGGTGCTAGGCGTCGGATCTCTGCATCGCGATCTCGTTCCCGCGGCGCAGCACTACGTCGATCTGCTTCGCCCGCTCGTCGATCTCAGAATGCGCGAAGTCAAAGAAGTGTCGCTGCGTGGACGGGCCGAAGCGGAGGTGCTGCGTGAGGAGAGCCGCCGTCTCTTCACCGCCTGGCCGCAGGTGCCGGTAGTTGCCGCGCTGGCCGTCGATGGACGAACGCTTGCCACCGAAGCGTTTGCGCAATGGTTCGAACGCGCCCTGCTGCGCGGGGGTGTCGCGTTTGTGATCGGTGGCTCCTTGGGCCTCGCGCCGGAGGCGCTGGCGCGGGCCGACGACCGTCTCTCGCTCTCGGCCTTGACTCTTCCCCACCAGTTGGCGCGCGTGGTGCTGCTCGAGCAGATCTTCCGCGCCAGCAAGATCCTCCGTCGCGAGACTTACCACCACTGATTGCGGCGCACGACGCGCGACGACCACTTCAGTCTAGAATGGCATGGTTGACCGGGCGATCGCGTCTCGGTTCGTGGCGATGACGGACGGTGGGGTGAATGGGGCACGACGTGTTCGATCTCAATGGTCTGGCGGCTTCGTTGAGCGCGACGCTAGCCGAGGTTCTTGGCGACGATGCCTCGGCTCATACGGCCGATGCGGTCGCCGATCTCACGGTGCCGGCTCGGCGAGAGCACGGCGATCTTTCCACCAATGTGGCGCTTATACGTGCCAAGCGGGCGGGCCGTGTTCCTCGTGAGCTAGCGCAGGAGCTCGGCGACAAGTGGCTGGCGGGGCCTGGAGGTGATGTCGTCGCGCGCGTTGAGGTTGCCGGCCCCGGCTTCTTGAATCTATTCCTGAGCGACGCGTGGTACCGCGGCGTTCTCCAGCGCGTGCTGGGGGCCCTCGGGGAATATGGCCGCGATTGTCTTCCTCTCGCCGAACGTCAGCGTATGAATGTCGAGTTCGTCAGCGTTAATCCCACAGGGCCTCTGCATGTGGGTCACGCGCGGTACGCCTCGTACGGTGATGCCCTCTGTCGCGTCTTCGCCTTCGCCGGCCATGATGTGACGCGCGAGTTCTACGTGAACGACTACGGTACGCAGATGACACGTTTCGCCCAGTCGCTGGCCGCTCGCTACGGCCAGCGACTGGGACTGGCCACGCCCTTGCCGGAAGAGGGGTATCAAGGCGAGTACCTGCTCGATCTTGCTGACCGCCTGCTGGCCGAACGTGGAGAGCGGTATCGCAGCGCACTAACGGAGACCGGCAACGATGTCATGCGTCTTCCCGCGGGCGTTCTGGCGGATCTGAAGACGTGGGGCCGTGATGCCATACTCGCCATGTTTCGCACGACGCTTGGGCGTCTGTGCGTGTCGTTCGACGTGTGGGCGTTCGAGAGCACGCTCTACGTCGGAGACGGCAGCACGCGCGGGTTTGCTGGTGAAGTGGCCAAGGCGCTGTCCGATCTGGACAGTGAAGGCCTGCTCTATGAACAGGACGGGGCGGTTTGGCTGCGCACCACGGACTACGGCGACGACAAAGATCGCGTACTCATCCGCTCGAGCGGCGAGCCGACGTACTTCCTGAGCGACATCGCATATCATCGCGACAAGATGGATCGCGGCTTCGAGCACCTCATCGATGTCTGGGGCGCCGATCATCACGGCTACGTTCCTCGCATGAAGGCTGCATTCACGGCGCTGCCGCCACACGATCCTGCGCGTCTTGAACTTGTGATCGGGCAGCTCGTGAATCTCGTCGAGAGCGGCGAAGCGAAGCGCATGAGCAAGCGCCGCGGTGACATCGTTACGGTCGACGATCTCGTTGATGCCATCGGCGTCGACGCTGCGCGCTTTCTCCTCGTCGGTCGTTCTCATGACACGACGCTCGAACTCGACATCGACCTCGCGGTACAGCAGTCGAGTCAGAACCCTGTGTACTACGTGCAGTATGCACACGCGCGCATCTGCAGCATTCTGCGCAACCTCAACGACGCCGGTGTCGCGCTCGGCGAGGTGTCCCTTGCGGGGGCGTCGTTAGAGCAACCTGAGCGCGACCTGATCGCGGCGTTGGCGCGCTGGCCGCAAGTGGTGGCTTCGGCGGCAAGCCAGCGTGCCCCGCACCGAGTGCCCATATATCTGGCCGAACTGGCCGCAGAGTTCCATGTCTTCTACAAGCAGTGCCGCGTGCTCGGCGAATCGACGGAGGTGACAAGCTTCCGCGGCGGCTTGTGCACAGCTACACGTGCCGTCCTTGCTCGCGGCCTAGACCTTCTAGGAGTCGGCGCTCCGGAAAAGATGTAGGCCGCCGCGCTGCCGCCCTATATCTGGAAGCGCTGTCGCACCCAGGTCCGGAGCTCCTCCGTCTGCTCGGGCGTGAGCTCACCGTTGAGGTCGAGGACTTGCGAGACGGCGACGTTGGTCTGGCCGCGCAAGAGGCGATCAACGACGCTGTCGAGGACCGCTTTGGTGACCGTTCGTCCTGGAAGTGCAGTGGCGTACACATAGGCGATATGGGTGCGGTCCTGGGTCAGGAGATGCTTCTTGACCAGGTTGTTCATCACCGTCATCACGGTTGTGTAGGCGATCTGGCGTCGTTCGCGGAGAGTTTCGTAGACATCGCGGACGGTGGTCTCGCCTTGGTCCCAGACGACCGAGAGAATGTCGGCCTCAAGCGATCCGATGCCGGTGAACGCGGTGCCCTTTGTGCTGCGCAGCCACTCAGGTTGCAGTGGTTCGTCCATCATGGCCCCCTCAGTATGTATCCTTACGTATTCCCCTCGATTTCCGCTTGTCACGCCTTGTGCCGTCGTTGGCTTGTCGGCGCGAGATTCTCGGGAAGCTTGGGGGGCCGCCTCGGGCTCTGCCCGGTGGCTCTCAGGCGCCGCTGCACGCGCGAATTCGGACGCCCTTCTGTTGCGTCTGGAAGGGCGACGATGTAGTTGCGGGAGGTCGCGCGGTGTGGTGAACTATCACTGCGAGCGGATGTAGTGTAGCTGGTAACACGTCAGCTTCCCAAGCTGAAGACCGCGGGTTCGAGCCCCGTCATCCGCTCCAATCCATTGTCACCCACACTGGTTGAGTTGCGCCGAGTACCGCGTTGCCCCCTCCCAGGTGTCGTGGCATGCGGTGTGTCGGGCACGCATGCTGGTAGAAAGGGTTCCCTACCGCAACATAATAGGCTATCCTCACTGTGTCTACCGACATGGGAGGATGGGTGTGACGCAACGTACGCAGAGCACCGAGGAATACCTCGAGGCGATCTTCAAGCTCCAGCGGACCGGACACCCGGTCACCGTTAAGCAGCTTGCCGCGGATTTGGGCATCTCGCCGCCGTCCGTTTCTGAGATGCTCCGGCGCATGTGTGACCGGGGTCTGGTCGCGCAAGAGCGCAGCGACGGCATTCAACTCACGCCCCAAGGTGAGCTGGAGGGCGCGCGCCTGGTCCGACGCCATCGGCTCAGCGAGCGGTTTCTCGTCGACTATCTCGACATGCCGTGGGACGCCGTGCACGATGAAGCGTGCAAACTCGAGCACGTACTGAGTCCTGAAGTCGAGAAGCGCCTCGCCGCTCAGCTAGGTCACCCGAAGACCTGTCCTCACGGGCATGCGATACCCGATGCCGACGGGCGTCTGGAAGAGGAGGAGCTCACTCCTCTGGGTGAACTGAGGCCCGGCGAGCGTGGTGTGATTGCCTGTATCGCTCAGGAAGACAGCGAGCTGTTGCGCTACCTCGGCTCTCTTGGACTTGTGCCCGAGACGGTAGTCGCCGTCGACTCAATAGCGCCGTTCGGCGGTCCGTACCTGATTCGCGTCGACGATGCGCAGTATGCCTTGGGTCGTGCGGTTGCCGACATGATCCTTCTGCGCAGGTAGTCTGCGTCCGCGGCGCCAGGCATCGTGAGGTGAGTACGTACGCAGTTCCGGCGAGCCTTGTGGTTTGCCTCGCCGGGAACCCGAACGTCGGCAAGAGCTCCCTCTTCACTGCGCTTACCGGGGCGGCGGCGGAGACCGCGCACTGCGAGGGCGTCACGGTGGAGGCCTGTGCTGCAACGGCGCGATGGCACGGTCACAGCGTTGAGGTTGTCGACCTTCCCGGCATGTACTCGTTGGATGTCGAGCAGGGCAGCGACCAGGCTGCGGCGCGGAGCGCCCTGCTCACGCGCCACCCCGATGTCGTGGTTGCGGTCGCCGATGCGACCAATCTTGCCCGCAGTCTCTATCTGCCGCTGCAGCTCTCAGACCTGGGGTTTCGGGTTGTCCTCGCGGTTAATCTCTCTGATGAGGCGCGCCGCCGCGGCGTCACCGTCGCCACTGGCGCGCTAGGTCGGGAGCTCGGCCTTCCTGTGGTGGCAACGTCCGCGCCTCGCGGCGAAGGGCTCGAAGCGCTCAAGTCCGCAGTCCTGAGGGCACCTGACTCAATGGGGCCGGTCATGTCCGGGGAGAGCCGTCGCACCCCGCTGCCCGGGCCGGTGGCGACGCGAGTCGCGGAGATTGCTGCGGTGATCGCGTCGCGGGCGTCTGACGTCGCCCTTGGCGAACATCGCCTCTCGCCCGAGGCTGCGGCCATGGCTCTGCTTGAAGGCGATCCGGATATCGCCGCCGTTCTCGGCGATGCCGTCACTCGCGAACTGACGCTGAACGACGATCGTTTGGCCTTCGTCATCACGAAGGAGCGGCATGCCGAGGCGCGACGATTGGCAGGTCTGGTCCAGGAAGTGAATGCTCGACCGGGGGATCGTCTTTGGCGGTTGTCCACAGCGCCCCGAACCGGCGTGCCTATCCTGCTAGTCGTGCTGGCGTCGCTGTTTGCGGTCCTGTTCGTCGTCGGCGATCTCATGGCGCGCGCGCTCACAGCGGTCTGGACGAGCGCCATCTCGCCTCTGGTAACGGATGTCACGCAGCGCCTGTTCGGTGAGGGCGAGCTGGGACGTATCGTGCTCTGGGGTATTGACGGCGGCATCTTGGCGACGCTTGCCGTCGGCATTCCGTACATCCTCACCTTCTACTTCCTGCTGGCGCTCATCGAGGACACCGGATACATGAATGCCGCGGCGTTTCTGAGCGATCGTGTGATGCATCGTTTTGGGCTTCACGGCCGGGCTGTGATTCCGCTCATCGCCGCCGGCGGGTGCAACGTGCCGGCGGTCATTGCCACTCGTTCGCTGTCCTCATCTCGCGAGCGGTTCATCGCGTCGGTCCTCGTAACGTTGATGCCGTGTAGCGCACGAAGCGCCGTCATCGTCGGCGCTGTGGCGGGGACGGCGGGCTGGCAGTACGCGCTGCTGACGTACGGCATGATCTTTGCCGTGCTGGTGGTCTCGGGGCTGGCGCTGAATCGGCTCATGCCGGGCACGGAGAGCGCGTTCATCATGGAGCTCTTTCCGCTACGGCGTCCGGTGATTCGGCAAGTGGTCGTCAAGACATGGCGCCGCTTCCGGGAGTTCGTGTGGGACGCGGCGCCAATCATCGTGCTCGGCAGTATGGCGCTGGGCGCTCTCTATGAGACTGGAGCCGTCTGGTACTTCACAAAGCCGCTCGCACCCATTGTCGAAGACTGGTTGCTGCTTCCGGCGGTGGCGGGGCTCACCCTGGTCTTTGCGGTCTTGCGCAAAGAGCTCGCTCTGCAGCTCTTGCTGGTCTTCGCTGCTGTGAGTGCGGGCGGCGCCGTGACCAGCATCGCCGGAGTGATGAGCACGTCGCAAATCGTGACGTACGCTCTTGTGAACGCGATCTACATCCCCTGTCTGGCGACGATCACCGTTCTTGGACGGGAACTCGGCTGGAGGAGCACGGCGCTCATCTGCCTGGGGACCTTGTTGCTTGCCTTGCTCGTCGGCGGTCCTGTGGCTCACTTGCTGGCGTATCTCGGGCTCTAGTCGTGCGAATGAGCCACGGCGCGGTAGGCGGCTTCATAGTCATCGACCATTCGCTCCACGCTGAAGCGTGATTCGACGGCGTCGCGGCACGCCTGCGGGTCGATGTGCCGCACATCGGCAAGCGCTGCGACGAACCCATCCAAGTCGTCGCAGATGAACCCTGTGCGGCCATGATCGATTACCTCCGGCACCGAACCATTGCGCAGCGCGACCACCGGCGTCCCGCAGGCCAGGGCCTCGATCATGACGAGACCGAACGGCTCTGGCCAGGTGATGGGGAAGAGAAAGGCGCGTGCGTGGCCGAACAGCTCACGCTTGCGTGCTTCGTCGATTTCGGCCTCGTAGGTGATCTGTTCGCCGTCAACGTAGGGTGCGACGCGTGTCTCGAAGTACTCCCGGTAAGGCTCTTGAACAACGCCTGCCATCACGAGGCGCTGGTTGGAGCGTCGCGCTGCCTCGATGGCCAGGTGGAACCCCTTGGCTTCGCAGACACGTCCGAAGGCCAGCAGGTAGTCGTCTTTCTCTGTGACGAAGGGCCACGAGGCGGCCGGTATGGCGTTGTAGACGACCCCCGCCCAATTCATCCCCGCAGGCGCCATCGCGCGCTGGTAGTTGGAGATGGCGACGTACGATGCCGCTTCACGGAACTGCTTGTAGAAGGGAAAGGAGTGCTGATCGAAGGCGCAATGGATTGTGTGGATCATAGGCGCGGAAAGGCAGCGACTGAAAGCCACGGCGAGGAAGCCGGAGTGATCGTGGATGATGTCGAAGCGTTCGCGCGCGATGTCTGCGAAGGCGAACGAGACGTGGCGACCGTCGTGCACGCTGCTCCCCATCAGTTCGGGTAGTTGCCGAGGGAAGAGCGCACGCAGTTCCGCGTCGGTTTGTGAGTCACCGCTCGCGTAGAGCACCACCTCGTGGCCGCGCGCAACGAGCCCATCGCACAGCTGCTGGACGACCCACTCTGCACCGCCATAGCCGGTCGGTGGGACGGAGATCCAAGGTGCGGCGAGCTGAGCGATGCGCATTGACACTCCTGTGTTTGCGCATGATCCTACCCGCGGTAGGGCGGTATCACGCTGATGATTAATCGGGCAGATCGCTTGCGGGCGCTGTAGAGTGGCGCGCGTGGAACTCTATTTCGATTGTGCCAGCGGCGTCAGCGGCGACATGCTGCTTGGGGCGTTGCTCGATCTGGCGCCGCCGGGTGTGGATCTGGTGGCGGACGTGGTGCGTCCGGCACTCGCCGCTCTGGGTGTTCCGGTTGGCGTGCTGGAGACGAGCGAGGTGCGCCGTGGAGGGATCGTCGCTCGCGCCGTCACCGTTGCCGACGCTCCGGGGTTCGCGACCTTTCGCGAGCTGCGCGCCGCCGTCGCCGGCGCGGATCTCGCAGCGACCGTTCGTGTGGCGGTCGACGCCGTCGCCAAGCGCATGGCGGGTGCCGAAGCATGCATTCACGGCGCCGCCGACGAACACCTGCACGAACTGAGCGCGATCGACACTCTCGTCGACTTGGTGAGCGTGGCGGCGCTGATCGCTTGGTATGAGCCGGCCCGCATCCTGTCTTCGCCGCCGGCTCTCGGCAATGGGCGCGTGTCGACTGCCCATGGCCTCGTGCCGGTCCCCGCGCCCGCGGTTCTTGCCCTTCTCCAAGGTTCGCCGTCGGCGGGCGTGGGCTGCGTCGACATGTCCGCCGACGTCACCCTGGGCGAGCTCACTACACCGACGGGGGCGGCGCTGCTGACGCACTACGCGACGTTCGTCGCCGGCATGCCGGCGGGGCGCATTGCTCGGGTGGGTTATGGGGCCGGTCAGCGAGAGCTTCACGACCGGCCCAACGTGCTCCGGGCAGTTCTCGTGGACGCCGTCTTGCCGGAGTCACAGATATCGAGCGGTGGGGATGGGGACGCTGCACATGTAGTGCTCGAGACGAACATCGATGACATGTCACCCGAGCTTCTGGCGCACGCGGCGGCTGCATTGCGCGAGGCGGGCGCGCTCGATGTCTGGCTCAGCGACGCGCTGATGAAGAAGGGACGGCCGGGAGCCGTACTGCACGTGCTCACGGTGGAGAGCGAACGGCAGCATGTCGCCGACATCATCTTTCGTGAGACATCGAGCTTTGGGCTGCGTGTCGTGCCGATCGAGCGACTGCGAGTAGATGAGCGCCGCGCCCACGTGACGTTTCGCTGCAGGACGATTGCCGTACGCTTGGGCTACCTCGGAGATCGTCTGGTCACGGCCTCGCCGGAGTATGAAGACGTGCGGCGTGTCGCTGCGGCCGAGGGGCTGCCCGCGGCGGCGGTCTACGAAGCCGCGCAGGCCGCCGCGCGCACGGCGTTCGGCGCGGTCTAGCCGCGGCGCCGTTGTTTCGCCTCTATCTTCGCTGCGGTTTGGCGTGGGTAAACGCACACCGTTAGAATCCGGAGCGAATACCGGTGGTTTCGTCGCTCGGTGGGAGTTTCGCGTCGCGAGGCTCCTGTTCGCCAGCGCAAAGGAGGAGACGTTGAGCTCAAGCGCCAAGCCCGTCCGTAAGTCGCCTGTGCCGAGCGACATCGAGATCGCGCAGGCAGCGACGCTGCAGCCCATACAGGCGATCGCCGAGAAGGCCGGCATCCTCGAGTCTGAGCTCGAGCTCTACGGGCGCTACAAGGCCAAGATCGACTACATGGCGCTGCTCGACCGGCTCAAGGATAAGCCGGACGGCAAGATCATCGACGTGACTGCGATCACGCCGACCCCCCTCGGCGAAGGGAAGACCGTCACCTCCATCGGTCTCGCCGAGTCCATGAATGCGATCGGCGTCGAGACGATGCTGGCGCTTCGTGAGCCCTCGCTGGGCCCAGTGTTCGGCATCAAGGGTGGAGCCGCTGGTGGCGGCTACGCTCAGGTCGTGCCGATGGAGGACCTCAATCTGCACTTCACCGGCGACATCCACGCCGTGGGCGTCGCCAACAACCTGCTGGCGGCGATGATCGACAGTCATCTCATGCATGGCAACGAGCTCGGCATCGATCCGCTGACCATCTCCTGGCGCCGCTGCGTCGACCTTAACGATCGCGCCATGCGCGAGATCGTCAACGGTCTTGGAGGGCGCTTGAACGGCATTCCGCGCCAGACCGGCTTCGATATCACGGTCGCCAGCGAGGTCATGGCGATTCTTGGTCTGGCGACGAGCCTGAAGGACTTGCGCGAGCGGCTTGGCCGCATCACGTTCGGCTACAGCACCGACGGCAAGCCGCTCACGGCGGAAGACATCGGCGCCGCCGGCGCCATGACGGTTCTCCTCAAGGATGCACTCAAGCCGAATTTGATTCAGACGTTGGAGGGCAACCCCGTACTGATCCACGCCGGACCGTTCGCCAACATCGCCCAGGGCAATAACTCGATCATCGCGGACAAGGTGGCGATGAAGCTCTCGCCGTACGTGGTAACGGAGAGCGGCTTCGCCGCCGATCTCGGTGCCGAGAAGTTCATGAACATCATCTGCCGCTACGGTGGCTTCAAGCCGAGTGCCGTGGTGATTACTTGCACCATGCGTGCGCTCAAGATGCACGGCGGCCTGCCGGTCGATCCCGAACTGCTCAAGGCGGAGAACAACGCGGCGCTCGAGAAGGGCTGCGAGAACCTCGCCAAGCAGATCGAGAACATGCGGCACTTCGGCATGCCGGTGGTCGTGACGATCAACCGGTTTGTCTTTGATCGCCAGAGTGAGATCGACGTGGTGCGGCGGGCAGCCGTAGCGGCCGGCGCTGAGGACGCCATCGCCATCAACGTCCACGCGCTGGGCGGAGACGGTGGTCAAGAGGCGGCTGAAGTGGTGCGAGCAGCGGCCGACAAGGGCGGCGACTTCCGCTTCCTCTATTCCTTGGAGGCCTCGATCAAGGACAAGATCGAGACGATTGCGACCAAGATCTACGGTGCCGACGGTGTGGATTATCTGCCGGAGGCCGAGGCCAAGATCCAGCGCTTCACGGAGCAGGGGCTCGACAAGCTGCCGGTGTGCATGGCGAAGACCCACCTGTCGCTGTCGCACGACCCGGCGCTCAAGGGGCGTCCACGCGGATTCCGCGTGCCGATCCGCGACATCCGTCCTGCGACCGGCGCCGGCTACTTGTATCCGCTCTTGGGCGAGATGCGCACGATGCCCGGTCTGAGTAAGCGCCCGGCCGCCGTCAACGTCGACATCGACGTCGAGACCGGCGCGATCACCGGCCTGTTCTAGAAACCCGCGAGGAGAAGCTGGAGGATTGCAATGGCTGACCCGGCCGTTGTTTACATCGACGAGTCTCTGCGCACGTACATCGACGACGCTGCGAGCGCCAAGCCGGCGCCCGGCGGCGGGAGCGTTTCGGCTTGTGCGGGCGCGTTGGGAGCGGCGCTTGTAGGCATGGTCTGCAACCTGACGTTGGGACGCGAGAAGTACGCCGCCGTTGAGGATCAGATGCAGGACCTCGTGGGTCGCACTGAAGCGGCGCGGGCGCGGCTCCAGGATCTGATTCAAGAGGACACGACCGCGTACAACGGCGTCCTCGAAGCGTACCGTATGCCGAAGGGGACCGAGGCCGAGATCGCGGCCCGCAAAGCGGCGGTCCAGGCCGGCCTCGTCGTCGCAGCCAACGTGCCTCTCGAGATAGGTCGCGTCGCGCTCGAGGTGTGCAGGCTGTCGCGTATCGCCGCCGATCACGGTAACCCAAACGCGGTGACCGACGCCGGCGTCGGCGTCCTGCTGGCTGAGGCGGCTGTCGTCGGCGCGGCGCTGAACGTCAGAATCAACCTGGGGTCAATCGAGGACGCCGAGTACGTCACGAAGACGGCGGCAGAGGTGGAGACCTTGCTGACCCAGGCCGCGACGCTGCGCGCCGACGTGCTGGCGGTCACCAACGCCAAGATCTAATCATCGTCGGATACTCGCAAAGGGGAGACCATGACAGGGCAGATCATCGACGGGAAGGCCATCGCCGAGCAGATCCGCGGGGAGATCAAGGCAGACGTCGAGCGTCTGGCGGCGTCTGGCGTCAAGCCGGGCGTGGCGACGGTCCTGGTCGGTGACGACGGCGGTGCGAAGTTCTACCGCGGCCAGATTGAGAAGAACACCGGTACGGTGGGCTTCGAGTACTTCGACCACCAGCTTCCTGCCGACACGAGCGAAGCGGACGTGCTGGCTCTCATCGCCGAGCTGAACGAAGATCCTCGCGTGCACGGTATCCTGGCGCTCATGCCAATGTCGGGTGGCATCGATCAGACCAAGATCTTCAACGCCATCTCACCGATCAAGGATCTCGACTGCGTGAACCCGGCCAATATTGGCCACGTACTTCTCGGCGACCAACTCTTTGCTCCCGCGACGCCCTCCGCGTGCATCGAGATTCTCGACCGCGAAGGTGTCGAGCTGCAGGGTCTCGACGTCACGATCGTCAATCACTCAAACATCGTCGGCAAGCCGGCCGCTCTGCTCTGTCTTAATCGCAACGCGTCGGTGCAGGTGGTGCACGTGTTCAGCAAAGACGTGGCGTCGGCCTGCCGCCAGGCGGATGTTCTGATCAGCGCGGCTCCGGTGCGCAATCTCATCAAGCCGGACATGGTCAAGCCGGGCGCTGTAGTCATCGACGTGACCACGATGCGCGGCGAGGACGGCAAGCAGGTCGGCAGCCTGGAGTGGGAGGGTGTTCTGGGAGTCGCCGGCAAGGCTAGTCCGGTGCCGGGCGGCGTGGGCCCGGTCACCAACGTCATGCTGTTGAAGAACGCGCTGGCCGCCTGCAAGGCGCAGACCGGCGCCAGCTGAGGCGGCACGGGGGCGCGGCGAGGATCTGGCGCGCGTATTTCACGGACGTGGTTCAATGTGCGGAGGGGATTCGGGAAGGGGCGGTCGTCCGTTACTGGTGGCCGTCGTCCGTCCGGCAAGCTGAGTGCGACGCGGAGTTGATGTGATGGCCAGGCGATCAGACCGAGTTGATGTGACGTCTCCGGCCCAGGTCGCGAACGGCGGCCTGGATGTCTCGAGGATTATGGACATGATCGCCGAGGGCGATGGGCGCGGCAACTTGATTGCGCTGCTGCAGCGTGCCCAGGAGGCGTTCGGCTATCTGCCCCAGGCCGTGGTCGACGAGATTGCTCGCCTCACCGGCATTCCGGCCTCACGCATCTACGGAGTGATCACCTTCTACGCGCAGTTTTCCACTGTTCCTAGTGGGCGCCACAAGATCTGCGTCTGCCACGGGACGGCCTGCCACGTCGCTGGCGCCTCCCGGATCACCGAGGCCTTCGAGCAGGAGCTCGGTGTGTGCGACGGCGGTACGACGGACGACATGGAGTTCACACTCGACTCGGTGGCGTGCATGGGTGCCTGCTCGCAGGCCCCGGTCATGCGCATCGACGACGAAACCTACGGCAATCTGAGCTCGGACGAGGTGCGGCGCATCATCCGCACGATGGCCAAGGAGCTCGGACTAGAGTACGGCGCGGATCGTGTCGGTGGGAAGGGCGGTGAGGGTGATGTCTGAGCGCCCCAGCGCGGGAGCGGCGCCGGCGGAGGGTGTCCGGGTCGAGGTCTCGGCCTCCGGAGGCATGCGGACGCGCGTCTCCGTCTGCGCCGGCACCGCCTGTGTCTTCGCCGGCTCGATGAAGGTCTACGATGCCTTTGTCAGCGAGGTGGAGGCGGCCGGGATCCGCGACGAAGTCGATATCAGGATCATCGGCTGTCACGGCCTCTGCTCGCAGGGGCCGCTGGCGGTCGTCTCCGACGGCGATACGTACTACCCGCGACTCAAGGTCAAAGACGTCGGGACGGTGGTTGCAGAGCATCTGGTCGGCGGCTCGCCGGTCGAGAAGCTTCTCTACGTTGATCCCGCTACCGGCGAGCGCATCGCGTGTGCTCACGATATCCCCTTCTACCGTCAGCAGACCCGCGTCGCGCTGCGCAACGTCGGCGTGATCAATCCGGAGAGCATCGACGAGTACCTGGCGCGTGGCGGATACGAGGCCGCGCGCAGCGCGCTCACGACGATGAAGCCCGACGAGATCATCGAGGCGGTGCTGTCGTCTGGATTGCGGGGTCGCGGCGGGGCCGGCTTTCCGACGGGCACGAAGTGGCACTTCGCCCGCTCCTCTCCCGGTTCGGTCAAGTACGTCATCTGCAACGGTGACGAGGGCGACCCCGGCGCGTTCATGGATGCCTCGATCATGGATGGCGATCCTCACGCGGTGATCGAAGGCATGCTCATCGCCTCATACGCCATCGGTGCGCGGGAGGGTTACATCTACGTGCGCGCCGAGTACCCCCTGGCGGTCAAGCGCTTGCGTCTCGCCATCGGTGTCGCGGAAGAACAGGGCTACCTCGGCCGCGACATCTTCGGAAGTGGCTGGGACTTCACCTTGAAGATCAAGGAGGGCGCGGGCGCTTTCGTCTGCGGTGAAGAGACGGCGCTGATTGCTTCGATCATGGGTGAGCGAGGCATGCCGCGCAAGCGGCCGCCGTTCCCGGCGGTGTCGGGGTTGTGGGGAAAGCCGACCAACATCAACAATGTCGAGACGTACGCTACGGTGCCCTGGATCATCGCCCACGGCGCCGAGGCGTTCGCCGCCCTCGGCAGCGAGTCGTGCCATGGAACGAAGGCATTCAGTCTCGCCGGCAAGATCGTCAACAGCGGCCTCGCAGAGGTGCCGATGGGCTCGCCGCTGCGCCATGTCATCTTCGATATCGGCGGCGGGATCAAGAATGGCCGCGAGTTCAAAGCTGTCCAGCTCGGGGGTCCTTCCGGGGGCTGCGTACCTGCCGCCCTCCTGGACACGCCGGTCGACTACGAAAGCCTGGCCGCCACCGGGGCGATCATGGGCTCGGGCGGCATGGTCGTTGCCGACGATACGACGTGCATGGTTGATCTCGCACGGTATTTCCTCCAGTTCACGCAGAACGAGAGTTGCGGCAAGTGCGTGCCCTGTCGGCTCGGGACAAAACGCATGCTCGAGATTCTCGAGCGCATCACCGTGGGTCAGGGCAGAGCGGGTGATATCGAGAAGCTCGAGACGCTGGCCACGACCATCAAGAAGACGAGCCTGTGTGGTCTGGGTCAGACGGCGCCCAATCCGGTGCTCACGACCATCAAGTACTTTCGTCACGAATACGAAGCGCATATTGTCGAGCGGCGCTGTCCTGCGCTCTCCTGTGAGGCTCTGATCAGTTACGTAATCGATCCCGACGCCTGCACCGGCTGCATGCTTTGCGCCAAGAAGTGCCCGACGCAAGCGGCGCATGGCGCCAGGAAGCAGGCGCACGCAATCGATCAGGCGAAGTGCATCACCTGCGATGCCTGTCGGGTCGCGTGCAAGTTCGGTGCCGTGCGCATCGTCAGCGGGCCCGAGCAGATCGCCGAGGCGGTCGCCGCGCAAGCCGTGGTCTGAAAGCCGGTCAGGGGGCCTTCTCTCGGGGCGACGAAGGTGCCGTCGATGGCGCACGTCTGCTAGGAATCGTCGTGTACGTCCTGGGATCGTCGGCGCCACGGCCGGCAGCCGAGGGAGTGCCC
Source organism: Thermoleophilia bacterium (assembly GCA_041393415.1). GTDB lineage: Bacteria > Actinomycetota > Thermoleophilia > UBA2241 > UBA2241 > CAIXSE01. The sequence continues at coordinate 617,852 of JAWKKE010000001.1, read as the reverse complement.
GCGTGCTCGTTTACAGTCCGCGGGTCGTGGTGTAGTGTCGCGCGGTGCGCGGCGTCGCATGGGGGGCGCCGCCGGCCGCATGGCCAGCACGGGAGCATTAGTAGGAGGAAGTGCGTTGGCGCAGGGGACCGTGAAGTGGTTCAGCAACGAGAAGGGCTACGGTTTCATCGAGCGTGAGAGTGGCGACGATCTGTTCGTTCACTTCTCGGAGATCTCCATGGATGGGTACAAGACGCTCGTCCAGGGACAGCGGGTGGAATTTGAGGTGAGTGAGGGAGACAAAGGTCTGCAGGCGGCGACGGTGCGTCCGCTCGCCTGAACGAACGCTGATTCACGCCGAGGGGCTCGCGACGGCAAGACTCGCGAGCCCCTCTTCTTGTCCCCTTTTCTCGGCCTGGGGTACTATAACCGTCCGGCTCTCGGGCGGATCGCGGCAGGAGGAACCCAGGCATGATCGGAGAGGACGACGTTCGCTACGTCGGACAGCTGGCTCGCCTGCGTCTCGAGCAGGACGAGATCGTGCGCATGGCTGACGAATTGGCCAAGATTCTCGGTCACATCGACAAGATGAGCGAGCTCGATGTTGCCGGCGTTCCGCCAACGGCTCACGTTCTCGACGTCGTCAATGTGATGCGCGCCGACAAGCCTCGTCCAAGCCTCTCGCGTGACGATGCGCTGCGCAACGCCCCCTCCGCTGCCCTGGATTCGTTCCGGGTGCCGAGGATGAGTTGACGATGGCCGAGCTCGATCCGCTTCGTCTAACGGCACGCGTCGCCAAACGACTGCTGGTCGACGGCCAGATCTCCTCGGCGGAACTGGCGAAGGTGTATCTGGATCAGATCAACGCCGTCGAGGATCGTGTGCGCGCCTTCATTCGCGTGACGTACGACAACGTCGCCAAGTACTCGACCAAGGTGGATCGTGAGATGCAGGCACTGCGAGGCCCGCTCGCCGGTCTGCCGATCGCGATCAAAGACAACATGGTGACCGAGAAGGTCACTACGACGTGCGCATCGCGCATTCTGCGAAACTACGTGCCGATCTACACGGCGACAGCAGTGCGCAAGGTCTGGGACGATCACGTGGTTATGCTGGGCAAGACGAACATGGACGAATTCGCCATGGGATCGTCAACGGAGAACTCCGCATTTCATGCAACCCGCAACCCATGGGACCTTGCTACGGTGCCGGGTGGTTCGAGCGGAGGCTCCGCCGCCGCGGTCGCCGCCGGTGAGGCCCTGTGGGCTCTCGGCAGCGATACGGGCGGTTCTATTCGTCAACCCGCCGCACTTTGTGGCGTCGTCGGCATGAAGCCCACCTATGGTGCTGTAAGCCGCTATGGACTCATCGCGTTCGCGAGCTCGCTCGATCAGATCGGGCCGCTGACGCGCTCCGTGTACGATTGCGCCCTCCTCCTGCAGCACATCGTCGGTCGCGACCCCATGGACTCGACCAGTGTCGATCTTCCGGAGCCCATCGCGCTGCCAGATGCGGAGCGTCTCGATGGACTCCGGATCGGTATCCCGCGCGAGTACCTCGCCGCCGGCATCGAACCTGGAGTGCGAGCGCGCTTCGAAGATACTATTGCGTTGGTCGAAGAGCTCGGAGCTCAGTGTCGCGAGATCAGCCTGCCGCACACCGAGTACGCGTTGCCGGCGTACTACATCATCGCGCCGGCCGAGGCGAGCGCGAATCTCGCGCGTTTCGACGGTGTGCGCTATGGATACCGCGCCGAACACGCTGAGAATCTGCGCGACATGTATGAGCGCACGCGCGGGGAGGGCTTCGGCGCCGAGGTCAAGCGGCGCATCATGATCGGCACCTATGCGCTCTCCGCTGGGTACTACGACGCGTACTACGGTCGCGCGCAGCGTGTGCGCACGCTCGTGCGTCGCGACTTTGCGAATGCGTTCGCGGATGTCGATCTCATTGCGTCGCCGACTACGCCCACCGTCGCCTTCGCGGCGGGTTCGCGCACGCAGGATCCTCTCGCCATGTACGTCTGCGACATCTGCACCATCCCTGCGAATCTCGCCGGTCTGCCGGCGATCAGCATTCCGTGCGGGCTCAGCGGCGGCCTTCCTGTGGGCTTTCAGCTCGTCGGCCCTGCATTTAGCGAGAATCGCATTCTTCAGGCGGCGCATGCCTTGGAGGGGGCGATCGGCTTCGATCCGGCGCCCCCGTTCACAGACTCGGCCGGCGAGGGGGTCGCACCATGAGCGCCTGGGAGCCGGTGATCGGTCTCGAGATGCACGTCGAACTGGATACTGCCACGAAGATGTTCTGCGGCTGCGCCGTCACGAAGGGCGATCCGCCAAACACGCACACTTGTCCTGTGTGCCTGGCTCATCCGGGCGCGCTGCCGGTGCTCAACGAACGCGCCGTGGAGTACGCCACGCGTATTGCGCTGGCGCTCAACTGTACCGTCGCCCCGCGCAACACGTTTCACCGCAAGAACTACTTCTATCCCGACTTGCCCAAGGCCTATCAGATCAGTCAATACGACGAACCCCTGGCGCTGGCCGGGTGGTTTGAGTACTGGGTCGGCGACGAGAAGCTGCGCTGTCGCATCAATCGCGTGCACATGGAGGAGGACGCAGCCAAACTGGTGCACGCCGGCGGCGAGGCCGGGCGCATCGCCGGCTCGGAGTATTCGGTCGTCGACTTCAACCGCGGCGGAACTCCGCTGATCGAGATCGTGACCGAGCCAGACATTCCGTCACCGGAGGCGGCCCGCGAGTTGCTGCAGCAACTGCGCAATGTGGTGGTCGAGCTCGGCGTCAGTGCCTGCAACATGGAAGAAGGCCAGATCCGCTGGGACGCCAACGTGAGCGTGCGACCAGCAGGGAGCGAGCAGCTCGGCACACGTACTGAGCTCAAGAACATGAACAGCTTCCGCTTCCTTCAGCAGGCCTTGGACGCAGAGATCCCGCGGCAGATCGACGTGCTCGAGTCCGGCGGGACCATCGCGCAGGAGACACTGCATTTCGATCCCGACACGGGGGCGACGACACCCTTGCGCTCCAAGGAGGAGGCGCACGACTATCGCTACTTCCCGGAGCCGGACCTAGTGCCGCTGGTCATCGATCCTTCCTGGGTTGAGGGGTTGCGCACGACGCAGCCCGAGTTGCCGGAGGCGCGCGTCGCTCGTCTCATGGAAAACTATGGCCTGCCGCGGGCGGACGCACGCATCCTCGGCAGTTCGCGCGGGCTGGCGACCTTCTTTGAGGACGTCGTCACGCACGGCGCCGATGCCAAGCCCGCGGCGAATTGGATCCTCGGAGAGTACCTCGCCTACATGAACGCCGGCGACGTCGAGCCGGGGCACGGCCACGTTTCCGCCGAACGCCTGGCGAAGCTCGTCAAGATGGTTGTGGGCGGAGTGGTATCGACCAGTGCCGGCAAGGACGTCTTCGCCAAGATGATCGAGGAGCGAACTGAGCCCGAGACAGTGGTCGAGAAGTATGGGCTCGGTCAGATCAGCGACAGTTCGGCACTTGAGGCCGTGGTCGCAGAGACTATCACTGCGAATCCGACACAGGTCGAGCAGTACCGCGCGGGAAGGCAACAGGTGCTCGGCTATTTCGTCGGCCAGGTGATGAAAGCCAGCAAGGGTCGTGCCAATCCGCAGTTGGTGAACGAGCTCCTGCGCCGGCATCTCGATGCCTGACACCGACCACTACGGGTGACGAGCGCAGAGATATGCTTGCTCGCCATCGAGGCGCTATGGAACAATGAAAGCTCGCCGTCGCAGCCATGGGGCCGCGGCGGAGTTGCCACGCTCTTCTCTCTCGCCGTTTGCCACCACCTCGGCGGGACGTCAAGGTGTGGTTCGGTGTCGCAAGGGGGTGTCCATGAGTAGCGAGTTCTCGAGTTTTGTCATCGGCCGCGCACGACCGGCGGAACCGCCGGTTCGCATCGACGACACCACCCTACGCGACGGTGAGCAGACGGCCGGGGTGGTGTTCTCGAACGAAGAGAAGGTGCGCATTGCGTGCCTTCTGGACGAGGTCGGTGTTCACCAGATCGAGGTCGGTATTCCCGCGATGGGTGGTGACGAGAAGAAGACCATCAAACACATTGTCGGACTCGGGCTCCACGCGTCGATTCTCGCCTGGAATCGAGCCGTGAAGTCGGATCTCGAGCATTCGCTGGACTGCGGGGTGGATGCGGTCGCCATCTCGATGTCCGCCAGCGATATCCACATCGAGCACAAGCTCCAGAAGAGCCGCCAATGGGTTCTCGACCAGATCCGCAGCTGCGTGGCGTTTGCCAAGGAGCACGACCTGTATGTCTCCGTCAACGCTGAAGACGCGTCGCGCGCCGACCTGGAGTTTCTGCTGCGCTTTGCTCAGGCGGCCAGAGAAGAAGGCGCCAACCGCCTGCGGTTCTGCGATACGTTGGGCATCCTCGATCCCTTCGATACGCACAACGTCATCGCTTTTCTCAAGAAGGAGAGCGGTCTCGCCATCGAGATGCACACGCACGACGATTTCGGAATGGCGACTGCGAACGCGCTCGCGGGGATCAAGGCCGGCGCGACGTATGTCAACACGACGGTCAACGGACTTGGCGAACGCGCCGGCAATGCGGCCCTGGAAGAGGTCGTCATGGCGCTCAAGTATCTCGGCAAGGTCGATGTGGGTCTGCAAACCAATCGTTTTCGTGAGGTGAGCGAGTACGTGGCTGCCGCGTCTGCGCGGACGGTGCCGGCGTGGAAGAGCATCGTCGGCACCAACGTGTTTGCGCACGAGAGCGGCATTCACGCGGACGGTGTCATCAAGAATCCTCTGAACTATGAGGCTTTTGCACCGGAGGACGTCGGCCTTGAGCGCCAGATCGTCGTTGGCAAGCACTCCGGTTCACGAACGGTATACCGCAAGTTCCAGGAGTTTGGCCTCGAGCTGTCTCAGGAGGAGTGCGACGGTGTGCTTGCGCTGGTGCGCGCTCAGGCCATCGAGCTCAAGCGAGCCCTCTTCGACAAGGAACTGATGTACATCTACCACGACTATCTGCGCAGCAGGAAGTCCGCCGACCAGCAGTCTGCCATCGCTGCGGCGACGAACGTTGGGGGACCTGCATGACGGCGCAAACGCTCGCCGAGAAGATCCTCGCGGCGCACGCCGGTCTGACGACGGTCGTGCCGGGGCAGATCGTGGTCGCCAACGTAGACGTGGCAATCGCGCAGGACGGCACAGGACCTCTGGCGATTCAGCAGATCGTCGAGCTCGATGTCGCAGCGGTGAGGGCGCCGACCTGCGTGTTCTTCATCGATCATGCCGCTCCGGCGCCGCGCCGCGAGCTCGCCAACGCTCAACAAGGTATTCGCGCCTTCTGTGCCTCGTCGGGCGCTACGCTGAGCGACGTCGACGAGGGTGTGTGTCATCAGCTGGTCGCCGAGCGCTACGCCAAGGTCGGCGACCTTGTGATCGGGGCCGACTCGCATACCTGCACGGCCGGTGCGCTGGCGGCCTTCGGTACCGGGATGGGGAGTACCGACGTCGCCGTGGGCATGGCGAGCGGTAAGACTTGGCTGCGCGTGCCCGAGACGTTCCGCATTGAACTCGACGGTTCGCTCTCCGACGGAGTCGAAGCGAAAGATCTCATGTTGACGCTCATCGGTCGCCTGGGAGCCGACGGAGCCACCTACAAGGCATTGGAGTTTGGCGGACCCGGCATCGATGCGCTTCCCATGCCCGGCCGGCTCACGCTCAGCAACATGGCGGTTGAGGCAGGCGCCAAAGCCGGTCTCATGCCGAGTGACGAGCGTACGCGCGAGTTTCTCGCACGTCTCGGCCGCGAGGCAGATTGGCGGCCGCTTACGGCCGACCGCGACGCGACCTACGAACGCGTCGTCAGGTTCGCCGCGGATGAGATCGTGCCGGTCGTGGCCAAGCCGCACACTGTGGACAACATGGCCATCATCTCCGATCTCGAGCCGGTCAGAGTCGATCAAGTGCTCATCGGAACATGCACGAACGGCCGGCTCGAGGACCTCCGCTCGGCGGCGCGCATCCTGCGTGGCCGCCGTCGGGCTGCCACCACTCGCCTGATCGTTACTCCGGCTTCCCGCGCCGTGGCCAAGGCCGCCGCCGCAGAAGGACTGCTGGACGTGTTCTGGGACGCCGGCGCTGTGATTACCAACCCCGGTTGCGGCGCGTGTGTCGGGATCCACGAGGGCATCCTCGCCGACGGCGAGGTCTGCTTGAGTACCGCGAACCGCAACTTCCACGGGCGCATGGGCAATCCTGAGGGCTCCATCTACCTGGCGTCGCCCGCGACCGCCGCTGCTACTGCCATACGTGGCGAGATTACTGATCCTCGCGAGTTTCTCTAGAAAGGGACGGCCGTGACCAAGCGCTATCAGACACCCCCCCCGATGGTCATCGACCCCTCTCGGCGCTACACGGCGCGCGTGTCGACCGACCTCGGCGACTTCGTGCTCGAGCTCTTTGCCGACAAAGCACCGCAGACGGTCAACAACTTCGTCTTCTTGGCACGCGAGGGCTACTACGACGGAGTCACCTTCCACCGGGTCATCAAGGGCTTCATGGCTCAGGGCGGTGACCCGACTGGTACGGGAATGGGCGGGCCGGGCTACTCTTTCGACGACGAGTTTCACCCTGATCTGACTCACAACGGACCCGGCATACTCTCGATGGCGAACGCGGGTCCGGGTACCAACGGCTCGCAGTTCTTCATAACCTACACGGAGACGCACTACCTCGATTTCCGTCATGCGGTCTTCGGACGCGTCATCGAGGGTATGGAGGTCGTTGACGCGATCCCCGAGCGAGACCCGGACCGGGCGCGCGAACCAGGGCTGGCGATGAAGAGTGTGATGATCGTGGAGGAGCCTGCCGAATGAACGGCGAGCTGCTGCACGGCAAGGCCTGGCTTTTCGGCGACGACATCTCCACGGACCACATCGCCCCCGGCCGGCTCTTCCATCTCCGCACCGATCTGCCCGAACTCGCCAAGCATGTGATGGAGGACGCTCGTCCCGAGTTCGCCGAACAGGTGACCGCGGGCGACTTCATCGTCGGCGGGCGCAACTTCGGCTTGGGCTCCAGTCGGGAGCATGCGCCGCGAATCATCAAGCTTGCGGGTGTGGGCGCTGTGCTGGCTCAGAGCTTCGCGCGCATCTTCTTCCGCAATGCGATCAACGTGGGGCTTCCCGTGCTGCAATGCGACACGAGCGGCATCGGCGAGCACGATGAGCTCGAGATCGATCTTACCGCCGGCGAAGTACGCGACATCACCACCGGGTCGGTCATCCCCTTCGTGCCGCTGCCGCCGGTCATGGTGACGATTCTCGGGGACGGCGGGCTCGTCGCCCACATAAAGAAGCACGACGGCTTTGCTCTACCCGGAGCCTAGTACAGGGCTTCGCAGAATCGCCGACGTCTCTAACCTTCAGGAGCGCCATGAGTTACTCAGTCACGCTTATACCCGGTGATGGCACAGGCCCGGAGCTCGCCGGCGCCCTCGAGACCGTGATCGCGGCCACCGGCGTGCCGATCATCTGGGAGGTCCACGATGCCGGCCTCGCCGTCATGGAGGAGTACGGCACGCCGCTGCCAGAGCATGTGCTCGATTCGATCCGGCGCACCAAAGTGGCAATCAAAGGCCCCATAACAACGCCCGTGGGGACCGGCTTCCGCAGTGTCAATGTGGCCTTGCGCAAGGAACTTGATCTGTACGCTTGTCTCCGGCCGTCCAAGTCGATGAAGGGTGTGCGGAGTCGCTACGACAACATCGACTTGGTGGTGGTCCGCGAGAACACTGAAGACCTGTACGCGGGCATCGAGCACATGGTCGGCGACGATGCCGCAGAGAGTATCAAGATCATCACACGCAAGGGCAGTGAGCGCATCGTGCGCTTTGCCTTCGACTACGCGCGCATGCATAGCCGGCGCAAGGTCACGGCGGTACACAAGGCCAACATCATGAAGTGCACGGACGGCCTCTTTCTTCGTGTGGCTCGTGAGATCGCCGAGCAGTACCCCGAGATCGAGTTCGAGGATCGCATCGTCGACAACATGTGTATGCAGCTCGTCCAGAAGCCTGAGCTCTACGATGTTCTGGTGATGCCCAATCTCTATGGCGATATCGTCAGCGATCTCTGCGCAGGCCTCATCGGCGGTCTCGGCGTCGCGCCGGGGGCTAACATTGGTGCAGGTGCGGCGGTCTTTGAGCCTGTCCACGGGAGCGCGCCCAAGTACGCGGGTCAGGACAAGGTGAATCCAATGGCGTTGCTCCGCTCCGGCGTCCTGCTTCTCGAGCATCTGGGTGAGGCCACGGCGGCGCGGAGGATGGAAGACGCGATCGCCGCGGTCGTGGCCGAAGGCAAGAACGTAACATACGATCTTGGGGGCACGGCCGGCACCAAGGGCATGGCCGAAGCCATCGCCCGGCGCATAGCTGGCTAAGGGGGACACATGCAGGAGCCAGAGCGGCGCATCAATCTTCACGCTACGCCAGAGATGATGGCTGGCGTCTATGCGAACTTCGCGAACGTCAGCCATTCCGACTACGAGTTCTCGATCACATTTGTACGTCTTGATCACGAGAGCGAAGAGTCCGGTGAGATCAACGGCGTTGTCGTCAGCCGGGTTAACCTTTCGCCGCGCTTTATGAAAGAACTCCTCGAGGCGATGACCGACAATCTCAGTAAGTGGCAGGCGGCCGAGAACATCCGCGATCTGCCGGAGGCGCCGGGACGCGATTGATCTCTGCCGCTCCCCGTAGGACAGTATTGTGAACGAGCGCAGCGGGAGCGTCAGTCAGCTGTGCCGCCGTGCCGCGCGCGGTGCGCAGCTGAGCGAAACCGAGTGCGCGCGTCTCCTGCAGGCGCGCGATGACGAGGCCGAAGAAGTGTTCGCCACTGCGCGAGCATTGCGTCGCCAACATTTCGGCGACGTCGTCTTCCTCTACGGTTTCGTCTACTTCTCGACGTTCTGCCGCAACGCCTGCTCCTTCTGTCTCTATCGCGCGGGCAATCCTGCGGCGCCGCGCTATCGCAAGGATGCTGTTGCAGTCGTTGAGGTGTGCCGCTCGCTCGTGTCGGCCGGGGTCTCTGTCGTTGACCTCACCATGGGCGAGGACCCGGAACTGCGGAGCGACGCCGGGCTGAACGTGCTGCTCGATCTCGTCGCTGCGGTGCGGACGGAGGTGGACGCTGCGATCATGGTCTCGCCGGGGTGTCTGCCCGATTCTGCGCTCAGCAGTCTGCACGCCCATGGTGCCGACTGGTATGCCCTCTATCAGGAGACGCACTCTCCCGAGCTCTACCGTGACCTTCGCGTGGGTCAGGCGTACGCTGATCGTGTGGCGGCTCGTGCGAGCGCGCGTCGATGCGGCCTTCTGGTGGAAGACGGCATGCTGACTGGGGTCGGCGACTTGCCGGGTGATCGTGCCCGCTCAATCGTCGTCATGCGTGGCGAAGGCAGCGAGCAAGTGCGTGTGATGAGCTTTGTTCCACAGGCGGGTACGCCGCTCGCCGACATGCAAGCGCCAGGAGACGACGACGAACTGCTGACGATTGCCGTCATGCGTTTGGCCATGCCTGATCGGCTCATCCCTGCCTCGCTCGATGTCCGCGGTCTCGAGGGTTTGGAGGCTCGCATCATGGCAGGAGCCAACATTGTGACGTCGCTCGTGCCACCGCTGAGCGGGCTGGCAGGCGTCTCTCAGGCCGAACTCGGCATTGACTGCGGCGATCGCACCGTGGCCAGCGTTGTTCCGCGTCTGCAGGCGTTGGGGTTGAGAGCCGGCACCGCCGCCGAGTACCGAGACTGCCTCGTGTCTCTCACTCGCCGCGCGTCGGCGGTCGGGTCGTGAGACTGCTGATCGTCGGCGGGCGGCTACAGGGAACCGAAGCTGCCTATCTCGCGGCGAAGGCAGGCATTGAGACCGTTCTCGTCGATCGCTGTCCCACGCCGCCAGCGGTGGGACTCGTGGATCGATTCGTGGCGGCCGACATCACAGCCGACGAGGCGCGCAGCCGCGCGCTGGCGCGCAGTTGCGATGCGATCCTGCCGGCCTGTGAGAACTTGGCTACGCTGGAGTGGTTGTCACGCCGCGCAACGGCATGGGATGTGCCCTTGCTCTTCGACCTGCCGGCCTATCGAGTGACTGCCTCGAAGTCCGCGTCGTGGCGCCTCTTCGATGCGCTGGGCGTGGACCATCCGGCCGGGTGGCCCGATTGCGCGTATCCCGTCGTCGTCAAGCCTGATGCTGCCAGCGGCAGCGAAGGTGTGGTGCTCGCGAAGGACGCCGAGGCGGTTCTGAGCGCTCAGCAGCATCTGCGCGCGACCGGTCACGACGCCGTGGTCGAGGCTTTCGTGGGTGGTGTGTCTCTGTCGCTCGAGGTTCTGGCGTCCGATGGCGTCGCGATGTCGTTGCAGGCCACAGAGCTCGAGTTTGACGGCCAGTATGACTGCAAGCGTGTGGTCGCGCCGATCGCCGCGGCCCTGCCCGAGACAGTGATGGCGGAGCTTCTGAGGCTAGGCGAGCGGCTGGCGTTGGGGCTCGGCCTGTGTGGCATCATGGATCTTGAGGTGCAGGCCAACGGCCACGAGTTGACTGTGCTTGAGATAGATGCACGGTTGCCCAGTCAGACGCCGACCGCAGTCTACTGGTCAAGCGGCATCAACGTTGTGAGCGAGTTGCTGCGCGCGGCGCGCGGCACGCGGCCGGTGGTCGTGGATCGCACGCCGCGGTGCGCCTGCATCTACCAGCACGTGCGTGTTGAGGGCGGCAAGCTCGAAGTGGTTGGTGAGCATGCGCTTGCTGTCGCGCGACCATTGACGAGCGTGCCCTGCTTCTACGGTGCCGACGAAGCACTCACCGACTGTGCTGCGGGCCGTGAGTCATGGGTGGCGACGCTGATCGCAACTGGCCCGAGCGTAATCCAGGCGCGGAATCGGGCTCAGGCGACTGTAGAGGCAATCGCCGCCGATCATCACCTCACCGTGATGCCAGAGTCAATGCCACCCGTCTCTCTGATTGAGCGATTGTGACCAGACTTACTTCTGCTGACGTTTCACTTCCGAGGGAGCGGCTGGCGAGGCTCGATGCGCAACTGCTTGCGCTGACGGGGGGCGACTTGCGCGCGCTGGCTCTCGGTGCGCTCGGCCCTGGGGCCGGTGACGTCCTGTCCGGGGCGCGTTGTGCTGCGGTACCGTTGACTGCTGGCGGCGGCGTCATCGGCGGCTTCAGCGAGATGGTCGCGACGACACTTTCGCATCTCGGATGTGACGCCGTTGCGATCGCTGCCAGCGACGTAGCTGGGATGGCGGACGCGGTGCGCGGCGGTGCGGAGGTGCTGTTTCTGGCTGATGACGAGCGCTTCTTCGCCTTGAATCTGCGTGTCGCGCGCTGCGTTGACAATGCTTCTGCCACGGCCGAAGGGTATGTGGCAGCGCTCGCCGCTGCTGCGGGCGGACTTGTGGGACGGCCCGTGCTCCTCCTCGGGCTTGGTCCGGTGGGTTTGGCGGCGGCTCGGCAGCTCGTCGCTGCGGGCGCTGCGGTGAGCGTGATCGAACCGGACGGCGAGCGCCTCGCGGTGGCGCTCGCCGAACTGCCGATGCTGAGGGAAACGACGCTCGCGGTCGGCCTTCCGCGCGCCAGGTTCGTGTTCGATGCGACGCCGGCGGCCGCGATCATCGGCGTCGGCGACGTGAGACCGACGCTGCTGGCCGTCGTGCCGGGCGTTCCCTCCGCCTTCAGTGCGGGAGCGCAGACGTGTCTTGGAGTTCGCCACCTCCACGATCCGCTGGCCATCGGAGTGGCGTTCATGGCTGTTCGGGCGTTTTCCTAGTCGCCGACGTACAGGCGAAAGCTCGGTCAATGGAGGGCGATCTCTAGACTGGGCAATTCGTCTACGGCGCGTGTATTAAGGACGGGTTTGCGCCGATACTCCATCTGTGGCTGTGATGACTGCACAGATAGAGGGCACCGACACCGAGTCCAGATCTCAGAATGCGGCGCATGAGCCTTCCAGCAACGACCGGCACGCCTTCAGGTTGCCGAACCAGCTGATCGGTCGCGCGGGGGCAGTGGCGTGCGTCCTCGGCGGATTCGCCATGCTGCTCAGCCCGATCCTGCCGCTTGGTGCACAAGGGGATTCTCTTTACATGGGCGCCACTGGCGTTCTGGTGGTGTTGTCCGGGGTTGTGGTTTGGTACCTTCCCTGGAGTCGCTGGCCCCGTTGGTACACGCACTTCCTGGTGCCGCTTGGTTTTGGGATCATTGCGTTCTTCACGGTGCTGAGCGGACTCGATCCCTTCATCTTCGGCGTGTTCTACTGCGCGGTCTTCGTGCTGATCGGCATGTCGCATCGTCGCGGGACCGGGCTGATGGCGTTGCCTCTATTCGCCCTCGCTTATGTACCTTCGATGGCGGTTCGTCTCGATGACATGGCGGCGGCGTTGAACTCGGCGGTTGGTGTGGGACTTGTCTGCGCGGCCATCGCCGAGATGGTGGCCTGGCTGAGCAAGCGGCTAGAAGAGAGTCGTGAAGCACTCTGGCGCTCTCACGCGGCGGTCAACGACATGAGCGCCAGTCTGACCGGGGTCGATCCGCGACGGATCGCAGCTACGGCTGCCGCGAAGCTGGCGACCATCGTGGATGCGCCTCAGGTTCGACTTCTGCGGTTGCGCGATGGTGGCCGCCTTGCCTGCCTCGCGAACGTGGTCGGCGGGCAGCCGCGCGCATGCCCGGGCGACGCGCGTCGTGCCTTGCTGAGCGAGCCCGAGCGGCGCGCCGTTGCCAGTCGCGGCCCCGTCACCTTGCCTCATTTGGCATCGGGAGAGAACGCGTCTCAGCAAGCTGAGCGTCAGCACCGGGAGGCGGCAACGGTGCTCGTTCCTCTCATAGCCAGAGACGACGTGATTGGCGTTGCGGAGATCGATGGGGTAGTCGGAGATCAGCGCGCGATGCGTGAACGAACGGACACCGCGGTCTCGGTCTGCCGGCTCATCGCCATGTCGATCCAGGATGCCGAGGCGCTCCAGGCGGAAAGGGAGCAGGCTGGGCGCCTCGCTTCGCTGCTTGAATCCAGTCGGGCTGTCGCCAGCGCCGCATCGGTTGCCGAGGCGCTGGCGATCGTCACCCGGTGTGCGGCCGACGTGTTTGCGGCTACCGAGTGCATCGCGTACGAATACGACCGTCAGGAAGAGACGCTCGTGGCCAAGGCCGCCTGGGGGCTCGAGGTCGTCGCGGAAGAGCGTTTGAGTGAGCCACGTCTGCTGGCCGCGCATCCAGCGGAGCAGCAGGCGTTGAAGTCAAACGACGCCGTGCTGCAGCGCCTGTCCGATCCCGATCTCGACAGTGTCAGCCGAGGGGACATGCAATCCTGGGGAGGCAAGACCAGACTCCACATTCCGATGCGCTCCGTCGGCGGGCCGATGGGCTTGCTCGTCCTGTGGGACTCGGTGAACGACCGTGGTTTCGATGACGACGAGCTGGCGCTGGCCTTCGGCCTCGCCGAGCTCGCCGGGGAGGCGGTTCGCAGCGCCAGGATGTTGCGCGAGCTCAGGCTTCTCAGCCACACCGACTCTCTTACGGGACTTGCCAATCACCGGGAAATCCGTGATGCCATGGCGCGAGAGCACGCAAGAGCGGTTCGGCACGGCAAGAGCTACGCGCTTGTCATGTTGGACGTGGACGGCTTCAAGGCGTTCAATGACACGTTTGGTCATCCTGCAGGGGACGCGGTTCTCCGTGCCGTGGCCGCGGTGCTGCGCGCCGAGACACGACCGACCGACATCGTTGGGCGCAACGGTGGTGACGAATTCGTGCTCGTTCTGCCCGACACGAATCTGCAGGAGGCAGAGCAACTCGCGTGGCGTCTGCACCAGGCGATGGGCGGGACGGCGCCCGTTGCCGATGAAGAACGAAGGATCCCGATCAGCGCGAGCATGGGAGTGGCCGCGTTTCCTGGCGATGCACACAGCATCAATGAGCTTGTCGCAGTCGCCGACACGCGCCTGTATGCCGCCAAGCGTCGTGGCCCCACACAGGTATCTCAACAACGCGGCGAGTTGGGCCCGGATGTTCGAGAGATCGGCGCCTTCGAAGTTCTCGAATCGTTGGTCGTGACGGTGAACAGTCGCGACGGATACACCCAATGCCACAGCGATGACGTGGCGGACTACGCACTCGCTCTGGCGGAGTCTCTCGGGCTCTCACGCGAAAGCCAGCGCAATCTGCGGCTGGCCGGACTCCTCCATGACATCGGGAACATCGCGATTCCGGCGCGGATTCTGTGTAAGCCGACACGGCTCGCTGCGGACGAGCTGGAGATCGTCAAGGGCCACTCGGCCCTCGGCGATACGATCATCGCGTCGTTGCCGGAGTCAGAACAGGTGCGCGCTGCGGTGCTCGCTCATCACGAGCGCTACGACGGCACGGGCTATCCGCAGGGTCTCGTCGCGGACGACATCCCGCTCTTGGGGCGCATACTCGCGGTCGCCGACGCGTTTGTGGCAATGACGGAGACGCGGCCGTACAGACCGGCTCGCACTGTAGCCGAGGCCATCGCGGAGTTGCGTGCCGGAGCCGGCGCGCAGTTCGATCCTGCGCTTGTGGAGCCGTTCATCCGCTGTGTGGAGCGGCGCAACGCGGGTGAGCCGGCTATTTCTCTGCGCGCCGAAACGGACGCACGAGCCGACATCGCGGATGGCGATGTGGGATAGTAGGAGGTGCAGTCTCTCTGCGCGGGGGGTCGATCGGAAGGATCAGCGTGGGCTCTAAACCCACGCAGGCGGGTGTGACTCCCGCACTCCCCGCCAAGCGCTTCTGGGTCAGGGTGCGAAGATCACGGGGATGCGCACTTCGTTGAGGTGCGATCCATCCTCCATCGAGACCTCGTAGACGGCCAATTCGCCACCTTCGGCCGTGGTGCTGAACTCAATCGACTTGCGGAACGTGCCTCGCTCTGGAGCTCCCACAGAGGCCTGCATGATCGAGCGAACGACGCGCTTGCCCTTCGCGTCCAGCAGATCGGCGATGAAGTTCGCTTCAAAGACACTGGCGCTGCCGCGAAGCACAAACGGGCTTGAGAGAACTGCGCCGACACCGGGGCTTTCGACGAAGATGGCCGGTTCGAGATCGACCCAATCGGCGCGACTCTGTGGCGACGACACGACCACACCCTCGCCACCGAGGCTCGTGACGGGTTCGCCATTGATCGAGAACGTGACGGCGTCGACGGTGGGGAACTGCGTGACCGTGTACACGACCTGAGCAATGCGCTCCATCACGGAGAGCGAGCCGCCACCGGTCGCGTACTCCGCAGACAGATCGACCGCCGCTACACGGTCGTGGATCTCTACACTGCGCAACTCGGTGCCCTCAGGGACGGCGGAACTCAGGCCGGCCTCCTGTTCGAAGGTCGACGGGCCGGCGCACAATTCGCGCAATGCTGCGGCGGCCACTGCCTTCGTACGCGGTACGCTGCGCTCGGCGACGCCGAGATACTCGCCGCGCAGGAAGTACACGGAGAGCCGGGTCGTTCCGGTAGTCGTCGCGCTCGGCGACGGCGACGGCGAAGGAGAGGGCGAGGTGCCGGCCGTCGGTGTCTCGGTGACTGTGGCTGAGGTCGAAGAAGAGGGTGACGAGCCGCCGTTATCGCCGCAGGCGACGATCGCGGCGGCCAAGATGACCAGCGTTGCGAGCGTGAGCGCGGACGTGACACGGGCGCGGCGACGTGCAGGTGAGCGGCTCATCGTGTACCTCGAATCCGGTTGCTTCTGGTCGATCATTCGGCGCTGGCGATGGGCCCCCTGCGGCCGATGGTACACTCGCCGCACGCATGCCGACTGACCCAGACAAGATCAGATACTACCGCAAGCAAGTCTGTCTCTTCCGACTCGTAGAGAAGATGAAGCTCTGGCCTTCACGTCGCGGCGTGTTGCACGGGATCAGAGAGTTCGATCAGCGCGGCGCGTACGCTGTCCTCACGACGCACTGCGGCAAGCGAATGGTAGTGCACGATTCAAAGACGAGCCGCGCCGCGCGGTGGTTACGCAACAAGTGGTACGCCGAAGCGTGCTCGGAATGCCGCATCCCGGAGTGGAAGCTGCGCAAGTACGCGGCGACACGTTTTCAGCGCGGCCACGGATCGCACTTGCGCGACGTGTGACCGCGGTGACGGCTGAGGCGGAAGCGAATCGCCGTTAGGGGCTAGGCGTACGCTCGCGGCTAGACGTTGAGGCGCGCGCCGTCGATATAGCTCAGGCTTCGGCCGGCGCGCTCGATGTTCGCGTATCTCTCGCGTGCCATGAGGAGGCGTTCGAGCCCGAATCCCAGTCCGACCCAAGGGTCGACGATCCCCCAGTTTCCGTCGAGCGCATGTGGTCCGAGTGCCGCCGAGCACACCTCCATGCCGTTGACTTCGACGTCGAACATCTCTCCGTAGACCTCCGACGTTGAGCCGACCAACTCGAATGTATCGATGCCCGCGGCGTGCATGACTCTGTTCGCGAGATCGTCGAGGCGGGCGCGACGTGTGTCTGCCCGCCCGCCAAGTTCCACGAGGTTGAGCATGGTGAACTCGTTCAAGTGGCTTGCGCCTTTCGTGTCGCGGCGAAAGCATGTTCCGATCTCGAAGATGCCGAAAGGCTTTGTCCAGACGCGCGCAAGGCGGCGCATGAGACTGTAGAGCCCGGGGGCAAGCATCGGACGCAAGCAGCGTCCGTCTTCGACCCAGAAGACCTGATCGTGGAGCGGGTGCCCATGGTCGATGCCCATCTTGGCCAGCGCCTCGCGAGAGATCAAGTGTGGCGTTACCACGCGCACGAAGCCCAGACCGCGGAGAGTGTCCGACACTGCACCTTCCAGGGCGATGATTCGTGGCTGGCGGCTCGAAGTTCGCAGTTCATGTAACCCGAGGCGTTCTGTGCGCGCAAGGCGCTCCGCGGTGTCTCGAAAGGCTGCGTCGCGGGCGGCGACGTCGACGAAGCGAGCGGCGCAGACGTCCGGATCGGCACCGAGTTCACGTAGGCGCTGCGCCTGCGTCGTCGAGTACGGCGTCGTCGTCTCTGCGCCGCCTTGGTCGTTCATCTTCTCGGAGTGACGATTGGAGCCTGGCGGGCGAGGTAGTCGACGAGACCTTCCATGACGGCGCGTGTGAGGGATTCCAGGGTGTCAGGTTGACGAGCCAGGACGCCGTCGCTCGGACTTGAAAGAAAGATTGGCTCGACGAGCACGGAGATAGCTCCTGATTCGCGGAGTACTCCGTAGTTGCGCCCGAAGCTACCCAGGAATCGAGTGCCTGCATGAGAGAGGCGGGCTCCGATGTTGTCCGCGAGGCGGCGCCCCTGCTCTGAGTAGTAGTGGCTCCGCTGAAAGTAGTAGCAAGCGGAGCCGTGAGCTTCCTGCGCGGAATTGGCGTTGCAGTGCAGCGAGATCAAGAAGTCGGCCCCGGCCGCATCGGCCTTCTCCGTCCGGGCGTAGAGCGGTACGGTCTCGTCTGTGTCTCGCGTGAGCACCACTCGGCAGCCTTCCGCGCGCAGGAGCTCGGCAAGCCGCAAGCCCATGGTCAAGGCGATATCCTTCTCCGCCAGACCATCGTCTGCGACATGCCCGGGGTCGTCACCGCCGTGACCGGGGTCGACGACGATCGTCTGGCCCACGGGAGTGAGAGCGGGCACGTAGCCGTCGTGGCGGTCGGGTATCTTCTTCCCCTCGCGGCCGGATTCTGCTTTGCGAAGGGCGGTGAGTTTGTTGAGCGTGTTTTCGCCTACCAGTCCGTCGCGGCGCAGGCCGGCGTTGCGCTGGAAGTCGAGGACTGCCGCCTCGACGTCGGCGTCGTAGACGCCACGCTCGGCACCGGCGTTGAAGCCGAGCAGGTTGAGCTTGACCTGGAGGGCGAGGACGTCGTCGCCGCGAAACGGCGGCTCACGGAGGTAGAGGAGGCGATCGCCGAGCTGATACCCGGCCTCGACAAGCTCGCGCCACGTGTTGTCGCCGACGACGGCGTCGACGAGGAGCCCGCGCTGTTGCTGGAACGAGCGCAGCGCGAGCTCGGTGTTGGGGCCGAGAAACCCATCGGCGCCTTCCGTGCCGAGCTCGAAGCCCTGCGCGCGCAGACGTGTTTGCACGTCGACGACTTCCTTACCGCGATCGCCGTGAGTGAGATTGCGCATCGAACTCCTGTGCTGCTGGCTGGAGCTGGGCCTTGGATTGTATATGACGCCGACGCGATGAGACGTCCTCGCTCGTGGCGCGACGGCGTCGGGTTCGCACTGCATTCACCGTGTTTACATGGTTAGATGAGAACGGTACTATCGCGCGGTGGAGATGGACCGCACGGACGCATGGGACCGAGACCACGAGCTGTCGGCCGTGCTCGCGGATGAGACGCGGTACCACATCTATCGCGCGATCGCTGAGCAACCGGGGACAGACGTCACCGTCGCCGACATCGCGGAGCGCTTCTCTCTGCACCCCAACGTTGCGCGCATGCATCTCACCAAGCTCGAACACGTCGGGTTCTTGGCGACGGGCCTGAGGCGCACGGCAGGGGGCGGTCGACCCGCCAAGCTCTATCGGCTCAGCGACAGAGTCATGAGTTTCGGCTTCCCTCCGCGCCGCTATGAGTTGCTTGCGCGGCTGGCCCTCGAGGCCCTCGCCGCCGGCGGCTCGCGCAACGATGCTGTGCGCGCGTGTCGTGAAGCAGGCGTGGAAGAGGGCCGAAGCGCGCTGGCAAGGGAGGACACGCCTCCACGGAACCCTACTGCCGTGGCGGATCTCGTGCGGCAGATTGCCGAGAAGCAGGGGCTACTGCCCGATATCGAGTGGCAGGGCGACACGATGATTGTGTCGGTGCGCAACTGCGCATTCAATGAAGTGTCGAGCGACGACCCCGATCTGGTCTGCCCGCTCCATCGCGCCTTTCTCGAAGGTGTACTGAGGGCGGTGACGAGCGGACTCGGCGAGCTCGAAGTCACACAGAGCGACTGCCACATCAGTCGTGGTGGTGATCGCTGTGAGTTGATCTGTACGGTTGTTCCTGGGTCGCGCAACCGCGGTGCACAACCCCGTCACGGGAGTGAAGGTGGACGTCAAGACGTTTGATTCAGATCTGCTGCGGCACACGCTTGCTCGTGCGCTGCGTCGCGGCGGCGATTTCGCCGAGGTGTACATCGAAGATCGTGAAAGCCTCGGCGTGCGCCTCGAGGACGAGCGCATAGAGCAGACGAGCGGTGGCCGTGAGGTGGGCGCCGCGGTGCGCCTGCTCTCCGGGGAGCACACGTACTATGCCTTCAGTGACGAGTTGGACGAGGCGGCGCTCACCGCCGCCGCCGATGCCGTGGCCGCGGCTACGACGCAAGGGGCCGCAGGCGCGCCTGTCGCCAATCTCGGTGATGTCGTCAGCGCGCCCGGGAAGCATCCGGTGCGTGTCCCTCCGGATGCGGTCGCCATCGCGCGTAAGGCCGAACTTGTGCGCGCCGGCGATGAAGAGGCGCGCGGGCAGGGAGCCGAGATTGTGCAGGCGATCATCGGCTACGGTGATAGCCACCGCCGCGTGCTCGTTGCCAACTCGCTCGGCGACCTCGTGTATGACGAGCGCACCAGCGTTCGCCTCGCTGCGCAGGTGGTGGCGCGCCGCGGCGATGTGATCCAGACCGGCGTGGAGACGCTCGGTGGCCACGCCGGTTTCGAGCTCGTCGGTGAGACGGTGGCCCGGGATGTTGCCGCAGCTGCGGCCAAGAAGGCCCTGACCATGCTCGACTCGCGCGCGGCACCTGCGGGGACGATGGCCGTTGTCCTCGGAAACGGCTTCGGCGGTACGCTCTTTCACGAGGCGTGTGGACACGGCCTCGAGGCAGACGCCGTGGCCAAAGGAGCGAGCATCTACAGCGGCAAGCTGGGGCAGGTCGTGGCGGCGAAGATCGTGAGCGCCTACGACGACGGCTCGCTAACGAACGGCTGGGGCTCGCAGGCGTTCGACGATGAGGGTGTGCCGACGCAGAAGACGCTGCTCATCGAAGAGGGGCGCTTGACGGGATACATCTACGATCGCATGCGGGCGCGGCAAATGGGAGCAACGCCGACGGGCAACGGTCGTCGCCAGTCCTTCCGGCATGTCCCCATACCTCGCATGACGACTACGTACATCGCTCCGGGTTCGGTGACCGCCGAGGAGATCATTGCGGCGACGCCGTACGGGTTCTACGCCAAGAGCCTGGCAGGTGGGCAGGTGGAGCCGGCCAGCGGGAACTTCGTCTTCGGCGTGGCCGAAGGCTACCTGATCGAGAACGGACGAGTAACGACGCCGCTGCGGGGCGCGACGCTTGTCGGCAGCGGCATCGATATTCTGAAGAAGATCGACATGATCGCCGGCGACTTCGAGGTCAAGACCGGGATGTGCGGCAAGGACGGCCAGAGCGTGCCTGTGGGCACCGGGCAGTCGACACTGCGGATTAGCGAGATGACCGTGGGGGGGACGGCCTGATGTTCTCATTCCTGGATGGTGTGCTCGAACGTGCTACTGCGCTAGGTGTGAGCGACGTAGAAGTCTACGGCGAAGCGTCGACTTCGCGCAGGATCAAGGTCTATCAGCAGCAGGTCGAGGAGCTAACTGCCGCGCATCGCCGTGGCGTTGGCGTGCGCGTGTTTCGTTCTGGCGCGGTCGGCCATGCATACACTTCGCAACTCGATGATGAGGGGCTCGACGATCTCGTGAGCCGCGCCGTCCAGCATGCCGCCGTGAGCGACGAAGATGCGTATTCCGCGGTGCCGGCGCCAGCCGGTTCGCCGGCTGCGGTCCGATCGTTTGACGAGAGACTCGCTGAGGCGACGGATGCGCAACGTATCGAGGTCGCGCTGGAAGTCGAGGCCGCCGCACTTGCTGCTGATGCGCGTGTGAAGATAGTTGAAGACACCGTCTATGCCGACGGCGACGGCGAGGTCTTCATCGCCAGCACTTCAGGGGTGCGGGGCTCGTACCGCAGCAATCAGTGCTATGCCTTCGCCTACGTGCTCGCCGAACACGACGGGCAGGTCGAGACTGGATACTCGTTCACCGTCGGTCGAGCGCTCGAAGCGCTCGAACCGTCAGCATGCGGGCGCGAGGCCGCTGAGAGGGCCTGCCGGCTGCTCGGCGCCCGGAAATGTCAGTCCATGAAGGTCCCAGTGGTATTGGACCCGTTCGTGGCAGCGTCGTTCTTCGGTGTCATGAGCTCTGCCCTCACGGCCGACGCCGTTCAGAAAGGGCGTTCGCTCTTCGCCGGTCGCGAGGGACAGCGTGTGGCGTCCAATGTGCTGACGTTGGTGGACGACGGAACACGTGAGGACGGTCCCGACAGTGCCCCGTTCGACGGCGAAGGCGTGCCCTGCCGACGCACACCGCTCATCGAAGACGGGCTGCTGCGAGGCTTTCTCTACGACACCTATACGGCACGCAGAGCGGGCCGCTCGTCGACGGGTAACGGCATGCGCGGCTCATACGCCGGTCTGCCGGGCGTTCAGCCAACGAATCTGATCGTCTCCGGTGCCGAAACACCGCTGCCCGCGCTTCTCGCGGACATCGATCGCGGCGTGCTCGTCATGCATGCCGTCGGGGTTCACTCGGGCGCCAACCCGATCTCCGGGCAGTTCTCCGTTGGCGTGAGTGGCGTGCTGATCGAGAACGGCGAGCTCACAACGCCGGTGCGCGAGGTCACGCTGGCAGGCGACATGCTTGGCATGCTCACAGGCATTCGCGCCTTGGGCGACGACGCTCGCTGGATGCCGAGCGGGAGCATCTTCACGCCGTCTGTCCTGATCGACGGCATGGCGATCGGCGGCACCTGATAGGCTCTCGGTAGCGTCAGTTCATCATGCGTCAAAGGGGGGCTCTGTGGAGGATCTCGGCCGGCGGCTGCTCGATGCGAGTTATCTCGAGGGCGACTTCATCCTGCGCTCGGGACGCCACAGTAAGTTCTACCTCGACAAGTACTTGTTCTCGACGCGTCCGGATCTTCTGCGTGACATCGCCGCCAGTCTCGCCGAGAAGCTGCCCGCGTACGAACCCTTCGACCTATTGGCGGGGCCGGAACTCGGTGCGGTCGCCATTGTCGCTGCGGTCTCTCTCGCGTACGACAAGCCGTTTGTGATTGTGCGCAAGGGCGAGAAAGGCTACGGCACGAGCAAGTCTCTCGAAGGTCGTGCCGAAGCAGGGCAGCGGGTGGTCATGATTGAGGATGTCGTCACTTCTGGCGGTGCGGCGCTTGCGGCTGCCCAGCGACTCCGCGAGGCGGACCTGGAGGTACCGGTTCTCCTTTGCGTCGTTGACCGCGAAGAGGGAGGTCGAGCGCAGATCGAGGCCGAGGCGCTTACGTTCGATCCTCTCTTCACGGCGACGACGCTCGGCATCAAGAAGGCTTGAGTCGCCTCGACGCGCGGCGCATCTAGAGGCAGTGCTAGACTGGGCGTCGGATAGGGTCACGATCATAGGAGCAGGATCACGCGCGAGTCGGCCGTGAGAGTCCGCTTCGCCCCGAGTCCGACGGGGACGTTGCATATCGGCTCCGCCCGTACCGCGCTGTTCAATTGGCTGTTTGCGCGGCACGAGGGTGGAAGCTTTGTGCTGCGTATCGACGACACCGACGTGGCGCGTTCGGAGGCGCGCCACGAGGACTCGATTCTCGCTGACTTGCGCTGGCTCGGTCTCGATTGGGACGAAGGGCCGGAGGTCGGCGGAGAGTGCGGGCCTTATCGTCAGAGCGAGCGGCTCGATCTCTACCGGCGAGCGGCGGACGATCTGCTGGCGACGGGCCAAGCCTACCACTGCTTCTGTCCGGAGGAGCGTCTCGAGGAGCTGCGCGTGGAGGCGCTCAGTGCTGGCCGTTCGCCACACTACGACCGCCGCTGTCTGACGCTTTCCGCCAACGAGGTGAGGTCGCGACTCGCCCAGGGTGAGCCGGCGGCAGTGCGCTTCGCTGTGCCGCCAGGGGAGATCGTTGTCGATGATCTCTTGCGCGGGCCGGTGGTCGTCGCCGCCGATGCGGTGGGCGACTTCATCATCCTTCGGTCAGACGGCGTCGGCAGCTACAACTTTGCCTCGGTGGTGGACGATCGCGACATGCGCATCTCGCACGTGATTCGCGGCGACGATCACCTTACGAACTCGGCGCGCCAGGTACTCCTCTTCAAGGCGTTGGGCGCGTCCGTCCCTCGCTTTGCTCACCACTCTCTCGTGCTTGGTCTGGATGGAGCCAAGCTCTCGAAACGGCACGGCGCCACGTCAGTCGGCGAGTACCGCGAGCGCGGCTACCTACCCGAGGCAATTGTCAACTACCTCGCGCTCCTCAGTTGGTCTCATGGAGACGACGAGGTTCTCTCTGTGCAGCGGCTTGTCGAAGACTTCGCGCTCGAGGACCTATCTCTGAGCGCACCCGTCTTCGATCAAGTGAAGCTAGACTGGCTGGCGCACGAGCATGTGATGGCGCTCGCGCCGCACGAGCACGAGCGCCGTTTCGCCGAGCGCCTTCCTGAGGGTACGTCGCCACAGGCGGCCGCAGCCTTGGCCGCGGCCTTCCGTCCGTCGCTTTCGGCATACGATCAGGCACCCGTCTTGGCGAGCACGATTCTTAAGGTGCCGACTCTTTCGCCGGAGCTCCGTCCACTGGTGGCCGATGCCGGCGACGTGTTGGAGGAGTTCTGTGTCTTGCGCGCGCCTGCGGCTCTGTGGCTGCCGCCGGACGCTGCTCGCGAGCTCTTGGCGGCATTGCGCTCGTGGGGAAAGCAGCGCGGCCTCGGCCCGCGGGATGTGCTTATGCCGCTTCGTGTCGCTCTGACCGGCGCCGAGCACGGTCCCGAATTGCCATTCGTCCTTGCCGCGCTCTCATCCGATCAAGCCCTGTCACGCATCGCTGCCGCTCGCCGGGAATGCGCTGCTCCGCACATCCAACCTCCGGGAGATGCCCTGTGATCCGTCTCTTCAACTCGCTTACACAGCAGAAGGAGCCTTTCGCGCCGCGCGATCCGGGTAAGGTAGGCATCTACTGTTGCGGGCCGACGGTCTACAACCTCATCCATGTAGGCAACGCTCGTCCATACGTCGTGTTCGCGGTATTGCGTTCGTGGCTACGTCATCGTGGCTACGCGGTGACGCTGGTCACCAACATCACTGATGTCGATGACAAGATCATCGCCAAGGCCAACGCCGAGGGACGTGCCTCCGCCGATGTCGCGAGCGACTACACGGCCGCCTACATCGAAGACACAGGGCGCTTGGGTATTGCTCGTCCCGATGTGGAGCCCAGGGCGACCGAGACGATTGCCGAGATCATCGACCTTGTCAGCGACTTGATCGTTCGCGGACACGCGTACGCCGCGGATGGGAGCGTGTACTTCCGCGTGCGGTCATTCGCCGACTACGGCAAGCTGAGCAGACAGCGCATCGACGAGCTCGCGGAGAGTGTGCGCATAACTTCTGAACCCGGCAAGGAAGATGGGCTCGACTTCGCGCTCTGGAAGGCAGCCAAGCCGGGTGAACCGGCGTGGTCGAGTCCGTGGGGCGAGGGTCGGCCGGGCTGGCACATCGAGTGCTCTGCCATGGGCCTGCGCTATCTGGGCAACGGCTTCGATATCCACGGCGGCGGCCGCGATCTCATCTTCCCTCATCATGAGAATGAGATCGCTCAGAGCGAAGCTGCTGGGCTGCCGTTCGCGCGCATATGGATGCACAATGGGATGATCCGCAGCGAGGGCCTCAAGATGGCGAAGAGCGTCGGCAACATCTTCTTGTTGCGCGAGGTGCTCGCCCGCTACGCGCCCCCGGTCCTCCTCATGTACTTCCTCACGACCCACTACCGCAGCCCTCTGGAGTTCTCGGAGGACAAGCTCGAGGAGGCCAAAGCCGCCTACGCACGGCTGACGAGCGCGCTCGATGATATGCGCTTTCGTATCGAGCGCGCTGGTCGAGCCGCCCGCGTCGGAGCTGCTCCGAATGTGGCGGCTCGCGTGGAACGCGCTCGCGTGGCGTTTGCGGAGCAGATGGACGACGATCTCAACACGGCGGCCGCCATCGGCGAGCTGTTCGCGCTCATCGGCGATGTGCGGCGCTACCTGGCGGCTGTTGATCGCGGAGAAGCCGAGCTAGACACTGATGCACTTGCCGCGGCGCGAGAGTTGTTGAGTGAGTCATTGGCGGTGCTGCTCATCGCGGTGCCGGTCGAACCCGAGGCGGCATCCGTTGCGGGAACTGTGTCGGGTGAGGAGGCGCAGTCCTGTGCCACCGGCACGGTGTCGCTGCCGACGGCGCTCGTTCTGGCCGAAGAGGGGCGCTGGGACGATGTGGCGCTTGTCTACGCAGATCGTCTTCAATGCGGCGACGCGACCTATGCCTGTGTATTGCGCGACCACTATCGTCGCGAGAAAGCCTGGAGCGAGGCCGATCGCCTGCGGGATGAGATGCAGGCAGCAGGGTTTGAGGTTCGCGACACACCGCAGGGTACGCAAGTCGTGAGGGCGCAATGAGCGTCAGAAACTAGGTGCTCGGTGGAGTGGATCTACGGCCGCAATGTCATTCGTGTGGCTCTCGGGGCCGGCGCTCGGCGGCGAGCTCGGAAGCTTGCCGCAACCGCGCCGGCTCTCAAGGCACTCGAAGACGAGTTGGCGCGCGACGTGCCGGTGGAGATTGTCACGGCGCAGCGCCTCGACGAGCTTACCGGGAGTCGCGAGCATCAGGGCGTCGCTCTTCAGGTTGACGATTACGCCTATGCCTCGGGAGCGGCGTTGCTGCAGGCCGACTTGATCGTCGTGCTCGACGAGGTGACGGATCCGCACAATCTCGGCGCTGTGGCCCGCAGCGCGGCTGCTGCGGGCGCCGGCGGTGTGGTCGTACCCAAGCATCGCTCCGCTTCCGTCACCCCTGCCGCCGTCAAGGCGTCGGCTGGGATGACCGAGCACATCGCGGTGGCTCAGGTCACCAACATCGTGGCCTACATCAAGGAGCTCCAAGCGGCCGGCTTCTGGGTGTATGGGGCCGCCGGCGGCGCTGGCCAGACCTTGTGGAACACCGATCTCCGCGGGCGCGTGGCGCTTGTGTGCGGGGCCGAGGGTCGTGGCCTGCGGCCGCTCGTGGCGCGCACCTGCGACGCGCTCGTCGCGATTCCCATGGCGTCACCGGTCGAGAGTCTCAACGTCAGTGTCGCGGCGGCCCTGCTTCTGTTCGAAGCGCGCCGTCAGCGCGTCTCGTCAGAGGCCGTCCGTCCGCTCTGAGACCAATGAATGGCGCCCTCCTAATCGTCGACGGCTACAACGTTCTGCATGCGCTCTTCCCCGGCGCGAGCAAGGATGAGCTCTTCGCGCGTCGCGATTGGCTGTCCGAGAGAATCGCCAGTGTGATCGCGCTGCGTGGCGGAAGCGCCATGCTGGTCTTCGACGCACACAACGCCGAGACGACGCACTGTCGGCCGCTCAAGGGCGTCCCGCTGGAGGTCTGTTTCGCCGGCGGCCGGTTTACCGCCGACACGCTGATCGCTCGGCGGATCGCGGAGCAGCCCGCCGATGTGGCAGTGACCGTCGTGTCAGGCGACCAAGAGGTGCAGCGCACTGCCGCTCGAGCGGGGGTGAGCCGCATGACGCCGCGTGAGTTCGCAGCAATGCTGGAACAGCCGACAAAAGCGGTTGATTCCCTGGCGGAAGCCAGTAGAATCCCCTCACGGCTTGAAGATAAAGTTGACGTCGAGACTTTGCGCAAGCTGGAGGCTCTACGGCGAAATCCGTAGAGGCGAGCTCGCTCCTGAGGGGACCGGGAGTCGAGAAATCGACGTAGGGACGGAGCCACATGCCGCGGCAATCAGACCGCAGAGGTAGCGTCGGACTGTCGAAGAAGCCTCACCCTTTCCTTGACAGTACGGATTACACGTTGGTCCAGGCGTATCGGCGTGGGAATCAAGCGGCTCTCGACGCGCTCATTCAACGCTACCACCAGTTCGTCCGCCTGAAGGCGAGCTCGTACTTCCTTGCCGGTGGCGACGCCGAAGACCTCATTCAAGAGGGCATGCTGGGCCTCTATAAGGCGGTGCGGGACTACCGCGATGACCGCCTTGCGTCGTTTCGCAGTTTCGCCGAGCTGTGCATTACACGGCAGATCATTACGGCCATCAAGACGGCCACACGGCAGAAGCACGTACCGCTGAACGGCTACCTCTCGTTCAGCCAGTCGCCGAATGATGCCTCGGACGATGGTGACTGTACGCTCGCCGACGTGTTGCCCGGTCCTACGACGCATGACCCTGTGAACCAGGTGATCAGCTCAGAAGAGGTGCATAGCCTTACGGGATGCCTCACGGGAGCGCTCTCCGCCCTGGAGGGCCGGGTGCTGCGTCTGTATCTGCAAGGGCTGAGTTACGAGCGCATCGCAGATGCGCTCGGTTGTGACTGCAAGACAGTCGACAACGCCCTACAGCGCATCAAGCGCAAGGTCGATCTTCACCTCGAGAGCCGCAGAGTCCTCGGGTAGGCTTCCTCCACGACCTAGAAGGTCATGAGGCTCACGTCGTGGCCTTGTGACTGCACGAGCAGCTTGAAGTCGTGAGGGTTCGTCGCCACGCCGGCGGCGTCACTCAGTGTGATCAGGCCTTCCTCATAGAGTTTCAGCAAAGCCTGATCGAACGTCTGCATGCCATAGAACTCGCCTTCCTTGATCGCATCAGTGATCATGTGCGACTGGGCAGGATCGAGGATGAAGTCGCGTACGCGGTTGGTGCAGATGAGTATCTCGATGGCGGGGATGCGCCCGACGCCCCCGGCGCGAGGCAGGAGGCGCTGGGAGATGATGCCCTTGAGTGTGCCGGCGAGCATAATGCGTATCTGCTTCTGCTGATGCAGCGGGAAGAAGTCGATGATGCGGTTGATGGTCTCGGTGGCATCGATGGTGTGCAGCGTGCTCATCACGAAATGCCCGGTTTGGGCAGCTGTGAGGGCGGTTGAGACCGTCTCGACGTCGCGCATCTCTCCGATGAGAATGTCGTCGGGGTCCTGGCGGAGGACGTACTTGAGCGCGGTGACGTACGACTCAGTATCGAGGCCCACCTCGCGCTGATTGATGATCGACTTCTTGTCCCTGTGTAGCACCTCGATCGGGTCCTCAACGGTCACGATATGACGACGAATCGTGGAGTTGATGTGATCGATCATGGCCGCCAGAGTGGTTGACTTGCCCGAGCCGGTCGTCCCCGTGACGAGAACAAGACCGCGAGGTTCCAGCGCCAAGCGGCGAACGATCTCAGGCAGATGCAGTTCCTCAAAAGAGGGGACTTGTGTCGCGACTTGTCGCATGGCAAGACTGATGCTGCCGCGCTGACGAAACACGTTGACGCGGAGGCGGACTTTGCTCGGAGCGGAGTAAGCGAAGTCGACTTCGTTGTGCTCGCTGAAGCGCCGAATCTGCTTGTCGGTCATGATCGAGGCGGCGATGTCCTTGGTATCTTCGGGCGTGAGAGAAGGCTCGTCCATAGGCACGAGTTCTCCGTCGATCCTGAGCACTGGTGGGCTCCCAGCCTTGATGTGCAGGTCGGAAGCGTTGCGCGCTAGGAGTTCGTGGAGAAGTTCGTCAATCGGTTTCACTTGGCCGCCTCTTTGTTCGCTGACTCTCTCTGCAGCCATTTTCGGCAGATCTGCGGGAAAAGCTTATCGACGGAGCTTTCGGATCAGTTGCAGGCACGTGGGCGAAGGGAGGGCCTTTGACCATCGGGGATGCGTGGAGTGTGGGGAAGATGCAAGAAGGGCGCCGGACCTGCTGCGGACCGGCGCCCTTCTGAAAGGCCGTGGTGTGGTGTTCGGGGGACCCTAGAAGCGCCCACCGATCCAGGCCGAACTCATGCTGCCGTAGCTGACGACGGCGCCCGTGTGCGGCGCGTGGATCATCGTTGAGCCACCGACGTAGATGCCGACGTGGTAGCTGAAGGCGGAGTTGCCGAAGAATACGAGGTCGCCTGGTTGCAGGGCGCTGATGGGGACAGGTGTGCTGGCCTTCTGCTGCAGGGTCGCGCCGTGCGCAAGCCCAATACCGATCTGTGCGTAGCAGTACATGGTCAGGCCGGAGCAGTCGAAGCCGCTCGGACTGGCGCCACCATACACGTAGGGAACGCCGAGGTAGCGTTGCGCGATTGCGACAACCGCGGCCTTCCCGCTGCCGCCGGGATCAACGACGGGGGTGTCTGTGCTGCCACCACTGCTGCCACCGCCACCGCTGTTGCCTCCACCACTGGTGTTGGCGGCCGCGGCGGCGGCTGCGGCGGCCGCGGCCGCTCGCTGCTGCGCCTCAAGACGACGGATATCCGACTTGAGGCCAGCGGTGGTGGTCTCAAGCTCGCTGCGGACAGCCAGGATCTCGTTCTTCTGCGTGGCACGTTCCTTGACGAGCTTCGCCGCCGCCTTCTTGTCGGCGGCGAGCTTGACGCGACGCTCGCTGACGTCGTGACGATAGGCGTCGATGGCCGTCACGGTATCGACATCGTTCTGACTGAGTCGCTCCATGAGGTCGAGCTGGGTGACGAGGTCGTCGAATGTGTCGGAGGCGAACAGGACGTCGACGAGGCCGACATTCCGCGTCTTGTAGATAATTGCCGCTCGCGACTGGAGTTGCTTGTTGGCTACTGAGAGGTTGTACTCGGCGATGTCCAGAAGGCGGGCATTCTCTTTGACTTTCGCCTGGACGGTCTCCAGCTCGCTGGTCGCCTGGTTGTATTTCTCAACCGCCACGTCGGCCTTGTGATAGACCGCTTGCAGCTTGGCCTGCACTTCAGCGAGGCGGGCCTTCTTCTCTGAGATAGGGGTGGCGAACGCTTGGGGTGAGAGTGCGAGACAGAGAACGAAAATGCCGAGGATTGTGCTGAGCTTGACGAACCGGCGCCTACCGTTCACTGCATCGCCTCCCCTTGGACGCGGCAACCGCGTACCGCTTCCTCACTGAGGTACACCCGTGTGGGAACCCTGACTCACTCAAGTACGGGAGACTACCACCGGCGTCCGACAGAGGCAACACGGCCAGAGGCGCCGCGGTGCTCGCCGTAACGTTCCTTAACACGGGGTGGTGGCCAGTCGTCGGCAGCGCCGTTCGTGCCTGGAAGACCATGTCGTCAGTGGCTGGTCGGCGCACTTTCGGTGCCTGGTCGTGCGGGCTGCGGCAGCATGCTCTTGAGCGCGGCCACGAATGCCTTGTTGCGTTCGTCGCGCATCCATGTGCGGATGATGGTGCGACCCCACCAGTGAAAGACCAGTTGCTGCGTTGCACGTACGGCGAAGAGGCAGCGGAGCCAGGAGCGCATCGAGTAGAAGCGCATGTACCCGCGCAAGACCTCTATTTGAAGCTCGTACGGTGACATACCCTTGGGCCGAAAGACGACGTGGTGCGCGTCGTAGAGCTGCCAGCGCTTGTCGAAGATGCGGCCGGCCTCGTTCAGCTCGCGGAACTGCGGCGTGCCGGGCAGTGGCGTGAGGATGTTGAGCATCACCGTGTCGATGCGGTTCTTGAGGGCGAAAGCAACCGTGTCGCGGACGGTGGCCACGGTGTCGGGCTCGGCGCCGAGCACGAACATGCCGTGGCAGAGGATGCTGTGCTCGTGCAGGAGACGGATGGCGCGCTCGATGTCTTCGACCGTCTGTGATTTCTCGTAGTGGTCGAGCGTCTCCTGGCTCACCGACTCGAGGCCGAGATAGACGATCTGGCAGCCGGAACGCCGCATGAGGTCGAGAAGCTCGGGGTCGCGGACGACATCGGTGCGCACCTGTGCGTACCACGGCACGACCAGATTCTCGTCGATCATCATCTGCAGGAGGCGCTTGAGACGCTTCTTGTTGGCGGCGAAGTTGTCGTCGTAGAAGAAGATGCGCTTGGGACGCTTCTCCTTGATCTCGGCGATCACGTTCTCGGCGCTGCGGAAGCGGTACTTGCGGCCGAACATCGCCGTTACCGAGCAGAAGTTGCAGGCGAAGGGGCAACCCCAACTGGTCATGATCGGCGTGGTTCCGCCCGGCTTGCCGACAATGAGTCCCAGGTCCGGAAACGGCAGCGCGTCGAGATCGGCGCACAGCTCGCGCGGCGGATTGTGCACGGCGAGGCCCTCCTGCATGTAGGAGAGGCCGGTAATGGACGACAACTCGCGCCGGCCTTCGAGCGCCTCGATGAGCTCGAGCATGAGCTGCTCGCCGCCCTCGCCGCGAGCCACGTAGGTGGCGTGCTCGAGAGCCTCGTCGGCCAGGAAAGTGACGTGTGACCCGCCGATGACGACCGGGATGCCATGTTCGCGAAGATCGTCGGCCATCGCGTAGGCCGCCGGCGTTGTCGAGGTGGTGCTCGAGAGCCCCACGAGATCGGCCGTGTAGACGTCGTCCCAATTGATCGGCGCTAGATGGGGGTGGTAGATAAGGACGTCGTGGCCGTGCGCCTTGAGCGCGGCGCCGATGATGGGGAGTCCGAGTCGCGGCAGGATGACCTTGGCGTATACGTGCAAGCCGGGTGGCTCAGGCTCGATGAGTCGGATTCTCATAGTGCTCCTTGTCCGTCGCCGATCTGCCGTGCGGTGCGGCGGCTCCGCGAGCTCGCCAGCGGGCCATGCCCGAATTCACCGCCGTGGAAGCATTCTATGCAGACGGAGAGCCGAAGGGAAGCTCGCCGTCTGAGTCGCCGCTTCGGTCGCTGCGTCGACGGTACGCGGCGACCTCAGAGGAAGAGGCTCAGAATGAGGTAGGTGACGGCGGCGACGAGGCCGGAGGCCGGCAGTGTGACCAGCCAGGCCATGACGATGTTGCTGGCGACGCCCCAGCGCACCGCGGAAAGCCGTTGCGTTGCCCCGACGCCCATGATGCACGACGTAATCGTATGTGTTGTGGACACGGGGATATGGAAGTGTGTCGCGAGCTGGATGATGGAGGCGGCGCTTGTCTCGGCGGCGAAACCGTGGATCGGGTCGAGCTTGATGACTTTGCTGCCGAGCGTGTGAATGATGCGCCAGCCGCCGGAATACGTACCGAGGGCCATTGTGATGGCGCAGGCGAGCTTGACCCAGAGCGGTACGTGAAACTCGGTCACTTGGCCGCTCGCAAACAGGGCCAGGGCGATGATGCCCATCGTCTTCTGCGCGTCGTTGGCACCGTGTGAGAACGCCATGAAGCCCGCGGAGATGGGCTGCAGAACGCGGAACCAGCGGTTGACCGGCGCCGGCGGCCATTTGTGGACGAGCCAGGTTAGGCCCGTCATGAGCAACCACGCGGCGACCAGGCCGAGGACCGGCGAGAGGATCATTGGCAAGATGACCTTCTCGGCAACGCCGCCCCAGAGGACACCGGAGACGCCGGCGGACGCGATCATAGCTCCGATGATGCCGCCGAAGAGCGCGTGTGATGAGCTCGACGGGATGCCGAATCCCCATGTGACGAAGTTCCAGACAACGGCTCCAATGAGCGCGGAGAGTACCAAGGGCAGGGTGACGAGGTCGGTGTTGACCAGGCCTTCGCCGACCGTCTTGGCGACTCCGTCCCAGAGCAGGGCGCCCACCAAGTTGAGGCTTGCCGCCATCAAGACGGCGATGCGCGGAGACAGAGCACGTGTCGAGACGGATGTGGCGATAGCGTTGGCGGTATCGTGGAAACCGTTCGTGTAGTCGAACAGCAGCGCGATGACGACGATGGTGACGAGGAGAGCCATGATCAGGAGGGTTCTGGTCTAGACGGAGGTCGTCGACGTGAAAGCGGGCTCTGCGGTCTCGCGGGTGATCCCAGTGTGGCGGCGTCTGCTCGCCGACTGTCGGCTGGCACGTAGGAGCCTCACGGCGTTCCTCCTGCGGTCGTCCAACTGCGGGGGGCGCCGCGTTGTGCGCCCATTGGCCCGCCGGCGCGCGGCGGTTGGCGCCATTGTACGGTGCCGTCGCTTGGAAGCAAACGCGTCGTGAACACACATGGCGACGCCGGCTGCCCGCCGCGCACCGGCGGCTATCGCTCGCCCCGGACTAGAAGAAGAGGTTGAGAACGAGGAACATGGCGGCGCCGACGAGTGCCGCTGCCGGCAGCGTGAGTACCCAGGCCTTGACTATATTGGCGGCTACGCCCCAACGCACGGCCGAGAGGCGCTGCGTGGAGCCGACGCCCATGATGGCGGACGTGATGGTGTGAGTGGTTGAGACCGGAAGGCCGAATCGCGTCGCTGCCTCGATGACCACGGCGGCGCTGGACTGTGCTGCGAAGCCGTGGATCGGGTCCAGCTTCATGACTTTCGATCCGAGCGTGTGGATGATACGCCAGCCGCCGGAATACGTACCGAGGGCCATCGCAAGCGCGCAGGCCAGCGTCACCCAAGTCGGCACAGCAAACTCACTCAGCTTGTTGCTTGCCAGCAGTGCCATGGTGATGATGCCCATCGTCTTCTGCGCGTCGTTGCCGCCGTGTGAGAACGAGACGAACGCCGTGGAGAACCATTGTGCGCCGCGAAACACGCGGTTGACCGGCGCCGGCGGGTGTTTGCGCACGATCCACGTGAGGCCCGTCATCACGAGCCATGCCGCAGCGAATCCCACGACGGGCGACATGATCATGGGCAGGACGATCTTGGTGAGGACGCCGTCCCACTGCACACCGGAGATGCCGGCACTGGCGAGCATTGCGCCGATGAGTCCTCCGAACAGCGCCTGAGAGGAACTCGACGGGAGGCCGAAGCCCCACGTGACGAAGTTCCAGACGACGGCTCCGATGAGTGCGGCGAGCACGACCGGAAGCGTTACAAGATTCGTGTCGACGATGCCCTTGCCGACGGTGCTGGCGACACTGGTCGAAGCCAGGGCGCCGAGAAAGTTGAACACCGCCGCCATGGCAACGGCGAGACGCGGCGAGATCGCTCTGGTGGACACCGCGGTTGCGATGGCGTTGGCGGTGTCGTGGAAGCCGTTGGTGTAGTCGAAGAGCAGCGCAACGGCGACGATAAGGATGAGGAGAACCACGATGTGGTTGAGGCGGCGTTAGTTGTGCTTGATAACGATGGTCTCGATGACGTTGGCGACGTGCTCGCATTCGTCGATGGCCGCCTCGAGCATCTCGTATACGTCCTTCCACTTGATGATCTCGATTGGATCGATCCTGTGATCGAACAGGCTGGCAACGGCTTCGCGAAGCACTCTGTCGCCTTCGTTCTCAAGGCTGTTGATGGCGATGATGTGCTGCTCGAGGCCCTTGGGCTTGGCGAGGCCGTCGATGCAGATGCGCAGCAGTTCCGTGGCTCTCGAGAGGATCTCTGCTTGCGCACGGACCTGCTGAGTTGGCTCGCCGACCTTGTAGAGCACCATGGCTGCGGCGCCGGCCTCGATGTGGTCGAGAACGTCATCCATGTTGGCCACGAGTTGGTAGATGTCCTCGCGGTCGATGGGTGTGATGAACGACTGATTGAGACGCTGGATGATGTCGTGCACGATCTTGTCGCCTACGTGCTCGTGCTCGAGGATGCTGGAAGCGAGTGAGCGCTGATCGCCTTCTCCGGTCGTGAAGCGGAGAAGGAGCTTGGCGGCCGCTTCGAGGTTCGCAGCACACTCGGAGAACATCCGAAAGTAATCTTGTTCACGAGGAACAAGGCTGAGTCTCACGAGAGCTCCTTTCCAAGCGACGGCTCGCTGCCGCGTGCAACTCTATCCCTTGCTGGGCGGCGCGCAACCCTCCGGAGCTCATGATGCGGCGATGGGTGCCGATACAGAAGAAGATGCGGTGTGTCATGGACGCCGCGAGTGGATGAGCGGACAGGAGGGGTGCTCGCGTGAAGAGATGGATGGTTCTTGTCGCCGTGGTCTTGATTGCGCTTGCGATCGCCGCTCCGTTCTCGCCGGCGGCGGGCAAGAGCAAGGGCAAGGCCCAGGGGAAGGTGAAGTTCGAGCTCGTGGGAACCGTGAAGGCGGTTGCCGGCGGTGTCGACGACGGCTCCCTCACCGTGATCGTTAAGTCCGGCACGAAGACCGTCAACGCGCTTCGTGGTAAGGAGTTGGCGATGACCGTGGATCCCAAGGCGAAGATCCGGCTGGTGACGGACGAGGGTGCGGTTGACGCGGATCTCGCCGACATCCCGCTCGATGCCAAGGTGAAGGTCCGCGGTCGTATCGAAAAGCAGGAAGGCGATGACGCAGCGACGTACATCGCGACGTTTATTAAGGCGAAGCCGGTGGCCGCGGCGACGGCGAAGTAGCCGAGAGATCTTGTGGTGCATGTTTGGGCGGGTGCAGCGGCTTGCCGCTGCACCCGCCGTTTTGTAGCCTTGCCGCACGCACGGCGAAGCTGTTGGTGGTCGCAGCGTTCCTTACACGCAGCTCGCGCGGGGGTGTATCCGATCGTGCGAAGGTCCCCTAATTGGGCTGCGAACGGCGGTATGCTGAGGAGGCTCCAGTGTCAGACGCGCTCTACCAACAGATGCAACAGACGATCATCGACGGCGAGCCCGAGGACGCCGAGCGCCTCGCCCGAGAGGGTCTCGCCGCCGGTCTTGCCCCCGCCGACATCCTCGACCTGGGCTTTGTCAAAGGCATCGAAGAGGTCGGCGATCTCTTCGGTCGCGGCGAGTTCTTCCTTCCCGAGCTGGTCCAGGGCGCCGAGGCCATGAAGGCCGCCGTCGCCGTCCTGCAGCCCGAGCTCGACAAGTCCAACGAGGGCCGTCGCTCTCTCGGTAACGCCGTCGCCGGTACGGTCGCCGGCGACATCCACGAGATCGGCAAGACGATCGTCTGCTCGATGCTCTCGGCCGCCGGCTTCACCGTCACCGACGTCGGCTGCGACGTCGCCGTCGAGACCTTCGTCGAGGCGGTCAAAGAGCAGCAGGCCGACCTGCTCCTGCTCTCCGCCCTGCTGACGACGACGATGCCCAACCAGCAGAAGACGATCCTCGCCCTGAAAGAGGCCGGCCTGCGTGACTCCGTCAAGGTGATGATCGGCGGCGCCCCCACGACCCGTGCCTGGGCCGAGGAGATCGGCGCCGACGGCTACGCCGAAGACGCCATCGAAGCCGTCGCCCAGGCGAAGAAGATCCTCGGCGTCGGCTGAGAGGGAGGGAGCGGCACGTCGCCGGTGCGACAGTCGCTAACATGAGCGATCGCCATGCCGCCTACTTCGATGAGGTCGAGGCGCGCTTCGAGAGGGCCTTGGATTTCGACCTCGGTCTCGAGGAAGAGTTTCAAATCCTCGACCCGGCTACGCTTGCTCTTGCGCCTGGGTTCGAGGTTCTTCGTGACGCCGCGGCACCGCGATTGCGTTCTCGCATCGCCGGCGAGCTGCTGCGCTCCGAGATCGAAGTGTCGACGCCGCGAACGCTGCACTTTGCACAAGCGGCACACGAACTGCTCATCAATCGCGCTGAGCTCTTCGCTCTGGCCTCCGAGCAGGGGTATGCGCTCGGTTCGGTCGGCACGCATCCCTTCTCGAGCTGGAAGGACCAGCAGATCATCGATACGCCGCACTACCGGCTCGTCGAAGATCGCCTCAAGTACGTAGCTTGGCGAAACAACACGTGGGCCGCGCATGTGCATGTCGGGGTGCGCGGCCTCGATCGGGCGATCTACGTGTGTGACCGGTTGCGCGAGTATCTGCCGCATCTGCTCGCACTATCCGCCAACTCGCCCTTCATTGAAGGGGTCTGGACGCAGTTGCACTCCGTGAGGACGCAGACGTTTCTGCGCATGTTCCCGCGCTGTAGCATCCCCGATGCGTTCGGTTCCTGGCGGGAGCACCGACGCTTCTATGAGCAGCTCATCGACACGAACTGCATTCAGGAGTTCACTCAGGTGTGGTGGTCGGTGAGGCCGCACCACCGCTTCGGAACGGTCGAGATTCGCATCTGCGATGCACAGACCCACGCCTGGCAGAGTCTCGCGCTCTCGGCGCTGACGGTCGGGATCGTGGCGGAGATTGCGCGCGACTACGACGATGGCCGGCGGCGCGTGCCGCTGCCGACGCGCTACGTTGAGGAGAATCTCTGGCGCGCGATCCGATACGGCATGGACGGCAAGTTCGTCGATTGGGAGCGTTGCGAGGAGGTTGCGGCGGCCGATGCGCTGCGGATGCTGGTTGCCTCGGTGGCGCCGCACGCAGAACTGCTCGGGCTCGGGCCGCATCTCGACAACGTCGAGCGTATGCTGCGAGAAGGCAATGGCGCTCAGCAGCAAGTGCGCCGGTACGGCGCCGGCACGAGCCTTCGCGATGTGTACGAAGAGTCGGTGACCGCGGCGCGGGCAGACGCCGTCGTCTGCCGCGGCGTCATGGAGTGCGAAGAGGAGGAAGAATGAGCGACGAAACACACGATCGCCCGCTCACCGACGTTGAGGCCGAGCGTGCGTTGCGCGAGCAGGTCAAGCGCATGCGAGTCGCCGACTTGGCGTACGAGATGATGGTGACCTACGTGACACTCGGCTACCAGAAGCTGGGTCTCACGGAGCAGACGCGTGAGTTGCGCGATCTCGACGATGCCCACTTGGCGATCGAACTGCTCCGAGCAACGCTTGGGGTGGTGGAGCAGGGGGCCGGCAAGGAGCCCTTCAAGGATCTTCGTGCAACTCTGGCGCAGATGCAGCTCGGCTATGCGCAGGTGTTGCAGGGTGTCGCCGCAGAGAGCGCGGCGGAAGCGCCTGCCGAGCCGACGGAGACGGCGGCAGAGTCCATGGAACAGGCGACAGATGAGAGCGCCGGCGATGGGGCGGGCGGCGACTCAGCCTGATCCGACCGCCTGATCGTCGAGGTGCCAGAACAGGGACTCGTCGAGAACCCCGCCGGGAGGCACGACGAGGAATTCGTGGTCGCGAGGGCCGCTGACGAGCTTCTCGATGTAGCGGAGTGAGCCCTCGAGGTAGGCGATCGGGAGATCGTAGAAGGCGGCGACTGTGGAGACGTAGTCGCGGAACTGCTCCATAGGTACGACGCCGGTGTCGATGACCGCTACGCGTGTGTAGTTGGCGAGGATCATGCGGGCAATGCGCGCGGCCTTCTCCTCGCCGTACTTGGGGATGATCTTCAGATAGTCCTTGTAGGGGTCGTCGATGAAGTCGATCCATCCGCGCGTGTAATAGTACGTTCCCGGACAGCGGCGGTGCTCGGCCAGGTAGTGGCTGCGAGAGCCGAGGAGCAACGCGATGCAGTCGTCGACCGCCGGGAGTACAAGGTGGTGGCCGCGGGCGCAGAGGCCGACGGTGCCGTTGCTGCAGCGACCACAGCACAGCAGGATGTCGCAGTCGCCGGGAGTCGCATCGATTCTCTCTTGGAGCGCGGCGCGCAGTTTGTCCGGGTAGTCGTGCAGGGCGCCGGGTACGAAGTCGATCGTAAGCCCGGGGTTCACGGACTCTATCTCGTCGCGCAGCACTTCGCAGCTGATGATCTTGGGCGGCTTGTTCATGGGGTGGCCTCCATCGAAGAGCGCCGTGAGCGAAGTATACTCGGGACCTCGACACGGCAGACGGCAGACGAGGTTCACCATGACGGCGACGCGCGAAGGCTTCATTCAGGTCTACACCGGCGACGGCAAGGGCAAGACGACCGCCGCCCTGGGCCTGGTTCTGCGCGCGCTCGGGCAGGGCCTCAAGCCCGCGTTCCTGCAGTTCATGAAGGCCGACCCGAATTGGGGCGAAGTCGTCATGCTGCGCCGTCTCGGTGTGCCCGTGGTGCAGTGCGGACTGGACCATTGGGTGTTCAAGGGCGAGGCCACGGAAGAGGACCTCGCCGCCGCACGCGCCGGTCTGGAGCAGGCGCGCGCGCTCGTGCAGAGCGGTGAGTACGACCTCGTTGTCCTTGACGAGTTGGTGACGGCGACGTTCTTCGAGCTGCTTTCGTTGGATGCCGTGCTGGCCTTTCTGGCGATGCGCCCGGCCGCGGTCGAGTTGGTGATGACGGGCCGCGGCGCTCCCGAGGAACTGATCGCGGCGGCCGACCTCGTCACCGAGATGCGACCGGTGAAGCATTACTACGATGCCGGTGTGCTGGCTCGACCCGGCATCGAATACTGAGAGGATCCTCGCATGACGCACACACTCATCTACCCCCATACGACGACGCACAACGCCGCCGGCCACCTGGAGATCGGCGGCTGCGATGTGGTCGAGCTGGCCGACTCCTTCGGAACACCGCTCTTCATCTACGACGAGCAGTCGTTGCGCGATCAGTGTCGCGCCTACCACAAGGCGTTCGGTGCGCTCACCGATCGCTACGAGATCGTCTACGCCAGCAAAGCGTTCAGCTGCCGCGCAATGTGCGAGCTCGTCGCGCAAGAGAACCTCTCGCTCGATGTCGCGACCGGCGGCGAGCTTGCGGCGGCCGTCGCCGCGGGCTTTCCCATGCACCGGGTCTACTTCCATGGCAACAACAAGTCGATGGCCGAGATCGAAGCCGGCCTAGACTCAGACATCGGCCACTTCGTGATCGATTCGTTTGAAGAGATCGAGCGCCTGGAGACGGCCGCCGCGGCACGCGGGCGTGCGCGGGATGTCCTGGTGCGTGTCACGCCCGGGGTTCGCCCCAACACGCACGATTTCGTCCAGACCGGTCAGCAGGACAGCAAGTTCGGGCTTGGGCTCGCCGACGGGCGGGCGGACGAGGCGGTGCGCCGTATTCACGACTGCGCACACCTGAGGCTCATCGGTGTGCATGCGCACATCGGCTCGCAGATCTTCGAGCTCGACTCGTATCGTCGAGAGGTCGAGGTCCTCTTCGTGGCCATCGACAACTGGCGGCGCGATTTCGGTTTCGCCTGCCAGGTCGTCAACATCGGTGGCGGTCTCGGCATCCGCTACACCAGCGCCGACATGCCGAGCTCGATCGCGGAGTTCGCCGAGGTCAGCGTGAATGCTCTGCACGACGGCGCCGTGCGCCACGGCATGGAAGTGCCCAAGCTGCTCGTGGAGCCCGGTCGCAGCATCGTCGGTAAGGCTGCGGTGACTGCGTATACCGTGGGCACCGTGAAGGTGATTCCCGGGGTGCGTACCTACGTGGCCGTCGACGGCGGCATGAGCGACAATCTACGGCCAATGCTGTACGGCTCGCGCTACGAGGCGATGATCGCCAACAAGGCCGAGGTGGCCGCGACCGACGTCGTCACGATCGCCGGCAAGCACTGCGAATCGGGCGATGTGCTTGTCCGTGACGTCCACATCGCGCCGCCGGCGCCTGGCGACATTCTCGTGACGCCGAGCACCGGGGCCTACGGGTACGCGATGGCGAACAACTACAATGCTCAGCCGCGTCCGGCGGTGATCATGGTGCGGGACGGCGAGGCGCGGGTCATCATCGAGCGCGAGACGTGGGAAGACTTGCTCCGCCTGCAACGTCCGCTCACGTAGATCGCCGGCGCAGCTGAACTGTACGACTTGCACCGGCGCTGACGGCGCGGCGTGTCGCCGGCCCGTCGCGCTTCTCATATACTCGACGGCAGCAGGAAGAACTGCGTGGCTGCTGCATGCCCGTTTGGCGGCGCCACGCTGACAGAGGCGGAGGGCCCCACGTGGATAGAGTAGGCATCGGACTCCTCGGCTACGGCACCGTTGGCTCGGGTGTCGGCAAGCTCCTGGCGCGCAACGCCGAGGACATCCGGCTCGCCACCGGCAGAGAGGTGTACCTCAAACGAGTGCTCGAGAAGGATCCGGGTTTCAGCGCGCCCGATCTGGATCCGGCACTGCTCACGACGCGCTTCGAGGACATCCTTGAGGATCCTGACATCGACATCGTCGTCGAGCTCATCGGCGGGACTGGCGCGGCCCTCGATTTTCAGCGCCGCGCGCTTCGTGCCGGGAAGCATGTGATCACCGCCAACAAGCAGCTTCTGGCGCAGTACGGTGCGGAGCTGTTCGATGCCGCTGAGGAAGGCGGTGTCCACCTCCGCTTTGAGGCGAGCGCTGTCGGCGCCGTGCCGATCGTCAAGGTGCTGCGAGAGTCGTTGGTCGCGGCCGACGTGCGCACTGTCTACGGCATTGTCAATGGCACCACGAACTACATGCTGAGCGCCATGGCGGTGACCGGCGCGGAGTACGATGACGTTCTCAAGGAGGCGCAGCGCTTGGGCTACGCTGAGGCGGATCCAACGGAGGACGTAGGCGGCAAAGACGCGGCCGCCAAGATGGCGATCCTCAGTTCCATCGCCTTCCATAGCCGCACGCGGCTCGCCGACGTTGAGTACGAGGGCATCACCAATGTGTCGGCGCTCGACATCGCCCACGGCAAGCGTCTCGGTCTGGTCGCGAAGCTGCTCGGTGTCGCCAAACTGGTCAACGGCAGCATGAACGTGCGCGTGTACCCTGCTTTCCTCCCCGGTAGTCACCCGCTCGCCGGCGTCTCGGGTGCCTACAACGCTGTGTTCCTGGAGAGCGACACGTTCGACGAGATTATGCTCTTCGGACCCGGTGCCGGCAGCGTGCCTACGGCCTCTGCCGTGATCGGCGATGTCATCTCGATCGTCAACACGGTGAAGGGCAGCTACACGCGCAACTGCCTCTGCTATCGCGATCTGAGCTTCTTCCCCGACGCCGATATGGTGTCGCGGTTCTACCTGCGGTTGCGAGTGGTGGATCAGCCGGGTGTCTTGGCGCGCATCAGCGCGCTGTTCGGCGATGAAGGCGTGAGCATCGAGTCGATGGTCCAGGAAGGACGCGGCGATGAGGCAGAGCTCGTTCTGGTGCTGCATCCGGTGCGCGAGGAGCAGTTCTTCACCGCACTGGGCAAGATCAAGGCGCTTGGCGAAGTGCACGGAGAGCCCAGCGTGATTCGCGTCGAAGGTGAGAGTTGACCATGGCATCGCAAACGAAGCGCAAGGGCAAGCGGGGCACGATCGGTATCCTCACCGGCGGCGGCGATGTTCCGGGTCTCAATCCGGCGATCCGCGCCGTTACGCTACGAGCGCTGCACGCCGGCTTCGACGTCGTCGGCATTCGGCACGGTTGGGGCGGCCTCGTCGAGGTTCGTCGTGACCGTGAGGCCGACAACAGTCAGTGCGTGATGGATCTCACCGAAGAACTGGTGAATCGCTACGTTCACGTGGGTGGTACATTCCTGCACTCGTCGCGCACGCGCCCCAGTGCCATTCCACTGAAGGACGTGCCCGAGCATCTGCGCGACGTCTATCTGGAAGAGAAGAACAATCTCACGCCCGAGGTTCTCGCGAACCTCGACTTCCTCGGGATCGACTATCTGGTGCCGATGGGCGGCGACGACACGCTGAGCTACGCCGTCGAGCTCGGCCGTCACAACTTCCCCGTAGTCGCGTTGCCGAAGACGATGGACAACGACGTCCCCGGCACCGACTACTGCATGGGCTTCAGTACCTGCGTGACGCGCACCATCGAGTTGGCCCATCAGGTGCGCAGCTCGGCCGCCTCGCACGAGCGCATCGTGGTGCTCGAGGTCTTCGGTCGGTACGCGGGCTTCACAGCGCTTCTGCCAACGCTCGCCGGCGCCGCCAATCGCTGCGTGATCCCGGAGTGGAAGTTCGATCCCAACAGGCTGGCGCGGCTGCTCGTCGCCGATCGCCGCGACAACCCGGATCGGTTCTCCGTCTGCTTGGTGAGCGAGGGTGCCATGCCGGAGGGCGGCGACATGGTCTTCAAGGGCAGCGAAACCGATCAGTACGGTCATGCCAAGCTCGGGGGCATCGGTGAGCGGGTGAGCGCCGCCATCAAGGAGTTGGCGCCGGCGCACGATGCCCGCAGCAAGATCGAGATGATCTCGATGAATCTGGGGTACTTCGTGCGTAGTGGCCCGCCGGACGCGCTTGATGCGATCGTGCCGACGGTCTACGGGAATCATGCCGTCGATCTCATCATGCGCGGGGAGACTGGCCGTATGGTGGCTCTGCGTAAGGGCTGCTACAGCTCGGTGCCCATCGCGACGGTTGTCGACCACAAGAAGACGGTCGACGTCGACAGGTTCTACGACACGGAGCGCTACACCCCCAAGTACGAAGCCTTCGAGATGCAGCCGATGCATCTCTTCGGTTTCGTTGGCTGAGGGCGACGAAAGGGAGACATGGACGAGAGAGCAACGCCGAAGCGCGTGCTGTTGGTGCCAGAC
Organism: Thermoleophilia bacterium; assembly: GCA_041393415.1. Lineage (GTDB taxonomy): Bacteria > Actinomycetota > Thermoleophilia > UBA2241 > UBA2241 > CAIXSE01. Next base: position 574,847 of record JAWKKE010000001.1, on the reverse strand, counting down.
GGCATGGCCGACGAGCCGATCGCCGAGCTCGACGGACGCACGCCGCTGGCCGTCGCCCACACACCCAACATGGACGCGATGGCTCGACGCGGCACCGTGGGGCTTGTGCACACGGTGCCCGACGGCATGCCGCCCGGTAGCGACGTCGCCAACTTGGCGGTGCTCGGGTACGATCCGGCGGCCGTGTACAGCGGGCGTAGCCCGCTCGAGGCCGCCAGTATCGGCGTCGACCTCGGACCGCACGATGTCTCCTATCGCTGCAACTTCGTCACCATCGTCGACGGGGTCATGAAGGATCACGCCGCCGGTCATATCAGCACGGACGAGAGTCGCCGCTGTATCGCTGCCCTCGAGGCGGCGCTGGGCGGCGGCGCGTTCGAGTTCTACACCGGCGTCAGCTACCGCAATCTGCTGGTGTGGCGCGGCGGCGAGGTCGTTGCCTGCACTCCGCCGCACAACATTCTCGATCAGCCGGTCGCCGACTACCTTCCCGGCGTCGCCGCCGGCCAAGGCGACGAGTCGGCGGCACGCACGTTGGCCGATCTCTGGCGGCGCAGCGAAGACGTGCTCAAGCCGGTGCGTCCGGAGACGAGCACATGGTTCTGGGGCGAGGGTACGGCGCCGAGTATGCCTCACTACAGTGATCTCTACGGACTAAGCGGGGCGGTCGTCGGCGCCGTCGACCTCATACGCGGCATCGGTCGCTACGCCGGCTTCGAGGTGCTGGACGTGCCCGGAGCCACAGGTGGACTCGACACCGACTACGGCGCCAAGGCGCAGGCGGCGATCGACGCACTCGATCGTCACGACTTCGTCTGGGTGCACGTCGAGGCTCCGGACGAAGCGGGGCACATGGGGAGCCTGGAGGAGAAGCTCAAGGCGATCGAGCGTATCGATGCGGAAGTCCTTGGACCCATTCTGGCATCGCAGCATCGACCGGGTGTTCTGGTTGTTCCCGATCACTTCACGTTGCTGCGTACGCGCACGCATCTCGGCGCGCCGGTGCCGTTTGTCTTTGCGTCCGGCAATGCCGGCGAGTGCGCCGACAGCGCGAGCTACACTGAGGCGGGGGCGGAAGCGACCGGCGTCGTCATGAGCAGCGGACGGGAGCTGGTGCGCCTCTTCTTTGAGGCGACCAAGTAGCGCGATGGACGCCCGCCCCACCGCCGCCGCGGGCGGCGGCTCTCCGGCGGGCGCCGGCCGAGTTGCGTTGACCAGCGCCGAACGGTACGTCATGAGCGGCGGCCGCCACGCGCATCTGGCGATCAAGGAAGGCGAGCGCTTTCTCTACACCAGCGACGTCGGTCGCATCCCGGGCGGCGAGAACTCCGAGCTCGGCCTGTACTACCGAGACACGCGCTTTCTCAGCCGGTTCGAACTCGTCGTCGCCGGTCGCTACCCTGTGCTCCTCTCGTCGACTGCTGAGAGCGGCTATGCCGCGACCATCGAACTCACGAATCTCGAGTCCCGCACCGCCGACGGGCGTCCACTTCCGCAGGCGACCATTCACATCCGCTGCACCCGCTTCCTCGACGATCGCCTGCGCGAGCGAGTCGACGTCCACAACTACCACAACGCTGCGGTGGAGCTGTTCGTCGACGTGCACGTTGACGCTGATTTCGCTGACATCTTCGACGTGAGGGGTTTTCGCCGTCGCAGGCACGGTACACGGCTGCCGGCGCGCGTCGACCGCAGCTGTGTCACGTATGCAGCGATCGGCCTTGACGGCGTCACGCGCGAGACCGTGGTGAGATTCCTCGACGCACCCGAATCGCTGCAGGAGGGGCGAGCCCGCTATCGCCTGCGGCTCGCCCCCGGCGAGAACGTCTCCCTCACGCTCGAAGTGGAGACGCACGTGAACGCGCCGGCCGCGACCTCCGGCGATGGATTCGACGAGGGTCTGACTCGCGTGGGCGCCGTGCGTCGACTCTGGGACTCGGAGGCCACCCACATCGGCACCGACAACGAGCTCCTCAACAACGCCTTGCGGCGTGGGCGCGAGGACCTGCGCACGCTGAGCGCCGAGATCGAAGGGCAGCGTGTGGTGCTCTCAGGGGTGCCGTGGTTCGTGGCGCCGTTCGGCCGCGAGATGTGCTTCGGCGGCCTAATGGCGCCTCTGCTCGATCTGCGCTGGGCGCGCGCCGCTGTAGACTTTCTCGGCGCGCACCTCGGTCGCTGCGACAGTGCCTTTCGCGAAGAGCAGCCGGGCAAGGTGATGCACGAGCTGCGCCGCGGGGAGCTTGCCGGCGCGGGGCTCATTACCCAGACGCCGTACTACGGCGCGATCGACACGACGCCGCTCTGGCTCCTCCTCGTCAGCGAACTCACGCTCTGGAGCGGCGACCTCGATGGGTTTGTGGCGCGGCAGGAGGAGGTGGCGGCCGCGCTCGATTGGATCGACCGCGACGGCGACTTCGACGGCGACGGGTTCGTCGAGTATGAGCGCCGATCGCGCGCCGGGCTCACGCACCAGGGATGGCGTGACAGAGGCGACGCGATCCTGCACAAGGACGGGACGCCGGCGGAAGGCCCGATCGCGCTCGCCGAGACCCAGGGCTATGTGTACTACGCCAAGCGTCGCCTCGCCGGGATCTACGGGCAGCTCGGCGACGTCCACCAGGCCGAGCGCCTCGCGAAAGAGGCCGCGCAGCTGCGGCAGCGCTTCAACGAGGCATTCTGGATGCCCGAAGAGGGCTACTACGCGATGGCGCTCGATGGGGACAAGCGGCAGGTACGCACCGTTTGTTCGACAATTGGTCATGCGCTCTGGTCGCGCATCATCAGCGACGAGCACGTGCCGGCCGTCGTGGCGCGGCTCATGGAGCCCGACATGCACTCCGGTTGGGGGCTGCGCACCCTGAGCAGTTCGGCGCACGGCTACAATCCCGTCAGTTTCTACAACGGCAGCGTATGGCCGTTCGACACGGCGATCGCGGCCTTCGGCATGAAGAAGCACGGCTTCGCCGCCGAGGCCAACACGCTTGCTTGGGAGCTCGTGCAGGCGGCCGTGGCCCACGAGTACGCACGGTTGCCCGAGCTCTACTGCGGCTTCGCCCGTCAGTCCAGCGGTGGTCCTGTCACGTTCCCGATGGCGTGCGCGCCCGACGCGGCGTCTTCGGGTGCGCTCTTCCTCCTTTTGCAGTCCATGCTCGGCATCTACGCGCAGGCCGAAGCCAACATCGTCTACGTCCACAACCCCGAGTTGCCGCCGTGGCTCGGCGAGGTCACGTTGCGCGATCTGCGTGTCGGTCACACCACCATGCATCTGCGCTTTCGTCGCGAGGGCCGCCAGACCACGCTCGCGGTGCTCGATAAGCACGGCCCCGGGCGCATCATCATCGTCGACTGAGGACCGAGGCCGGTCGACGGTCGCCATCAATCGCCCGACAGAGCACGAGCGTGCCCCTTCTCTCGCTTGACCCCTGTTGTTCTGGGGCAAACGTCCGATATACTGAATCAGCTGGCCGGCGCAGTGACCTCGCCGGAATCCTGCTCGCAGCTCCTGGGGTGCTTCACAGCCTCGCTCCATGGCGCGCGGACGGGCGCACACATCAAAGCAGAGTCCCTCTTCACATGTGGTGACACAGTGGGAAAGCGACGCAACATGTGACATACTACGAAGCTACGGAGTCCTAGCCGATTCCGCCTTCGATCCTCATTCACTCAATCCACACGACATCTCTTGCTGTCACGACTCAAGGTGATGGCCTGGACGATGTCAGGGGTCCCAGGAGCTCATGGAAACGTACGAACAGACAGAGCAGATCACGATCGCACCTGATGCCGATGCGTCGAACTCGACGGTCACCGAGACGCCCGTGCCCGCTGCGGCGGAGGAGAAGGGCAGTGACGCACCGGAGGTGTCCGCGAAGTCCGGCGCGCCCGGCGCGCCCTCGGGCAACGGCGCCGCGCCCGCCGAGGCGCCTGCCGAGGCGCCTGCGGCAGCGGCACCGGTCGACGTGGCTGCCGCTGTTCCAGAAGCTGCCCCGGCGGCCGAACCTTCGGTGACTACGCCCGCCGTGGCAGTCACCGAGCCGAGTTCACCGGCAGAGGTCGTGCCGGCCGGCGGCGCTACGCCCGCCGGCGAAGAGGCGGCACCGAGCGGCGACCGTCAGAGTCATGGTGGCGGCCGCCCTCAGCAGCAACAGCAGGGGGGCGGCAAGAGCGATCGCTCTCGCCGTGGTCGTGATCGTGATCGCGGCAAGCAGCGCGGCGGCGAGCAGCGCCAAGAGCGTGTCGAGGGTCCGCCCATTCCCTGTCACGGCATCCTCGACGTGCTGCCCGACGGCTTCGGCTTCCTGCGTACAAACGGCTTCACGCAGGGCGAGAACGACGTCTACGTGTCGCTCAGCCAGATCCGTCGCTTCGCGCTGCGCCGCGGTGACGAAATCGACGGTCACGTGCGCGAGCCTAAAGACAACGAGAAGTACAACGCGCTTCTGAAGATCGACAACGTCAACGAGCTCGACCCCGATGAGGCGCGCAAGCGCCCTGTCTTCGAGAAGCTCACGCCGCTCTTCCCCGAGGAGCGACTCCGTCTCGAGACCGAGGAGCACGACACGGCGGCGCGCATCATGGATCTGCTCTGCCCCATCGGCAAGGGTCAGCGCGGTCTCATCGTCTCGCCGCCGAAGGCCGGCAAGACGACGATTCTCAAGAAGCTCGCCAACTCGATCGCCCGCAACAACCCCGAGGTCGATCTCTTCGTACTGCTCGTCGACGAGCGCCCGGAGGAGGTCACCGACATGGAGCGCTCGGTCAAAGGCACCGTCGTCGCCAGCACCTTCGATCAGCCGAGCGAGAACCACGTGCAGGTTACGGAGTTGGTGCTGGATCGGGTGAAGCGTCTGGTCGAGATGGGCCGCGACGTCGTAGTGCTGCTCGACTCCATCACGCGTATGGCGCGCGCCTTCAACCTCAACACGCCGGCTTCTGGGCGTATCCTCTCCGGCGGCGTCGACTCCACGGCGCTGTACCCGCCGAAGAAGTTCTTTGGCGCCGCCCGCAACATCGAGGAGGGCGGCTCCCTCACGATCCTCGCCACGGCGCTCGTCGAGACCGGCTCGCGCATGGACGAGGTCATCTTCGAGGAGTTCAAGGGTACCGGCAACATGGAGATTCGGCTTGACCGCAAGCTCGCCGACAAGCGCATCTTCCCGGCCATCGACATTGACGGCACCGGCACGCGCAAGGAGGAGCTGCTCATGGATCCGGCCGAGGCGGCGGCGGTCTGGAAGCTCCGTGGCGTGCTCCACAGCCTCGAGCCCTCGGCCGCCATCGAGTTGCTCATCAAGAAGGTGCGCGAGACGCACTCCAACGCCGACTTCCTGGCGGCACTGAGCAAGAACTCGCGCTAGTCGCGATCATCTAGTTCGCCCGGTTCGACTCGGTCCCCTCGGGGGCTCCTCACGCACGTCGTCGTGGACGGCAGGGTGAGCGCCTTCACGCAGACGCGGGCGCTCTCGGCGCTGCTCTTCTCTACCACCTGCGCCTGCGGGTGCAGGACGTCGACCTCTCGCGGAACGAGATCAATCTGGCGAGCCCAACGGCTTCTGGAGCAGTCTGGAGCCGCGGCCCGCGCAGGTTATGTGCGAGACGTTGGACGCATGGATCGCGCCGAAGCGGTGTCATGGCGTTCTGGCGCTGGCCGGAACTAAGACTCAGTCGGTTCTGCGGGCGGCCGAATGACGCCGAGTTGGAGCATGGCGGGTAGGTCCTCACGGGTCGCCCAATGCTCGGCGAGCATAGGGCCACGAGTGTGGCCACCTACCCGCTACGGTTCGAGCGTGCGCTCCAACCCGTCGAGGATTATGCCGAGTCCGAGCTCGAATGCGTCCTCCGCGTCGAAGGGGTGCGCTGCGTACTCCTTGGCGACGCTCGCTGCGAACGGGTACTCGCCGACGGGAATGGCCGCTAGGACCTCCCGAGCCGTCTCAGGGCTGTCTCCCTTGCCCTGCGCCGCGACGTCGGGTCGCTGCCGCTCGAATCCGTAGAGGTAGCTGTCGAGCACGAGGAGCGCGTACGCGGCAGCGGTGGCGGTGAAGCCCGCGCGCATGAGCGCCCCTAGAGCCCGGTCCACGAAGGCAAGCCGGCTGGGACTGCTCGGCTCGCGAGAGTCGTAGAGCGCGGCAGCCCACCTGTGGCGCGCGAAGGTCTCCCGCGCGGAGATCGCACGGCGACGCATCGCTTCCTTCCAGCCGACATCGTCGCCAGGAAGGTCGATTTCGAACATCGCGAGATCCGACATGCCCTCGAGGAGGTCGTCCTTGCCGGCAACGTGGTTGTATAGCGACGCCGCCTCGACCCCGAGCCTTCGGCCGAGCAGGCGCATGGTGAGCGCGTCGAGGCCCTTCTCGTCCGCGAGATCCATAGCGGCCCTCAGCACGCGCTCCCGATTGAGCGTGTCCCGCGGCCGGCCGGCGTCCGTTGATTGAGCGCTGATGTGGCCTCCGAGCGTTGGTGTTGGAGGTGCGTTACGGTCCTTCCTTGACAAACTAACACTGTTAGTAGAGTATCACACTTGGGAATACTAACAGCGTTAGTACAGATCGCTCGAATTGCGCCTGGCTTTGCGAGTCCAGCGACGCAACGACGGGCAGACTGGAGGAGGAACGGAGAGATGTCCCGTGACTACGATGTTCACGAAACTGATGTTCGACTGGATGCGAGGGATATGGGCCGGCGGGCAGCGCTGTTTGCCGGCCTGCTCTTCATCGTCGCCGACGTCGCGACGTTCGCAGGTGACGCGCTCCTGCGTCCCGTCGTCGGCTCTGACTACTTGACGCAGCTCCACGCGCACCCCGGTTTGGCTGCTGTGGGCGTGTTCGCGAAGCTCATCTCCGCACTCGCGGGCGCGAGTATCGCCGTCGCCATGTACCAGGTCCTGAAGCGGGCGAACGTGGGGATGGCCCTCGGGGCTGTCGTGTTCAGGGCACTGGAGGCGACCTTCTACCTCGTCGGCGCCATGAGTCTGCTGGCACTGCTCGAGCTGAGCCGGCAGTATGCCGCAGCGGGGGCTGCGGACCGTGTCTCACTCCAGGCGATCGGGGACGCGCTGATGAGCCTGCGCACCTACGCAGCGCCGCTACTCGGGGTGTTCGCTTTCTGCGTCGGCAGCTTCCTCTACAACCTGTTGTTCCTCCGAGCGCGACTTGTGCCCCGCTGGCTGTCCGCCTTCGGTGTCGTCGCGACACTCTCGCTGGCCGTGGCCTGCATGCTCTCCTTGTTCAGCGGCAACCGAATCACCAGCTACATCCCGCTCGCGTTCCCCATCTTCGTGCAGGAGCTGGTCCTGGCCGGATGGCTGATAGCGAAGGGCTTCGACACGTCCGAGACGGCAAAGAAGCACGTCGGGCGGCATGCCGACCTGCCCTACACGACGGCATCGACCGTCGTGGGAGGCGCGCGATGAGAGCGGCCGTCTGCACGGCATGACGACCTTCGGAGGTTCCTAGGATGGCGGAGGTGCCCGAGCCCGTGCCCCCAGAAGCGCTCGCCGCCGACATCGAGGCCGCTGCCGATGAGCTGCTGGGCGATCTGGTCGCGCTTCTTTGATGCGCGCGACACGGAGAATAGCGAGAATAGCGGTTCAGCAAGAGCATCGGGCCGACGGGGGCGCTCATCGGCTGTTCTGAGATCGTGAAACGCGTAGCTCGTGCGCATCAACGTTAGGTGGATTGGCCAATGCGGTTGACAGTCTGGATAGTCCAGCACGTTCACGTCCAGGACGACGAGTCGGAGGATGTGAAGTTCATTGGTGTCTACTCATCCCGTGCGCACGCGGATGCTGCAGTGGCTAGGCTGTCGACGCAGGCCGGTTTTCGGAGTCAGCCCCAGGGCTTCTTCGTGGATCCCTACGAGGTAGACCGCGATCATTGGGGCGACGGCTACGTCACCGTGGAGACCGCGTATCTGCGGCTTCTAGGTGTCGAGGGAGAGGTCTGGCGGGCAGTCTGCGTCAGGGACCTCGAAGATGGATCTTGTCGGGTCGATGGACCGTATCCTGAAGTCGAGGGTACGGGCGCGCAGATCCCGGCCGGTGAGCGATGGCCGGTGGCTATCGGCGACGTGGTGAGGTGCGAGTGGAGACCGTCGCCCGACGGTGGGCGGAGGCTCGTGGTTGTGGGAAGGGCCTGAAGACGAAGCGAGCAGAGCGGCACAAGCTCGACCAACAGGCAAGTAGACAGACGACAGCAGGATCTCACGAGAAGATGGAATCGGGCGTCGCGCTCGGCCGCCAGTCCTCGATCAGGTCCTCGCCGTGCTCGCGGAGCTTCTCCAGGCGCTCCAGCATCACCTTCACCAGTTCGGGATCGCTCGGTTCCCAGTCCTTGACTTCAGAGATGATTCGGAGTGGATGGATGCTGCGGTACGACTTAGTGGGGTTCCCCGGGAAGCGCTTGTTGGTGACGTTCGGATCGTCCTCAAAGGCCCCGTCGGTTCCACCAGGTAGATGTGCCCTGGTGGCTGGGCTCCGGTCAGTGCCACCGCAAGCTCCGCTGCCAGTCCCGCTGCCGGCGCGGGCAGTGCCGTGAAGTAGATGTTGTTGGAGATTCGCCCCTTTTGGTAGTTGGACTCGAAGCCCGGGCCAATCATGGTCCCGGGCGCCAGCGCGGCCGCGGTACCGTGATAGAACGGACCGCTGACGCGGTCGCAGCTCTCATAGGTGCAGGGTATCCAGTCTGGGTCCGGTCCGATCTCCATAGGATCTGCGACTCCTCCGTCCACAAGGTGCTCTGCGCTACCCCCGCCTCTTCATCGATGTATCCCCGGCCGGAGCCCTCACGTCACGCTTTCCGTGGGTAGCTGACGCGGCTTGAGTGGATTGGGATTCAGCGCACGGAGCCGACTCGTCGCAGCGCCGCGGTTGGTGCCTCGATTATTGCACTCACGGCGCATGTGTGATGCGTTGGCCGTCTCCACCCAACAAACACGTCTGGCCTGCAGCGCGAGCGCCGTATCATGTAGAGCGCATGATCGAGGTCGTGGGAGTGCGGCTTATGGGCAACTACGTTGGTGGCACCGGAGGGTAGGTCTTCTGTCTTGGATCTCATCGACCGCTATCGCGGATCTCTCGTCGGCCTGGCGTGCGGAGATGCCGTCGGCACCACTGTTGAGTTTCGCCCCCGCGGTACGTTCCTCCCCGTTGAGGACATGGTGGGCGGCGGCCCATTCCGTCTTGAGGCAGGACAATGGACCGATGACACATCGATGGCGCTATGTCTGGCAGAAAGCCTGATTGCGTGCGGCGGATTCGATGCGGCCGACCAGATGAGTCGCTACGTGAACTGGTGGCAGCGGGGGCACATGAGCTCCACAGGTGAGTGTTTCGACATCGGTGGCACCGTCGCCGTCGCTCTGTCTCGATTTCTTGCAGACGGAGACCCTTTCGCCGGTTCGACCGATCCCTGGACGGCGGGCAACGGCTCGTTGATGAGGCTTGCTCCGGCGGTCCTGTATGCGCATCCGGATTCGCAAAGGGTGCTCATGTTGAGCTCCGAGAGCTCTCGCACCACGCATGCGGCTCCTGAGGCTCTCGAGTGCTGTCAGCTTCTCGGCGTCGCGACTTCGCGTGCGCTTTCGGGTGCTGGAATCGATGAGGTCCTGGATCTCGGTGATGTGCCCTGCTCAGGGGCGAAGGTGGCGGCGATTGCGCGCGGCGAGTATCTCGGGAAGTCGCGCGAGCACATCCGTGGTACGGGGTACTGCGTCGCCTGCCTGGAAGCCGCGCTCTGGTGCTTCGCCCACACGGATTCGTTCGCGGGGGCGATCCTCGCGGCTGCCAATCTAGGGGATGATGCAGACACGACCGCTGCCGTTACTGGTCAGATCGCGGGCGCATTCTACGGGCGTGAGGGCATCCCGCCGGAGTGGTGCGCGAGGGTCTGGATAGCGACGGAGATCGAGGCGATGGCAGATCGGCTTCTGGTCTTGGCGCGGAATCGCTGACGAGCGCGCCATCGTGATTGCCGATCTGGGCTTCCCTTCGGGCGCTTGGGCATAATGGGCACATCCGAGCCGGTACACCGGCCGGCGGTCGCGGAAGCCCTTCGGCGCGTAGTATCGCGGAGCTGGATGGACGGAAGGACGAAGCCTGTGGAGCAGCGGTTGACCATCATCACACTTGGGGTGCGCGATATGGGCGCAGCGCTGGCATTCTATCGCGATGGTCTGGGATGGACGTTCTCCTCGGTAAGTGGCGGAGACTTCGTCTTGTTCACCCTCTCCGGCGGAGTGGGCCTCGTCAGGTCGATGTCGTGCTCGCACGGGCCGTCTCGGCCGGCGCGCTACTGCTGTCGCCTGCGGCCGACAAGCCGTGGGGCTACACGGGGTACTTCGGTGATCCCGACGGGCATCCGTGGGAGATTGCCTACGTCCCTTCCCTCCTGCTTGAGGGCGGGATGCTGGCGACCGATTAGCTGCGAACGCTCAGGTACCACACCTGGCGGATTGTCCAATTGCCCAGGCGAAAGGATCAGAAGATGGGCAAGACAAATAAGGAATGGCATCAAGCACACAGAATGCCAAGAAATGCATCTGATGCGCAGCGCATGCAATGGCACATCGAGCACTCTCAGAACTGTAGCTGCCGTTCGATTCCTGATGGTGTGAGAAGGCTTATTGAAGAGAGTGAGTCACAGAGCAAGGAAGATCAGACCTAAGTCCTGTGCCGGGCAGTGGGTGTCGTGCTTGAGTACTCAAGGGGCGCAGAGGCGTCCGCTGATGCGCTCAGACGGTGGGCCGTCCGTTCGAAGGGTCCAATTTGGCTGACTCTCGTGACGATCCATGGATCGACTTCTGCTCGACGCAGGCATCGGAGGCACGATGCGCGTGCTCGACGTCGGTTGCGGCGTCGGCGACGTGACCTACATGGTCTCCCGGCTCCTCGGCGACGGTGGACAGGTGGTAGGAGTCGACCTCGATGCCGTGACAAGCGCATAGGTGATCGGCGATCTGCTTGAAAGAGGACTCCTCCGATGATCTGCAGCGAGCGCTTCGACCGATAGCCTCGCTCATCGGCAAGTCGGAGAAAGCGCAGCAGAGGTTGGCACCGGGAACGTGGCAGCACACGAGGCTGCGAGACAATCTCAAGGCTTTGTACATCGCGTCTGCGCTCATGAGCCAAGAAGCACACGATGCGCGACATTGTGCGCAGGGTGATCTCGAAGACGCCCTTCGGGTGATTGCCTCCATGGCATGCCGGACCAGGGAGGCTCAGGCGAAGTTCTCCCCCGGGACCTCACAGCACAGTCTGCTGAGAAACAGGCTCAACGCGTTGCAGAAGGCGGAAGCGCTGGTGCAGGCTGAGTTGGACGAGAGTTGAATCGATGACGCTGCATGTCGTTGCCCAAGCAGGCACGGGCACGTCTTGAGGTTCCGCATCGGCCCCATACCCGACGACCCGGATTTCGACCCTGCGGGTGATGGTTGGACAAGACTGCGCGAACCTCGACCGAGCGGTCTGCTTCTGATCGCGATTCCGCTCGGAGTGCTGATGGCCGGTGTCTTGGCTTTGGTCTGGAGTCTCATCATTCCCTCGGGAGCCTCGTCCGACTCGATCTCAGTCACCATCTCGGTAGCCGGGTTGCTTGTGGCCGTCGCAGCGCTGACCGGGTTCATCGCTTTGCACGAGATTCTGCACGCGCTTCCGGCGATGATCGCCGGGTCGTCAGATGACGTCGTCGTGGGGTTCTGGCCACGCTACCTCACGCCCTACATGGCCTATACCGGCGTCCTCTCTCGCCAGGCGCAACTGATCAGTGGTGTGACACCGTTCGTGGCGCTCACGCTGTTGCCTTTTGTCGTAGCGCTGGCGCTTCCCGCGGCAGCGTGGTGGATGGTCGGCTTGAGCGTCCTCAACGCACTCGGCTCGGCAGCGGACCTGATCATGCTCGTGATTCTCATGTATCAAGTACCGCGTACGGCGGTCATCAGGAGTCAGGGCGTAGCGACGTGGTGGCGACCGGCGGACGGAGAATCGCCTCCAAGCGATACGCCAAGCGTTATCGTATGAAGCGAAGTCCTCGGCGCAGTTCAAGCGTAAGCGAATGTGCTTTGGATGATTCTGTGTACGCGCAGTCAGGGAGGCACTTCGTAGTGGACATTCCGCGGATCTTCAACATCACAGAGAGCGCTCACCGCATCCACAACCCGATTACGCCCGACAAGCTTGCCGCGCTCGGTGCGGCGTTGCGCTTGGAGCCGGGAGCCCGGGTGCTCGACCTCGGCAGCGGTTCGGGAGAGATGCTGTGTACCTGGGCACGCGATCACGGCATCATCGGTACCGGTGTCGATATGAGCCGGTTGTTCACGCAACAGGCGAGACTCCGCGCCGAAGAGGTCGGCGTCGCCGATCGAGTCACGTTCATCCATGACGATGCTGCTGGGTACGTCTCTGGCGAGAAGGTCGATGTGGCGGCCTGTGTCGGCGCCACCTGGATCGCAGGCGGAGTCGCCGGCACGATCGAGCTCCTGGCGCGCAGCCTCAAGGCAGGGGGGATCATTCTTATTGGTGAGCCCTACTGGCGGCAGTTGCCGCCAACAGAAGAGGTCGCCAAGGGGTGTCTTGCCCGCGCGATCTCCGACTTTCTCATGCTGCCAGGACTTCTGGCATCTTTCGATCGGCTCGGCCACGATGTCGTCGAGATGATGCTGGCCGACCAGGACGGGTGGGACAGGTACGAGGCGGCCAAGTGGCTCACGATGCGTCGGTGGCTCGATGCCAACCCCGGCGACGATTTCGCACAGGAGGTTCGAGCAAGACTGACCTCGGAGCCCGAGCGCTACGCCACCTACACGCGCGAATACCTGGGCTGGGGCGTGTTCGCGCTGATGCCGAGGCAATGACTTGTCGTGTCCGGCAGATCCGGCGGTTCGTGTGGGCCCGGACGACCAGACGGACTGCTCAAACGGACCTGGAGTCGAGGGTGAAGTTGGCGCCGACTATCTTCGTGGTCGCCGCCGTTCTCGCCCGTGAGACGGCATGATCGTGCGTCGATGAGCTGGCTGAATGTCATCACGGTAGCTCTGTTCGTCGTCTGGTGTCTGAGCGAGGTGGCGATCAGTGCGTTCAGCTTGGTGAATCGTCGACGCAACCGACGTGCAAAGGTAGAGGATCGCCTGAGTTTCCTCGGCATGTGGCTGGCGCTTATCGTCAGCGTGGCCTTCGCGATGATCGCCTGGCAATCGCGAACTACACCGGCGGGACTGGGCGACGTGGGGGTGCTGAGGCAGGTGTTGGGCTGGTTAGGTTGTGCCTGCCTTGCATCCGGCGTCGCCATTCGCGTGGCGGCCGCGGTTACGCTGCGTGGCCAGTTCACGACTACGGTGACCGTTGCGACGCAGCAACGTATTGTGGACCGGGGTCCCTACCGCCACGTGCGGCATCCGGCCTACCTGGGTGTGCTCTTGTCGATGCTGGGCTTTGGGCTGTGCTCGGGCAGTTGGATCAGCTGGGTGGTCGCGGTGGTGCTGCCTCTGGGCGCAGTCGTGTACCGTATTCGTGTCGAGGAACGAGCGCTCCTGCGGCATTTCGGAGGTGCTTATGCGGAGTACTCAACGCGTACCAGCCGGTTGGTGCCCGGTGTCTACTAGTGTCATCGCGCGGCAGACCAGCGCGGTGCGCTGGACGCACGGCGACTCTGATCGGTTGGGAGGAACGGCATGAAGTTTGCGGCATGGTCGTCCTTGGTCATCGGCGCCCTCATGCTTGCACAGTGGACGTTCTTCGTCGCCGCGGGTCAGGTCCCCGAACTGCAAACCGAGCCGTACCGCATCGCGTTTCACCTTGCGGCGGAGGCCGTCACGGCTGTGGCGCTGATCGTCGCCGGCGTCATGCTGTTTCGTAGTGCGCGAGGCGCAGCGCGACTCGCGCTCGTGGCGAACGGGATGCTCGTCTACACCGCGATCGTCAGCCCCGGCTACTTCGCGCAACAGGGACAGTGGGCACTGGTCGGCATGTTCGCGGTCGTCCTGGTGCTCGCGGTCGGCTCGATCGTGAAGGTCTGGCTGAACGCGCCGCGATGAACCGGCGGCCGCTGCTTGATCGCGGCGCGTATGAGGATGCCGGGTCGGTGATTGCCACCAGTCCCGGCGCTAGTGGCCGCGCTTCTTCTCCTTGCGTTTGGCCACGCGCTGTTGCCAGCGATCCTCGGCGGCTTCTGCAAGGCGTTCGCGCCTCGCGGCCGCGCGCTCGAGCTTCTGCTCGCCGAGCGCGGCCTTCAGCGCGTCTTGCGCCTTGGTTGAGGGCGCGGTGGCGCGCGCGTCGCGGGCGGCCTCGCGCTGCCTTCGCTTGGGGTTTGTCGCCAGCCTGTGGACCGGGGCGTCGCTCACCCCGGTCATGACGAAATTGAGTCGCGACCAACTCCGTCTGGTCACGAGCTCCGCTATCTCGGTGAGTGACGGCTCCGGTCCAAACACGTGACGGGCGATGGCCAATCCCGCGTCGTCCTCGTGTTCGAAGAACCCGACCCAGAATTGGCCGTCGTAGTAGACGGTCAGTCTGGCGCTGAGACCGGTAGTAGGCATAGCAGCGCTCCCCTCACAGTTGGGTTCGCGCCGGGAACGGACACCCAAGGGGGAGGCTACTGACACGCGCCTTCGTGGGCCGCATGGCCAGAGGCGGTGCGTCCGGACTACCTACCGGACCGTGATTCTATCCCGGCAACTCCTCTTGAATTGCAGCGATTCTAGCAGAACAGAGTGGCGTCGGGGCGTGCGGATGACTGCTCGTAGATGTTGAGACGCGCGCCATCATGACCGGGACGCGGAGACCGTGTCCCGAGCGTCGGACACAAAGTGGGCGAACCGTTGTGGCGGCATGCGCGTCTCCCGAGGTGTGGAGAGATCTGATGGCTGGCAGCGCATATCGTCAGGGACGATCACGGAGGGGGAACATGGGCAAGTCACGGTCTGGCAACGTCGGGGTGTCACGGAAGGCGCTTGTCGGCGCACTGCTCGCCGTCGCCGCGTCCGCTCTGCTGGTGGCGTGCCTGGCGTCATCGGCGCCGGCGACGAATCAGCTCAGCGCGCCGATCACGCTCTCGGCGCGAAACGCGACGCTGGCTGGACGAGACATCATCGTGAGCGGACGTATTGTGGCCAACGAAGATCTGAGCGGCGCTGTGGTCCGGGTCCACAAGCGAGAGGTCGGTGAGAGCGCCGACACGTTCGTCGCCGAGGCCGTGGTGACCTACGATCAGATGAACGGCAACACATTTCAAGCGACCGTGCCGGCAGCGCGGCGAAGCTGCCAGATCACTGCCACTTGGGCCGGCAACGGCGACTATCTCGCTTCCAGCTTCTGGATGTTCGCCGGCGTGAAGCCGAAGCTCAAGCTGGTGGTCAAGAAGACCACGCGGAAGCACACCGAGGTTCGCATCACCGTCTCGCCCGAGCAGCCCTTCTATCAGCTTCCTCTGCAGAAGCCGCCGTTCATCGCTGATGTGCAGTGCCGCGTGCATGGTGTCTGGACGCGCTTTCCCGCCAGCCTGGGAGGGGCCGGGACAGACGGGCGGTCCTGGTGCACGTACAGCTACTACGATGTGAAGCCGGGCAAGTACCTGATTCGGGCGCAGTTCACCGGTACCAACTACAACGTCGCCGGTGTGTCCTCGTCGCAGCGAATCGTCGTCCCTTGATCGGGTGAGGATATGCGTACTCGAGTGGGAGCCCGGCGAGGGGCGGCCCAGAAAGAAGCCTCCCCTAATCTCAGAATACACGGGATCTGGCCACAATTGCAGTCTGTTTCTTCGTCCCTCATGCGCGCATACTGACGCTCGCGTCATGGCCCCGATGCAGGAGGAGACATTGCCAAACGTCACGCCCGCCGGCTTCCGCCCGTTTACCTCGCAAACAGCTCGCGACCGCTTCCTTGCGCATCTCGAGATTCTCGAACAGTCGTGGCCGGTCGAGCACGAGGGCACGACTGTGCAGACCAGGTACGGTGAGACGTTCGTGCGCAGCAGCGGTCCGGTCGATGCACCGCCGGTTGTGTTGCTGCCCGGCGGACAGTCGACCTCGCTCGTCTGGCGCCGACTGATCAGGCCCCTCTCGGCGCGCTTTCGTACGTACGCGCTCGACGCTATCTACGATGAGGGTCGCAGCGTGCCGACTCGCTCGGTGCGCGAGGTCGACGACCTTCGGTCGTGGCTGGATGACGTGCTCGACGGGCTGGATCTGACGGACGGCATCGTGATGGGAGGTCAGTCCTACGGATGCTACGCCGCGGCCGAGTACGCGTTGCACGCTCAGGAACGCCTCGCCAAGCTTGTGTGGATCGCCCCGGTCATGATCGGTGCGCCCCTCTCGCAGGAGTTCGTAGACCGCCTCAAGCCGGCTGCTGACGGCAGGCGCGAGTCGCTCGAAGCGTACTGCCGTTGGGTCATGCCGAGTATTGCCGTCGGGCACCCCGAGGAGTTCGACCGGCGCATCGACGAGATACTGCTGGTTCGCGAGTGCTACGGCGCGATGTTCCCGCCGGTGCGCGCGGCCGTGATGGCGGACGACGACCTGCGGCGCATCGCGTTGCCGACGCTCTGCATCCTCGGTGACCGCGATGGGGCTACCGCCGACCCACGCGGCGCCATTGCGCGCATCGAATCACTCATGCCCAGCGTCGAGGCAGCGCTGGTCCCCGGCGCGGCGCACGACGTCGTCGTCGCGGAAACCGAGCTCGTTGCCGAGCGCCTCATGGAGTTCCTGCTGCGCGAGTAGGCTCCTATCCATCCCGCCCGGAAGGCCTCGACCCGATTGCTGGGACGCTCTCGTGCGGCTCGGGGGGGCGGTGTGGGAGGTCTAAGAAGACTGGCTCAGACCTGCGGCTGGCCCGTAAGATACCTTCACGAGTCTTGGTTCGCTCGCCACGTAGCGAAGAGCCGAGTCCAGGAGATGCCGTTGTTCGAGTTTCTGCAAGACGTCAACCATCGGCCCGAACCTTTCGCGGAGTACACGGCTCGCGAGCTGTGGACCGACCCTCATACCTCGGAGCACATGCTTGCCTACCATCTCAACGAGACCGTAGACGCTGCCTCGCGCAACCCTGTGTTCGTCGATCGCTCGGTGGACTGGATCGTCTCGCATTTCGCACTGGGCGCAGGAGCCAGGGTGGCGGATTTCGGCTGTGGGCCCGGACTCTACGGGCAGCGCCTTGCGCGCGCGGGGCTCGACGTCACGGGGATCGATTTCTCCGCCAACTCCCTGAGTTACGCACGCAAGGCGGCGGCAGATGAGGGCCTTGACATCGAGTACGTCCAGGCGGACTACCTGGGCTTCGAGACCGAACGGCGTTTCGATCTCATCATTATGATCATGTGCGACTTCTGCGCTCTGAGCCCCACTCAGCGAGCATCGCTCCTGGGCAAGTTCCGCTCGATGCTCGCGAGCGGGGGCGCCGTTCTCCTCGATGTCTACTCGCCGCGGATGTTCGACTCTCGAGAGGAATGCGCCACCTATGCGTTCAATCTCATGGGCGGCTTCTGGTCGGCCGACGAGTATTTCGGCTTCCTCAATACGTTCAAGTACGACGATCAGCGCCTGCTTCTGGATAAGTACACCATCGTCGAGCGCCATCGAACTCGCCGCGTCTTCAACTGGCTTCAGTGTTTCACTCCATCTCAGCTGGAGCTCGAGTTTGTCGACTGCGGGTTGCAGGTCGTGCAATGCTGGGCCGACGTTGCGGGAAGCCCATACGATCCGGGTGCGGACGAGTTCGCCGTTGTCGCGAAGGTTACTCGCGAGGGAGCGCTGCCTCAGTCTGAGGGTACGGAGCGCGAGGGTCGGCCATAGCCGCCCTCATCGGCGCAGGCGAGAGAAGGGAAGGAGGAGGTCCGTGGGTGCAACGCCACTACGAATCCCGGTCGACGGAGTTGTCGCCCTCCAGACTCTGATTGTCCCGGAGGCAGAAGCCGGCGATCGCCTCGAGCTGATCGTTCGCACCGACTGCCAGGATCTCGCGCTTCGTGACATGGCTGCGTATCTACAGCTCATCGACCACGTTTACGGACGGCTGCAGCCCAGGGGATTCCGCTCCTACGCGATGCGTCCGGCGCAGCATCTACGTGTAGAGCAAGTCAGATCTGGGTCCGTCGAGCTTGTCATTCCGGAGATCCTCAAGGATCTGCCGCTGATCGCCGTCGTCTGGTTGTGCCTCAAGTACCTGCCTCCCGCCGCGGAGTCGCTGGCGAAGGCGTTCGACAGTGTGCAGCAGGGAATGCTGGCGCGCGAGAATCGCCAGCGGATCCGCAAGAAGATGGAGCGAGACGAGCGACTCGCCGCGCTTCCCGACGAGCGTCGCGACGATCTGGCGGCGCTCGTCGCCGCGATCCTCGAGCAAGACGAGTCGCTCGTCCCGAAGGCTTGTCGATTCTCAGAAGACCACGTCGTGGACGTGGCGCTGCGCATTGAGAAGCGTCGCGAAGAGGGCTGACAGGCGCCGGGCTAGTATTCGCCTTTGATGACGAAGAACGAGCCTCGGATCGTGCCGGCCAGCTTGGACTTCTGCGTCGCGAACTTGAACCTCCCCTGCAGCTCCGCGGGTACGTCCATGCCCTCCGCGAGCTTGAATCCGACGGCACGCTTCTTGGGGTTGTCGATCGTGTACATCACATTCAGCGCGAGGCCGCTCTCGTAGAAGACGTACGCGAAGCGGATGCCGTCCACCTCAAAGCGAGACGTCTCGAGGGGCTTGGCGACGAACTCGAGAGCGCGCTCATCCTTGAGAATGCGATTGACGTAGTCCAGTGTGTCTTGATCCTCGCTCGCCGGCATCACGGCGAACGCGTGCTTGTACTTGTTCATGAAGTACCGCGCCTCGTTGGCGCGCAGGCCGGCGAGCGCGTCCGCGACGGGCGAGGCCTCCAGGCCAGCGGTGGAGACGTTTGTGAAGTCGATCACGGTAGACATCTAGCCGCTCCCTTCGCTGGCGTGTACCGATGCAGGTCGTTCACGCGTCCGACCAGTTGGGCGCTGTGGAACTAGATACTTCCACGTTCTGTGCAAAGTCACTCAGGAAAACGGGTAGGACAGATGTGCATTGTGGCGGGAAGGAAGACTAGAGGCGAGAGGCGTGTGCGATGGAAGACAAGGAACTCACAGTGACGGAGCAGGCGGTGAAGCCTGTTCTTCTTTCGGGTGGCAATCCTCAGATCGCCAAGGCCGACGGCGACGCTCCGGTCCAAGCCTACATTCAGGCTATGCCGGGCTGGAAGAGCGACGTTGGGCGGCGGTTGGACACGCTCATCACGCGTGCATTCCCGGAGGTGCGCAAAGCGGTCCGCTGGAACTCTCCCTTCTACGGCATCGAGGGTCAGGGTTGGATCCTCAGTTTCCACTGCTTCACGAAGTACGTGAAGGTGACCTTCTTCAACGGTGCGTCGCTGCGGCCGCTGCCTCCGGGAGAGTCAAAGGACGACAACGTGCGCTATCTCGATATTCACGAGGGCGACCAGATCGACGAGACTCAGTTCACGGCATGGGTATCGCAAGCCCGCCAATTGCCGGGTTGGGGCAAGGTCTAGTGCGATTCGGCCGGTCTGGGCGAGCGTCAGGCGTGCTCTCGGGTCGTGACGATCTCGGCCGCGGCCTTGCCGGTCACATGCTCGATGACCAGCTCTATTACGCAGGTGCGATGCAGCGCACGCTCGATCTCGACGTCCGCTGCTCCCAGATGGTCTGGCGAGTACTTCTCCGCCAGGCAGCGTAGGGCGTGGCGCTTCTCGGTGTCGTCCGTGACGACTCTGGCCTTGCCGAAGGCGATCGCGCTGCGGAAGTGAGTCGTGAACGTGCTCTGCATCACATCGTCCGCGGCGACGACGCAGAACGAGACCCGCTCGTCGCGCTCGATGGCGTCTATCTTGTGGCCGGTCTTCGCGCAGTGAAAGAAGAGCCTGCCGTCCTCGTATGCGAAGCTCAGAGGGACGGCGTACGGGTAGCCGTCATCGCCTTGCGTGGCCAAGACACCGGAGGAGCACGACTCGAGCATGGCGATCGTCTCCGCCGCTGGGAGCAGTTGCTTCCCGCGTCGCATATCTCTGAACATGTGTCTGGCCTTGCCCTTCTCTCTTCTCGGCTGCCGGTCGGCGATGGCGTCGGCATCGAGGTATCGTCACCGCGTTTGCCGCGACACATACTAGCCTAGGTCTAGATGGGCGTCAGCGGCCACTCGAGCTGCTCGCGACTGGCGAGGCGAGGATGAAGATGCACACACCAGCGCCCTACAGAGGGAGTCGAGATCTGAGACTAGTGACGGTGCGGCGTGGTGGCACCCTGCGGGATGAGGATCATCGTTTGCTCGCTCTGTGGGCTGCGGACTGCGCTCGGCACGTGCTTCATCTCTTTGAGGAGGCGCGCCCAGACGATAAGCGTCCACGACGAGCGATCGAGCGGGCGTGTGCTTGGGGGCGCGGAGAGATCACTATGACGCAGGCCCGCGTTGCCGCGTATGCCGCGCACGCCGCCGCGCGCGAAACCTCCGGCGCGGCGAAAGATGCAGCGCGTGCGGCCGGTCACGCGGCCGCCGTGGCGCACATGGCCGATCATGAACTCGGGGCCGCCGCTTACGCCATCCTGGCGGTACGCGCGACGGCCGAACATGAACGGCGCGACGAGGCCGGTCGTGGCGAGTGCGCATGGCAGCGGGCACAGCTTCCGGATGCCATCCGTGATCTTGTCCTGGACGATCAACGGCTGCGCAATGACAAGTTGCGCCGTCTGTCGGGTTCGGCCGGCGGTGGAACGATGTTTGACATCTGAGTGGAGGTTAGGGCGAGATGCCGGCTCGCGCAGAGTCTCCCCGGTCGCGGCCGTCGACGGCAATGTTGCGGGGGGCACATCGCCGACTGGTGCTGTGGCGCATGGGGGCCGGCACGGAGCTATGATGCCGCTGGAAGCTTTGCTCGACAGATTCATGCAAGGAGACGGAATGCGCACGCTCATCTGCGGCTCGTTCGCCTACGACCACATCATGGTCTTCGGCGATCGCTTCAAGAACCACATCCTCCCGGACAAGGTGCACATGCTGAACGTATCGTTTCTTGTGCCTACCATGCGTCGGGAGTTCGGCGGTTGCGCCGGCAACATCGCCTACAACCTCAAACTACTCGGTGGAGACCCGCTGCCGATGGGTACAGTCGGCGAGGACTTCGGTCCTTATGCAGCGTGGATGGACGAGTGCGGGATCGATCGTACACACGTGACGGTTGTTGAGGGCACGTTCACCGGCCAAGCGTTTGTGACCACGGATCTCGACGACAATCAGATCACCGCGTTTCACCCTGGGGCGATGGGCTTCTCGCACCGCAATGAGGTCGGTTCCGCCGCTGGTGTCGGTATCGGGATCGTCTCTCCGGACGGTCGTGAGGGCATGATCGAGCACGCGCGACAGTTCGCCGCCGCGGGCATACCCTTCGTGTTCGACCCCGGCCAGGGGCTGCCCATGTTCGACGCCGACGATTTGCTGCGGTTTCTTGATCAAGCTACCTGGCTGGCGGCAAACGACTACGAGTGGGAGCTGATCGCTGAGCGGACCGGGCTCACCATCGCAGCAGCCCTCCGGCAGCTCGAGGCCGTAATCGTCACGCGTGGCAAACAGGGTTCCGTGATTCACACTCGCGACGAGTCGTTCGACATTCCCGTCGTTGCCGTTGATGAGGCGCTCGACCCGACGGGATGCGGCGACGCCTATCGTGCCGGTTTGCTCTACGGGCTGGCGAATGGGTTGGACTGGCCGACGACCGGTCGGATCGCGTCGCTCCTGGGTGCGGTCAAGATCGCTGAGGACGGCACCCAGAACCACCGCTTCTCGATGGCGGATTTTCGCCGCCGCTACCGTGAGGAGTTCGGCGGCGAGTTCTAGCAGAAGGGTGTGAGACGTGAGAATCAGAGAGGTGGGCTGTGTTCGAGCTGCCGGAGCTGACGACGATCGCCGCCCAGATTCTCTCTACAACCAGATTCTGGCGACGGTTCGTGATGTCGTCGCCGGTGGCGGTCGCAGCGACGAACGAGACCTGTTCGGCGTTGCCGGTCGGTACGAGCGGATCATGGCTGCGGGCGCCGCTAGCCGGCCGTGTCCGCCGTGCTACGTTTGCCCCGTCTGCCAGGTGTAAGCGCGGCGCCGGCTTGGGAGGTCGACTTGGAGTGGATGGCATGGATAGCGGAGCAGCGTATCCAAGAAGCGCAGGCTGAAGGCGTCTTTGACCGTCTGCCGTTCCGCGGTCAACCGCTACCACCCGATCGTTTCGCTCACCTGCCGCCGGAATTTCGTATGGCTGCGCGGGTGCTCGTTAACGCGGGCGTGGCGCCGGAGACGGTAGGGCTTCTGCGCGAACTCAAGGACACGCAACGGCGCTGGAATGCCGCCAATACGCCGGAGGAAGAGGCTCGGATCCGTCGCGAGTACTGTGCCGCGGAGTTCCGCTACAACATGGCCATGGAGCGCCAGCGGCGGATGTTCGGCTGAGACGAGGCAAGCAAGCGCTCGAAGGTGGAGTAGTCGTCTCCGGTGCGCTCTCATCGCGCGCGCTCTGTAGGCGAGCACTCCACCTTCGCTGTTCTAGTACCGATTCACTGAGTTACACGCGTGAATCGGCTGGCGCCTTGGTTAGTTCAGGCGGCATCCTCTTTGCTGAGTCCAAGCGGTTGGAGGATGTCGTCGAGGTGCTGGAAGGTCAGCCATGGGAGTTGCTTATCGAGTGCCTTCCAGATCTCCTTCGGGGCACCCGCCTTCTTTGCCGCGTGGACAACTTCATTCTTTGAGGCGGGAAGTTGTAGGTGTTCTAGATAACGGGCGATTTCATCTGCTTGCATTGCGTTCTCCCCTCGATCATGGCTCACAGCCTGAACCTCGCTGCCACCGCACGCGTCTCCGCTGTGGATGATGGCCTTGGTGTGCGCTTGCCGACGAGAGCGCTGCGGGTTTCGGTGGCGGCTGGCGTGTCGGCGCGAACGTCGATGTATTGCAGGCTGCGCTCCCTTCCCCGGGAGCGGAATGACGCGAAATACACCAAGGCCGCTGCCCGGATCGACTTGCGTCCGGGTAGCGGCCCGACTACCCAACTTAACCTCCGCAGCGTGAGCTACGGACCCGTGTACCTGCTGGTACTAGCTTAGTACTGCCCGTCCGACGGCAAATGAAACCTGGCTCACGGAAGGCTAGTCGCCGTCCGTGAGATCCGCCAGGCGGGACACCGGCCAGTACAGCGCGACTGCTCGCGCCTGCACCGTGGCGACATCGACGGGACCAAAGTAGCGGCTGTCGAGGCTGTTGGTGCGGTTGTCACCCATGACCCAGATGCGTCCGTTGGGGATCGCGCAGGGCAGTGGCAACGAACCGACCTCGGTAGGCAGTCCGTGCGTGTAGGGTTCGTTGAGTCGCGCGCCGTTCACCCATACGGAGCCGTCGTGGACGTCGACGGTCTGACCCGACACCGCGATAACACGTTTGATAAGCGGCACAGGTCCACCGAGGGGATCGTCGAAGACGACGATGTCGCCGGGCTTGGGGTCTGAGAAGTGCACGCTTATCCGCTCGGCGATTACCCGGTCGTGAACCATGATTGTCGGCGACATCGAAGGGGTCGGGATCTCGAAGGCGCTCGCTACCGTGGCTCGAAAGACGAGCGCAAGAGCAAGGGCCAGAATGACGAGCGCGATGGATTCGACCAACCATCGCGCTCGCCCGTGCTCTCTTTGATCTGGCTTGCTGATCACTCTTGCGCCTCCGGGAGTCGGCTGGTCGGTAGCTTGGCCTTATCCTTATAGTACTTCGGACGACTGAAAGGGGCGCCGATAAAGGTCGCAATCATTACTGGAGGCTCGCGCGGGCTGGGTGCAGCGCTGTGCGCTCACTACCTGCAAGCAGGATGGCAGGTCATCGAGTTCTCGCGCACGGCACCGTCCAGCTACAGTGTGAAGCTTGATCTCGCCTCCCCGCGCGAAGCGGCGACGGTCTTGCGAGCGACGTTGGCGGCAGTGGTTGCGGAGCGGGTCGCGGAGCTCGTGGCGATCAACAACGCGGCCGTGCTTGGTCCGGTCGGACCGGTGGGGAGTTCGGACGCGGCGGCCATCGCGAGGCACTTCTCCGTCAATGTCGCCACGGCAGCCGTGTTCGCCAACGCTATCGTCGACGCCTTTCAGACGGTGGAGTGTCCCAAGACCTTCGTGAATATCTCGAGTGGAGCCGCGGAAAGAGTGTACGCCGGTTGGTCTCTCTACTGCGCCAGCAAGGCGGCGCTGGAGGCACTCGTTCGTTCGATGGCGCTGGAGCAGGCAGCCCTCGAGCATCCAATTCGTGCCATCAACATCAATCCTGGCGTCATGGACACTGCCATGCAGGCCGAGGTTCGCGCTGCCAGCGTGGCGGAGTTTCCGTCGCTCGATCGCTTCGTGCGACTGCATGCGGAGGGTGGTCTGGCCGATCCCTTCGCGGTCGCCGCAGAGATCGCGCATCTCATCGCCTCGCGCCCGGAGCCTGGTCTCACCTATGCGATCCAGCGCCAGGCGAGGTAGACGGCGGCAGCTCCGATCAAGATCAGACTGCCCTTGAAGCCGGGCGTACTCTGCCGCAGTCCAAGCCAACGCCATCTCCATATCGCATCTCGCTGCGCCTGTCTCAGGGCTTGACGGTTGTTCACGCGACTTCCCTTCTACGAGCCAACGTATTGACTCATCTGTTCGGATGCCTTTCATTGAAGTCTGGGGAGACTCGGAAGACTATCGTCGTACAGAAGATCGGCAGCTATCGCGGCGACCCGAGCACATCGCCGCGTGTTGACGAGCGAGGGCGCCGTGGCGTAATTGGATGCACGCGCTCGCTGTCTGCCGAGAGGCGTGTCGGCTCTACGGGAGGGCATGGCGGTCCATGAGCGAATCGACGTGCATGTCGCCCTGGGTTGGCGGGAGTGCTGCTGGCCGGTTTGGCCGGCTGGTGTGGTTCATCGTTCTTATCGGCGTTGCGCTCCTCGTCGCGCCGGCGGCGTACGCGGCCGAGCCGCCCAGCGGTCTCACGGGCGCTGTGGTGGACGCCGCACGGCAGTGGGGGCACAGCTCCCGGTATTCGGCAAGCTACGTCGAGACGTCGGCGGCTTCGGCGGCGCGGCTGCTCGGTGTGTCTAGGGCAGGACTCTCGTCTCTGACCCCCGATCGCGTGTACCTGATCACCATTGACGGCGACTTCGTCATGGACACTGACGGTGTGGAAGAGCGGGGCTCGCACCTTGTGTTTCTCTACTGGCAGGGAGCTGACGGCGTGTGGAGTGCCGCCGACTTCTCGGTCCTTCAAGATCCTCTGCCGCTCGAGTCGGTCGGTGTACCGCAGGCCGTTGACTCTGTTGCGCTGCGGCATCCGGAACTCGACGCCACTTGGCTAGCAGCTCGAGTGGCGCTCTTCTGGGTTGGACCAGCGGTGGTGCTCGTCGTTGTTGCGATTCTGTGTGCGTGGCGGAGCACCTCGCGCTGGCCGTTCGTGCTCGCCGCAGTGGCTACCCTGGCCGTGGCGTGCTGGCAGATACTCCTGGTGCTGATGTCGATCGACCGGCCGTGGGATGCCGTCTTCCATGGGATCAAAGCCGGTGTGCTTGCGCTGGTCGTGACGATCGACTTGGCGGCTGCGTACACGACACTCCGGGCGCGACCGCAAGCGGAGAGTGCGGCTGGGATCGTTCCTGCTGCCCTCGCGAGTCGCGCCGGATTCGTGAGAAGCGCTGTAGTGCTGCTCTGTGTCGCCGCCGCGCTGTCGGTGTTGACGCTGCCCTGGCTGGCCTCGACTGGGGAGTAGGTCCTCCTAGGCAGTCGAGGCCAGCCAGGGCAGCATGTGTCCTGCTCCGGTTGTACTAACGGCGCGTCAATCGTCGTTGAGAATCGTCCCGATACCCTGTGCCTTGGTGATCGTCGCGTTGGTTGCGTTCGAGAGATTGACGAAGAAGATCTCGTTGGCCTCTGGGAGGCGATCCCCGTAGACGCGGACGCTGATCGTGCGCGAGCGAGTGCTGGGTGTGAAGGTCAGCGTCCCTGAGGTGTTCAGGAAGTCGCTGCCCGAGACCGCCGTGCCGCTCGCGGTCGCGTACGAGACCGTGACGGTGTTCGTGTTGGTTCCCGACAGGCTCACTGTGAATGTGAACGTCGAGTACCACAACCGACCCTCTTTGCGTGACACATCATTGATGGACAACGTCGGCAAGGTCACTGCCGCGTCGTCGTTCGTGATCGTTCCTGTGGCGGAGCCAGCGGCGATCGTTGCGTTGACCGGGCTCGAGAGTGTGACCGTGAAGGTCTCGTCGCTCTCGATAGTGGTGTCGCCGAGGATGGGGACGTTGATCGTCTTGCTCGTTTCGCCGGCGTTGAAGGTGAGTGTGCCCGAGGTGGCCGTGTAGTCGCTGCCGGCCGTCGCCGTGCCGTTGCTGGTGGCGTAGTTCACGGTGACCGCTTGCGGATAGGCCGCCGAGAGTGTGACCGTGAAGCCGGCGTTGCTGCTGCCGCTATTGCCCTCGGCCACGGTTGCATCGGCGATCGACAGCGCCGGGTAGGAGTCGTTGTCCAGGATCGTGCCGAGGCCGACGCTCTTTGCCAGGGTGGCGTTGGCGGGACTGGTCAAGGTCACACTGAAGGTCTCGTCCGCCTCGACCAGTGTGTCGCCGAGCACCGCGACGCTCACGGTCTTCGACGTCTGCCCGGCAGTGAAGGTAAGCGTGCCGCTCGTCGCCGTGTAGTCGCTGCCGGCCGTCGCCGTCCCGTTGCTAGTGGCGTAGTTCACGGTGACCGTCTGCGTGCTGGCCGCCGAGAGCGTGACCGTGAAGCTTGCGTTGCTGCTGCCCGAGTTGCCCTCGGTGACCGTCTCGTCGCTAATCGAGAGTGTCGGCAAGGGGGCCGGCGGATCGACGGTGACGACTTCCTGTGGCGGAGCCAGCGGCGATCGTTGCGTTGACCGGGCTCGAGAGTGTGACCGTGAAGGTCTCGTCGCTCTCGATAGTGGTGTCGCCGAGGATGGGGACGTTGATCGTCTTGCTCGTTTCGCCGGCGTTGAAGGTGAGTGTGCCCGAGGTGGCCGTGTAGTCGCTGCCGGCGTCGCCGTGCCGTTGCTGGTGGCGTAGTTCACGGTGACCGCTTGCGGATAGGCCGCCGAGAGGTGACCGTGAAGCCGGCGTTGCTGCTGCCGCTATTGCCCTCGGCCACGGTTGCATCGGCGATCGACAGCGCCGGGTAGAGTCGTTGTCCAGGATCGTGCCGAGGCCGACGCTCTTTGCCAGGGTGGCGTTGGCGGGACTGGTCAAGGTCACACTGAAGGTCTCGTCCGCTTCGACCAGTGTGTCGCCGAGCACCGCGACGCTCACGGTCTTCGACGTCTGCCCGGCAGTGAAGGTAAGCGTGCCGCTCGTCGCCGTGTAGTCGCTGCCGGCCGTCGCCGTCCCGTTGCTAGTGGCGTAGTTCACGGTGACCGTCTGCGTGCTGGCCGCCGAGAGCGTGACCGTGAAGCTTGCGTTGCTGCTGCCCGAGTTGCCCTCGGTGACCGTCTCGTCGCTAATCGAGAGTGTCGGCAAGGGGGCCGGCGGATCGACGGTGACGACCACGCTTGCCGGATCGCTCGAGACCGTACCGTCGCTGACGACGAGCTGGAAGGTGAGACTCGTCGCCGCGGAGGGTGCGGTGAAGGTAGGTTGCGCGGCGCTCGTGCTGGAGAGGCTCACCGCCGGCCCTTCCGTCTGCGTCCAGGTGTAGGAGAGCGAATCCCCGTCTGGGTCGGAGCTGCCGCTGCCGTCGAGTTGCACGCTGCTGCCGGTGGTCACCGACTGGTTGGCGCCGGCGTTCGCGGTTGGCGCCTGATTGACGGCGGCACCCTGCGTGTAGACCTCGATCTCGCTGAGGCCGATATTCTGCGTCGTTGAGCTGATCGACGTGACGGTGAGCTGGGCGCTGGTGACGCTGCGGGCGGCGAAGTTGAGCGTGAGCGGTGAGCCGTCGTTGGGCAGCGAACCGGTGGAGATGGAGCTACCGTCGCTGAACGTGATGGTCCCGCCGGTGATCTGATCGTTGAGGTTGGGGCGATCGTTAAGGACGATGTGATCTACCGTGTACGGGCTCGTCCACACGAGCTTCAACCACGTGCCGCTCTTGGTGGATCCGGACGCCCATTCGCGCGTGTAATCGCCGGGATAGCCGTCGGCGCTGCCGTCGACGGCCTTGATCGCGAGCTGCCCCGTCGAAGTGACCTGTCCGGAGGCGGTGACCGTTGCCAGCGGCGCAATGTTGGTCGCGGCGCCTCCGCCTCCGGTCGCCGTCACGGCTACCGTCACGCTTGCCGGATCGCTCGAGACCGTACCGTCGCTGACGACGAGCTGGAAGGTGAGACTCGTCGCCGCGGAGGGTGCGGTGAAGGTAGGTTGCGCGGCGCTCGTGCTGGAGAGGCTCACCGCCGGCCCTTCCGTCTGCGTCCAGGTGTAGGTGAGCGAATCCCCGTCTGGGTCGGAGCTGCCGCTGCCGTCGAGTTGCACGCTGCTGCCGGTGGTCACCGACTGGTTGGCGCCGGCGTTCGCGGTTGGCGCCTGATTGACGGCGGCGCCACCGTACACCTCGATCTCGCCGAGGCCGATGCCGTCGGTGCTCGAGCTGACGGAATTGACCGTGAGTTGCAGCCAGGTCACGGTGCGGGCCGTGAACGTAAGCGTGAGCGGTGAGCCGTCGTTGGGCAGCGAACCGGTGGAGATGGAGCTACCGTCGCTGAACGTGATGGTCCCGCCGGTGATCTGGTCGTTCAGGTTGCGGCGGTCGTTGAGGACGATGCGACTCACTGTTGTAGGTTCGGTCCAAGCAAGCTTGAGCCAGGCGCCGCTCGTCTGGCGGGAGACCCATTCGCGCGTGTAATCGCCGGGATAGCCGTCGGCGCTGCCGTCGACGGCCTTGAAGGCGTACTGGCCGGTGGTGCGGTCTTCGGTGGAGGCGTAGAGCCAGGCGCGAGGCGCCACGTTGACGGACGCGCTGCCCTCGGGCACCACGGAGACGGTGACTGTGGATGGGCTGCTTGAGAGCCGGCCGTCACTGACGATCAGCTGGAAGGTCAGCGTGGACGTACCGGCGGGCGCGGAGAATGTCGGGCGCACGGATGTGGAGTCAGAGAGAGTGACTGAGGGTCCGCCGGTCTGTGTCCAGGCGTAGTACAGTGGGTCGCCGTCGGGATCGGTGCTGCTGCGGCCGTCGAGTTGGGCGACCGTCTTCTCGATCGCCGTCTGCGCCGGCCCGGCGTTCGCTCCTGGCGCGCTATTGGCGGCGGCGACGATTGGGTCGACCCAGAAGAACTCGTCGCGGTGGATGTAGCGGCCGAGGATGCCCGACGTGCCACCCTGGCTGACATGGGCGTTGACGGCCAGATACTTGGGGTTGGTCGGGTAGTCGGTCGACTGCATCGCAGTGGGCACTGGGAAGCTCTCACGAGCCGACCAGACTAGCGGTGTGTAGCTGGAGAGACCGGAGGGCTCCGTGAAGTCGGCAGCGGCGTTCATGGAAGCCGGCCAGTCGCTGGAGTGCGGCCAATCGACGAAGGTCGTGTGGAAAGTGGGTGCGTAGGTGGGGTCGGCGGTGACGCGCGCTGCAAGCGCCGTCTTGACCAGCCAGCGTGTCGCCGCGTGGTCTGAGGCACCGTCGTACTGTGAGGTGGTGTAGACGTCGTCCGGACGATAGGTGGCGAGGATGTCCTCAAGATCAGCGAGGATATTGGCACGGTTGTAGGTGGCGTGTGTGCCGAACCGGTAGTTGTGGTAGTCGGTGCGTCCAAGGCCGCGAATGCCGTAGGTGGCAGACGTACCTTGGCGAGCGACGTAGACGTCGGTGGCACTGGGTTGCCAGTGGAGGATGTGCCAGAGTCCTCCGTCGGGGTACCCGAGGAACATGAGGTCGTCTTCGGTGGTGCCGATGTACTGAGTCTGGGCGTTGACGCCCTCGACTTCGCGTACCGTGGTGGCGCCGAGCAGGTCGCCGTTGGTCATGAAGACGACCTTGACCGTGTCGCCGTTGGCGAGCGCACGGGCGGCGACGCCGGCCCCGTAGAGTAGATCGTCGTCTGGATGGGGAGCAACGATTAGGACGGTCTTGCCTGCCGCCTCGGCGTTGTCGACGATGGCTGCGAACAGCAGGGCCGTGGCGGCCAGAAACGCCAGGACCAGCCCAAGTAATGATGCCCGCGATCGGCGACGTGGCTTGACGGGATACCCAGTGCTCATTGCTGCCTCCGACCGCCACGCGGTCAACCCAACTCTCTCCGCCACGACGACTGGTCCGATGCTGCCCATGCATAGTCCAAACCAGACGCCGTCGCCCTAGGCAGTTATTCTACCCGCTGGGGTAAGCTCACAGACAGGACCGTTGCGGCGGTTTACAGGTTTGACGACGACTTGCTTGAGGTCGGAAGGAGGCATGATGCTGAAGGGGTACACGCTGCCACGCACGCCGCGTGGGACGTCGAGTCTCTCACCGGCGCCGCCATGGCACTACGTGGGCAACGCGCTGGCAGTCGAGTTCGCCGCGAGCCCGGAGGCGGTGGCCGCGTTCTTGCCGGAAGGCCTGGAGTTCTCCTCGAATCACTGCGCCGTCTACTTCCTTGAATGGCAGTACGCCAGCGACACGGGGCTTGAGTACCTCGACCCCATTCGCAGTCAGTACCGCGAGACCATCGTCCTTCTCTCGGCTTCGTACGAGGGTGCGTCCGTCGCTTTCTGCCCGTTCATCTGGGTGGATCAGGACGTTGCCCTGATGCGAGGGCTCGCGCAGGGTTGGCCCAAGCAGATCGGCTCCACCTGGATGACACGTGCTTACGACTTGCCCTCGAAAGCGGGGCCGGTCGCCGGCCCCGGTGGCCGTTTCGGAGCCACTCTCGCGGTCAAGGACCGGCTTCTCGCGGAAGCACAGATCACGCTGCGCGAGGAGGCGGAGGCATTACCGACGCCCAGCTTCGCGCGTGCGGTGAACACACGGCACTTCCCGGAGCTTGCTGCGGGGAAGCACGAACAGCCGGCGGTCTACGAGCTCGTCCAGCTCAAGTCCCGTGACGTGAGTGTGTCGCCCATCTGGAGGGGTGAGGCAACTCTCGCCTTCCACGAGCATCCGTATCTCGAGCTCGGCGACCTGCGGCCTGTGAGCGTGGGCGCCGGCTACCGCTTCACCTTCGCGCTCACCGTCGACGACTTGGCTTCACTGAGAGATCTGCGCTCCAACTCGAAAGACGCGTCGGCGGCAACTTGACGCGCCTCGGAGACGAACCCTAGAGTCCGAGGCGCCGCATCGACCGTGAAGAGAGAGGCTTCTCCATGCCAGAACAGGACATCTCCACGAAGCGCAAGGAGTATTACTTCGATACTCCGCAACGGAACTGCGAATACTCCCTCAAGGGCTCCGGGAGCTACGACTGGGGGATGAAGAATCGGCTGGCGCGTGTCTTCGACCCATGCAGTGGCAAGACCGTCATGTTGGCGTTTGATCACGGCTACTTCCAGGGTCCGACCACCGGTCTCGAGCGCATCGACGTGACGATCGGCCCGCTGGTGCCGTACGCCGACGCTTTGATGTGCACACGCGGCGTGTTACGCACGCTCATCAATCCGGAAGCGTCGAACGCGGTCGTACTGCGAGCCTCGGGCGGACCCTCCATTCTCAAGGACCTGTCAGACGAACGGCTCGCCGTTGACGTCGAGGATGCCCTGCGACTCAACACGAGCGCTGTGGCAGTACAGGTCTTCATCGGCGGGACGCACGAGACGCAGTCGGTGCACAACATGACGAGCCTGGTGGACTCGTGCAGTCGTTACGGCATCCCCGTGCTGGGAGTCACTGCAGTCGGCACTGAGCTGACACGCGACGCACGGTACATCGGTCTTGCGACGCGCATTCTCGCGGAGTTGGGCGCTGCAATCGTCAAGACGTACTACGTCGAGGATTTCGAGAGGGTGACGGCTGCGTGTCCGGTGCCGATCGTGATCGCCGGCGGGAAGAAGCTGGACGAGCTCGCCGCGCTGCAGATGGCGCGTGACGCCATCGATCGCGGCGCCGCCGGTGTTGACATGGGCCGAAACGTCTTCCAGTCGGCGGCGCCGGTGGCGATGATTCAGGCTGTGCGCAAGGTTGTGCACGAGGGGG
This sequence comes from Thermoleophilia bacterium, assembly GCA_041393415.1. Classification (GTDB taxonomy): domain Bacteria; phylum Actinomycetota; class Thermoleophilia; order UBA2241; family UBA2241; genus CAIXSE01. Next base: position 542,738 of record JAWKKE010000001.1, on the reverse strand, counting down.
CGTCGGCCGCGGAGGGCTACGAGCTCTATCGCGGCCTCGCCAGCGACGGCGCCGGGGCGTGAGTCGCCAGCGCCGCGCGGGGAAGTCAACGTGACTCAGGGAGTAGGTGGAGACGGGCGCATGAAGGTCGGCATGTACTACTGCAATGCCGACGTACGTCTCGAAGAGCAGGAACGTCCCGTGGTGAGACCCGGCGATGTCTTGATCAAGGTCCGAGCCAGTGGCATCTGCGGCTCGGACCTCATGGAGTGGTACCGAATCAAACGCGCGCCTCTCGTGCTCGGCCACGAGGTGACAGGCGACATCGTCGAAGTCGGCGAAGACGTGACGGGACTGATGGTCGGCGACAGGGTCTTCGCTACGCACCATGTGCCCTGCGGCGAGTGCCGCGAATGTCTGCGCGGACACGAGACCGCCTGTCGGACCTTCCAGGAGGTCAATAACTTTGCGCCCGGCGGGTTCGCGCAGTTCCTGCGCGTCACCGGGCGCAGCGTGCGTACCGGTATCCTCAAACTGCCGGACGAGGTCGCGTACGAGACCGGCACGTTTGTGGAGCCGCTGGCCACCGTCGTGCGCGCACTGCGAACGATTCGCCTGGCGCCGACCGAGGGCGTGCTCGTGTACGGCGCGGGCCTCGCGGGGTTGCTGTTCGTGAAGCTGGCGAAGGCGCTCGGCGCCGGGGTGGTCGCGGTGGCCGACATCGACGAGTTCCGCCTGGCGGCGGCCCGGTCGGCGGGGGCCGACCTTGCGGTTCATGCCGGCGACGACGTCGCGGCGCGCTTCGCGGAGCACGCCGGCAGACCGGCCGATCATGTCGTCATATGTACGGGCGCCGCAAGCGCCGCCGACGCCGCCATGCGTAGCGTCGGCCGCGGCGGCACGGCGCTCTTCTTCGCCGTCGGAAAGCCCGGCGAGACGCTCGCCGTCGACTTCAATCCCTTCTGGCGCAACGACATCAGTTTGCGGACCTGCTACGGCGCCGCGCCGTTCGACAATGTGCAGGCGCTCGAGCTCCTGCGTCGCGGGACGGTCCAGGTCGACGACATGATCACGCACCGCTTCCCGCTCGAGCAGGTCGGTGAGGCGTTCAGGATGGCCGCGCAGCCGTCTGCCTGCCTCAAGGTCATCCTGCGGCCGAACGACTAGTCGCCGGCGTATGTCTCGCGCCGGCGAGCTTCGTCTGGTCGGCAGAGTTGGAGCGACTGATGGCGACGGATGGCGTGCGCGGCGGCATCACGCTACGGCGCAGTCCGACGTGTGTCTTTCGTGGCGCGGTAGGCTAGCGGCGTGAAGGTCACTGTCTGCCAAGTCGATCCGCGCCCCGGGCATCTGGAAGGCTCGCTGGCGGTCTTGCGTGCCCACGTGCAGGCGGCCGGAACCGACTTCTTGCTTCTGCCGGAGTTGTGCTTTTCCGCGTGGCTCGCCATTGAGAGGATCCCCGACGCGCGCCTCTGGCTCGCCTCGGTGGCGGAGCACGAGCGCCACGTGGCCAGACTTGCCGACCTTGGCGCTCGCGCCGTCGTCGGTACGCGGCCGATCGTCACGGCGCTCGGGAGCCGGCGGAATCAGGCGTACCTCTGGGAGGAGGGCGCGGCGGACGTCGTACCGATACGCGAAAAGTACTATCTTCCCGACGAGCCAGGCTACTGGGAGGCGAGCTGGTACGACCGTGGTGAGAAGCGCTTCGATCTTGGTCGCGCGCTCGGCATGCGTATCGGCGTCCTCGTTTGCACCGAGATGTGGTTTATGGAATGGGCGCGACACTATGCGGCAGAGCGCGCCGACGTGCTTTGCGTCCCGCGCGCTACGCCCTACGGATCGACCGACGTCTGGCTTGCGGGTGGTCGCGCCGCCGCCGTGTGCTCGGGCGCGTTCTGCCTCTCGTCGAATCTCTGGTACCCGCCGGCAAGCGAAACCGATTGCGGCGGGCTCGGATGGATCGTCGATCCCGACGGCGTGGTCTTGGCGCGAACCGATGCTGCGACGCCGTTCGCGACCGTTACGATCGATCTTGAGCATGCACGCGCCGCCAAGCATACGTATCCGCGCTACGTCTCGGAATGATCCCGGTGACGGTATCGTCACGGTGTGCCGCAACTCGGTGTGGTCAACCTTCCGCTAGTCTCAAGACTCTAGCGGGTAGCCTATTGGCGAAGGAGGGGCAGTGATCGGCGTCGTCGCGAATCCGACCAAGTCACTTGGGCCAGGGCTTCGCGCGCTGCGCGCCGTCCTCGGCCGGCGTGGCGTGGAGCCGCTGTGGCGCGAGACTGGCAGCGCCGAGGACGTACCTGAGGCTGTGAAGGAGCAGATCGCCGCCGGCGTCGATCTGCTCTTTGTGTGGGGCGGCGACGGGATGGTGCAGGAGTGCATTGCCGGCCTCGCCGGCACTCCGGCCACCCTCGCACTGTTGCCGGCGGGGACGGCCAATCTCCTCGCCGCGAATCTCGGCATTCCGACAGATCTCGAGGCGGCCGTCGAGATCGGTCTGTCTGGAGACACACGACGGATCGACATCGGCGTCGTCAACGGCGAGCCATTCGCCGTCATGGCGGGTACGGGGTTCGACGCCATCTTGATGCGCGACGTCGATACCGGGCTGAAGGACCGGCTCGGGCCGCTGGCCTACGTCGCCGTCGGCGTGCGCAGTGTCACGCATGACCCGGTTCACACCAGCGTCGCAGTGGACGGTGCCGCATGGTTCTCTGGTCTCGCGAGTTGTGTCCTGGTTGGCAACGTGGGCCATTTGATCGCAGGCATGACCGCCTTCCCAAACGCCCTCCCGGACGACGGAGTCCTCGACGTCGGTGTGATCACGGCTGAGGGCGCGCTGGAGTGGGCGCGGATGCTGAGCAGGACCGTTCTCGGTGACCCGGCGTCGTCGCCGTTCGTTGAGACGACGACGGGCAGGTCTGTCACGGTCTCGCTGGCTCATGCCATGCCGTACGAGGTCGACGGAGACACTCGGCCTGCGGTGCGGCGCCTGAACATCGTGGTCCGTCCGGCGGCACTTGCCGTGCGCGTGCCGCGCGGCGCGGGAGCAGTTCACTCGTAGCGCAGGGCGCGTACGATGTTGAGCCGCGCCGCCTGTCGAGCAGGTATGAGCGCCGCAAGGGTCGCGAAGGCCAGTGCAACGGCGATCGCCAGCACTATGCCAACCCACGGGAAGCGATATGGCATCGGCAACCCGATGCCGTTCAACGCGTCGACCATGACGTAGCCGAGCCAGAGACCAGCGACGAGACCGGCGATTGTCCCGAGGGCGGCGAGCAGCAAGGCCTCCGCGGTGACCATGCGGCGTACCTGGCGACGTGTGGAGCCCACCGCGCGCAGCATGCCGATCTCGCGTGTTCGTGACAGCACGCCGATGGCGAGAGTGTTCAGCAAGGCCAGTAGGGAAGGAACAGCGAGAACGAGGGCGAGGCCGAAGTAGAGCACTCGCATCTGGTCGAAGATACCGATCTGCGTCGCTCGCCACTGTGACGTGCTGTACAGGACGAAGGATGGGTAGTCGCCGACGATCGTGGAGAGTTCGGCGAGGACTGCGTCTTCGTCGGCTCCGGGAGCCGCGTTCGCCAGGAGCACGACATCCGTGGACACGCCGAAGACGCTGGCCAGCGTGTCCTGCGAGACGTACACGGTGGCGAGCTTCGCGTTGAGGTAGTCGTTGGCAATCGCGACCACGGAGAATTCGCGCGTTCCCTGTGGCGTCTCCATCGTGATGCTGTCACCCTTCTTGACGCCGTTGCGCGCCGCGAAGACGCCGTTGACCATCATGCTGCCGGGTTCGCTCAGGCGAGCCAGGTCGGCCGACGAGCTGCCCTCCGCAAACTCGAATCCTGCGACTTTCGAGAACGCCTCGGGTTCGATACCGACAGTCTGCACGCGGGTGTCGTTGAAGAGCGAGGTGGCGACGCGCAAGGTTGTGACGTCGCCGATTCCCGGCACATCGGCGACTTGTTGGCGCAGTTCGGGACCGGCGCCGACGACACCGCCCGAGAGGAGCAGATTGCGCGGCACGACGATGAAGTCGGCTCCCATGCTCTTGTCGAGGTAGCTGGTGAACCCGTCTAGGACCGAGCTCAATGTACCGACCAGCGCGATGATCAACGCGATGCTGACCATGACGGTGGAGGCGGTGACGGCGGCGCGAGCCGGCGCGCGCTGAAGGTTGGCGCGCGCGACGCCGCCCTCGCGCCGAAACACCGCCTCCAGAACGCGAGAGAGCGGCGTAGTGATGGGCCGCACCGCCACCTGAGCACCGAGAATGAGGCCCAGCAAGAGAAGGATGACGGATATACCGGCGAGGCTCAGACGTCCGGAGACAAGACCGGCGATGGCGATGAGGATGCACGCCAGGCCCAGCCATGCGCGCCTCGCCGCTCCCGGCTCCTGGTTCTCTCCGAGCGCCGGGCGTAGCGCTTCGAGAGGGGTGAGGCGGGCGGCGCTGCGGGCCGGCAGGACGGCGGCGAGCACGGTTACGCCGATGCCGAAGCCGATCGACAGCGCCCAGATCGACGGTGTGAAAATGACGCTCGACTCAGGGATGCGGATGAGATCGGTGACCATGCTTCGCATGGCCGCCGATGCTCCGGTGGCGAGCAGCCAGCCGGCAACGAGTCCGACGGCGGTGCCCAGGACTCCTTGCAGCAGACCCTCGACGACGAAGATGCCGGCGACCGTTCGGCGGGAGGCGCCGATGGCGCGCAGCATGCCGATGTCGTGACGGCGCTCGGCGACGAGAGTGCGGAAGGTGTTGAGAATGACGAAGCCGCCCATGGCGATCGCAAACAGGCCGAGGGTCGTCATCACGAAGCGCGCGACCTGCAGGCCAGCGCTGAGCGGTGACGCGCTCGAGATCGCGCCGGTGGTGAAGTCCGGACCGAGGGCATCGGCAACGGCTGTCTCGACGGCGCTGCGATCGACGTCCGCGGCGAAGGCGACGTCGATCTCGGAGATCTGGTCTTCGGCGGCGAGGATTGCCTGTGCGGCGGACAGCGTTACGTAGACCTCGTCGACGCCCGGCACGGCCGGCATGTCGAGCAGGCCGACGACCGTGAGCTGCACACTGCCGTCGGCAGAGGGCAGTGTGAGCGATTCACCAAGGGTTACGCCAAGCGCGTCGGCCACCGTCGTGGGCAGCACGGCTGCGACGGTGCCGTCGACCGACTCAGCGTCGCTCTGCGACAGCAGTCGCCCGCTCGCGAGCGTCAGCGGCAGGACGCTCTGCGACGTCGATGGGTCGATGCCGACGACCACCACCGATGCCAGAGACGCGCTGCTGCTCTCGGGGAGAGAGACGGTGCGTCGCAACACCGGTGTGGCGGCAGCGACACCTTCGACGGGAGTGACGCTGGTGAGCGTGGTCGCCGGAAAGGTGCCGCCGCTCTTTGAAGTGACCGCGAGATCGACCTGTCCTGCCGTCGCCAGCATGGTGCGCTGCAACGCTTCGGTGAGGCCGGGGAGGATGCCGTTGAGGCCGAACATGATCATGACGCCGAAGGCGATCGCCATCGTTGTGAGCGCGGTACGCAGGGTGCGGCCGCGCATGTAGCGCAGCGCCAGCGTGACTTGGATGCTCACAGGAGGCCTGCCTGCTCGAGCGCTTCGCGGGCGTCCTCGACGCCGGCGATGTGGGTGTCGTCGACGACGCGTCCGTCACGCATGAATACGATACGGTCGGCGTGCGCGGCGATGCGCGGGTCGTGCGTAACCATCAGGATGGCCCTACCCCAGTCGCTGGCGACCTGGCGTAGAAGCGAAGCGACCTCCTCGCTGCTGCGGCTGTCGAGGTTGCCGGTCGGCTCGTCGGCGAGGATGAGCGCCGGCTCCGTGACCAGCGCTCTGGCCACGGCCACGCGCTGCTGCTCGCCGCCTGAGAGCTGATCCGGTCGACTGTGGGCGCGCTTCTCGAGGCCCACTTTGCGCAACCATTCCTCAGCATGGCGACGGGCCTCCGCGCCGCGGCCGTCCAGGGTGAGGGGTAGCGCCGCGTTCTCCGTGGCGTCGAGCACCGGGATGAGGTTGAAGAACTGGAAGACGAAGCCGATGCGCTCGCGACGCAAACGAGTGACCTCGTTGTCGCTCATTGTCGCGAGCTCGCGGCCGTCGATCATGACCGACCCCTCGCTGGGGGTGTCGAGTCCGCCAATGAGATTGAGCAAGGTTGACTTGCCGCAGCCGGACGGCCCCATGACGGCGACGAACTCCCCTGCCTCGAGGGCGAGGTCGACGTGATCGAGAGCGGTCACTTGACCGTGGCCGGAGCCGTACACTTTCGTGAGACCTTTGCACTGAGCGATCGGCACGTCGTCCCCTCTCGTTACGTGTTCTCCGGCGAACGGCGGGGACGCCCTCGCCGACGTGTCGGCGTACCAGGTGCGGGCAGGCGCGCCATGTCGTGCAGTTTGGCTTCGACCATCTCGAGCCAGCGGAGATCGGCCTCGATGTGCATCGTTGCCTTCTCTAGTAGCAGGGCATGTCCGAGGTTGTGCGGTTTCACAAGCTCGCCGCGACGAGTGGTGAGGGCATGCAGGTGCCGATAGAGGGACGTGCGTTCGGTGCGCAGCACTGCGAGCGGATCGACGCGCTCATCGCCGAGCGCCAGGGTGATCTTGAGAAAGACCTCGTCGTGTTGGTGGGTGCTGTGCGTGCCGTCGGCGTACCAGCGATCGAGCTCGTCGCGCCCCATGGGCGTGAGCTCGTAGACGTGCTGGTCGGGGCCGCCCACCCGACGCGTGGTCGTCTGAGCGACCAGCCCCGCCTCTTCGAGACGCACCAGAGTGGTGTACACCTGCGCCGGCTTGACGTCCCAGACGGCCTTTCCGCCGACGATGGCCTCGAAGGTGCGGTGAAGATCGTAGCCGTGCCGCGGCTGCTGGGCGAGGAGCGCCAGAATTGCGTGGCGAACGGACATGATCTGCGAGAACCTCCGTGGGCGTCAGGTGCGAGTGTAACAGAAATCTAGTCGACAGATTACTAGTGGCAGTTCCCTGTGTCATTGGGGAGGAAAGCAGGAGAACGGAAGAGGAGCGACGATGATGGATGGCCGAGAGCGGCGAGGGGTGGGATCGGGGGGAACGGTGCGCGAGGCGACGGTCGCCGATGTCTCGCGTCTCGTCGAGCTCATGAGCGACTTCTTCGCTGAGGCATATCTGACCCTAGACCGCGACAGAGCCGGCGAGGTGTTCATGAAACTGCTCGCCGACATGCGGTTGGGAGAAGTCGGGGTCATAACTCTTGACGGCGGCACGGTGGGGTACTACGTGCTGATCTTCGCCATGAGCATGGAGTACGGCGATCTGGTGGCCTGGCTCGACGATCTCTATGTGCAGCCCGCGGTCCGTGGCCGCGGGCTCGGATCGCTGGCGTTGGCCCACATGCTCGAGCGCTGCCACGCACGTGCCGTGCGGGCGCTCTCCGTCGAGGTTTCCCCAGACAACGTCGGCGCCCGCCACCTCTATGCCTCTGCCGGCATGACGCCGGTGCGGCGCGATCTGTTGACGCTGTCGCTGGGGGAGACGCTCAACGGATAGCCCTCAGTATTCACACTCGTCATCGACGATCTTGGATGGAGGCGCTGGTACTCCTGTCTACCAGGACTATCGCGCTCTGAATCCCATGCCGATACTCCGCTCTGTGGGCCACTTTCGAATACAAGGTGAATACCTAGGGAGAGATTGCCGGTGCCTTCGGGTCTAGACTTCGTCGTCTCGACGTTGCCGCTCTGGTTTGGAGCGGTCATAGCCTTGTTGGTTGCCGTCATGGGCGCCCGGCGGCTCGCTGTCCCTGGGGCCCGACCGTTTGCCGCCATGGCAGTCGGGCTCTTCGTGTGGTCCACTGCCTACGCGCTGGCGATCTCGAGCGTCGGTGCGTCGGGGGACATGTGGTGGACCAAGGTGTCGTACCTGGGCATCGTGTTCATGCCCGTCGCGTGGTTTGTGTTCTGCGCTGAGTACTCGGGTGCGACAACGCGCTTTGGTCGTCGAGAGTGGGTCATGTTGCTGGTAGTGCCCGCGATCACGATCGTTCTGGTCTTCACCGACGGATGGCACCACCTCGTTTGGCAAGATCTGCGCACGACGCCGGGTGCCGGCACGCCGGCGTTCTCACCCGGTTTCAGTACCTGGTTCTGGGTGCATACGGCTTACTCATACGGCGTGCTTCTCTTTGGTGCCGCACTGCTGGTGCGCATGGCGATTCGCTCGCGGCAGCTCCATCGCACCCAGACGACCGTTATCCTCGTGGGACTGGCGCTGCCGCTTGTCGCCAACGTGCTCTACCTCGCCGATCTCCAGCCTCGTCGCGAGATCGACATGACGCCGTTCGTGTTGTCGATCTCGTGTCTTCTCTTCGCCATAGGCCTACTGCGCTTCCGCATTCTGGACATCTTCGTGGGACTCGTGCCTGTGGCACGTGGCGCGGCCATCGAGGGCATGGCGGACGGCGTCGTGGTGGTAGACGCGGCCGGGCGAGTGGCCGACGTCAATCCGGCGGCGGTCGATGTCTTCGATCTGCCTGCCGCGGCGATCATAGGTCAGTCTGCGACACAACTTGCGATTGGCGGTGTGAACCTCGGCGACCTGTTCTCTGGAGCCGGACGGCAGCGTGCGCAGGCCACAGTGGACGATGGTGAAGGACGCCGGCACTTCGACCTTCTCGCCTCTGAGATCGGACACGAAGAGTCGGGGCATATCGTCGTGATTCGCGACATGACCAGCCGTCGCAAGGCGGAACTGGCTCTGAGTGAAAGCGAGGCGCGGTATCGCGCTCTGTTCGAGAACGCGACCGACTTCGTCTTCACGCTGAAGCCGGATGGTCGAGTTGAATCCGCCAATGGAGCCGCTTTGACCGCGCTGGGTTACACGAACGAGGAGCTCCAAGGGGCGAATGTGAGCGATCTCGTGCCCGTCGCGGATGTAGCGGCGGTCGTGACGTGCCTGGAACAGGTTGCTTCGGTCGCCCCAGAGGGTGTCTTCAGCCTGACACTTGTCGCCAAAGATGGGCACGAAGTCGAGATCGAGACCAGCCTGAGCCCGCTCACCCGCGACGGTGAAATCGTCGCCATACAGGGCATCGCTCGTGACGTGACGGAGCGCACGCAGTGGGAGACGGTTCTGCGGTATCAAGCATTGCACGACAATCTCACCGAGCTCCCCAACCGTACGCTGCTCTACGAGCGGATGAACCAGGCGATCGGTGGCGGTCGGGGCGTACTCGATGAGCATGCCCTGCTCATCATCGATCTCGACCGCTTCAAGGAGGTCAACGACACCTACGGTCATCACGTCGGTGACGTCGTCCTTCATGAGCTGAGCACGCGCTTCCAGGCGATGGTGCGTTCCACGGATACGATCGCCCGTCTGGGCGGAGACGAGTTTGCGGTGTTCATGCCCAACGCCTCCGCAAGCGCGGCCGGCGATGGTGCTCAGCGCATTCTCCGTGCCCTCGAGGCACCGGTCGAAGTAGACGACATGCAGTTCGAGTTGCAGGCGAGTGTCGGGATCGCGACGTATCCCGATCACGGAACCGACGCGCACAGCCTTCTGCGTAGCGCCGACGTCGCGATGTACGTTGCGAAGCGATCGGGCGAAAGCCCGCGTCTTTACTCGCAACAGGAGGACCCGCACAGCGTCTACCGCCTGCACTTGCTGTCACGTCTGCGCGAGGCACTGCGCGCAAACCACTTCACGCTGCACTACCAGCCGATCGTCGACGTGCGGCGAAGACGGCTTGTTGCGGTCGAGGCTCTGGCTCGCTGGCAAGATGACGAGCTGAGCGGTGTCGGACCTTCGGAGTTCATTCCGCTCATGGAGGAGACCGGGCTTATCCTGCCGTTCACCCTCTGGCTCGTCGGCGAGGTCGTGCGGCAGATCGCCGCGTGGCAGGAGCACGGGTATGAGGTCGCGGTGAGCATCAATCTCTCGGCGCGCAATCTCCACGATCATCAGGTGCTCGAGACGTTGCAGGCGTTGTGTCTCGAGCACGGCGTGGAGCCGTCGCTGCTCACGATCGAGGTCACCGAAGGCAGCATCATGACGGACCCGCAGCGCGCGCGGGAGACGCTCGCACGTCTCTCGGAACTCGGTGTCTCGGTCGCCGTCGACGATTTCGGCACCGGATACTCGTCGCTGGCCTATCTGCAGCGGCTGCCGGTGACTCATCTCAAGATCGAGCGATCGTTCGTTCAGCGCATGGCGACCGACACCAGCGACGCCGCCATCGTACGATCGACGATCGGCCTGGGACAGGATCTCGGGCTCAAGGTGGTGGCCGAGGGCGTGGAAGACGAGGCGTCGCTCGACATGCTCGGCGGACTCGGGTGTGATGCGGCTCAGGGCTTCCACATTGCCCGCCCCATGCCTGCCGCGGCGGTGCTCTCTTGGCTGGAAGCGCGGCCGGAGGCACATGGTAAAGGGCATCTGCAGACGGCATCCGTTCCCTGACGAACGTGGCGCTTCTCGCGTGACTCGCTCGGTGGGGGTTCAGTCGCAGCTTGGCGCAAGGGGCGCGTTTCGCCGCTCTAGAGCGCCTGCCAGATGAGGACGCCGGCGATCACCAAAGGCGTGGAAGTGACGATGAGCAGGCGTGCGAGCTCGGCGTCGAGGTCGAAAACGCGCGAGACGATCATCGTGTTGAAGGCGACCGGAGTTGCCGCCAGCAGCAGGTAGACGCCGGGTATGTCGGCGCCGGTGATCCGCCCGGCGAGGTAGAGCACCAGCGGTGCGGCGCCACAGCGCAGGGCCAGGGTGACGGCCGCGCGATACACGTCGGCGCGGCCGTGCGCGAGGCGTTTGAGCGGCATGGCCACACCGAGTTGAAGGAAGCCGAGTACGCCGAAGGCGAGACCCGCGTAGGGTCCGATCGGCTCCACCACATCACTGAGGTCGATGCCGGCGAGGCGTAACGCTACCGCCATCGCACCAACGGCGACCGGGGGGTTGACGATCCAACTGCGGAGCACGTCGCGAAAGCGGAGCGCGGCGGGCGCGCGTGACGCGGGTCCCGCGAATCGCCGCGCGACGCCGATGGCGACGGCGATGGTGGGGATCAGGAATTGGAACTCGGAGTAGATCACGGCGGCAGCGAGACCCTGGCTGCCGAAGACGAGAGCAGCCAGTGGGTAGCCCACGTTTGCCGTGTTGCCCAGCGCGGTCGCCAGCGCAAGGAGCCCCTGGGTGCGCGGCTCCTTGCTGCCCAGCCGCGCCCACAGCACGCCCAAACCGAGCGTTGTCCATGAAGCGACGATGACTACCGGGAGGGTCTCTACCGCGCCTTGGTCGAGCGTGATGGTCGTGTACGCAAAGAATGTGACGATCGGCACGGCGCCCCACAGCACGATGCGGAACAACACATGCGAGAGGTGCTGTGGGTCGCTCACACGTCGCTGCAGGACCACGCCAGCTGAGAAGCAGACGAACCAGAGGGCGACGGTGGTGAGCATGGCCGCCATTCTGACACACGGCATGTTTGACGAGGTTGACTGTGTAGCACCACGCGAGTGACGGGATAGTTGTCTTCCTCGACGCGGGAGCAGGAATCATGGATCCGGTTGTGCACTTCGAAATGCCGTACGACGACGCCCAACGTGCGGTGCGCTTCTACCGCGAGGCCTTCGGCTGGCAGATGCAGGTGCTCGGTGAGGAGATGGGTCGCTACGTGCTCGCCACGACCATCGAGACGGACGAGGGCGGACCCAAGAGACCAGGCGCCATCAACGGCGGCCTCTACCAGCGAGATCCGGCCGCGCCGCCACAGGCGCCGTCCTTCGTCATCGCGGTGGACGATGTCGAGATCGCGGCGCGAAAGGTCAAGGAGGCCGGTGGTACTGTGCTCGCGGAGCCGATGACCATCCAGGGAATCGGCCTCTACGCGGCCTTCGTCGATCCGGAGGGGAATCGACTCAGCCTCCTCCAGCCGGTGCCGCGGACTGGGCGCGCCAGTGCGGAAGAAGAGGGTGCGAGCTGAAGCGGCGTGGGGTGCGGCGCGCCCGAGGCGGACGCGTCGCGCCGCACCCCGGCGTCTGTGGTATGATCCTCCCTCGGCCTCGAGGCCGTAGCCGTGCCATGCCACCATTCGGATGCACTGAAGGGATCCGTTGCGATGAAGAAAGACATCCACCCCAAGTACGAAGAGGCGACCGTTCACTGCTCGTGCGGCAATACGTTCACGACGCGCAGCACGAAGAGCGAGCTGCACGTAGAGCTCTGTGCGCAGTGCCACCCGTTCTACACGGGCAAGCAGAAGCTGGTCGACTCGGGCGGTCGCGTCGAGCGCTTCAACCGTCGCTTCGACAAGAAGACCGTCAGCAAGAAGAGCTGACGGAGGCGGCGTGAGCGCGCGCCTCAGCGTCACGCTCCTGCAGTACACTCCAGACCCGGATCGGGCGGTCGCCATCGCCGGCCGGCTCTGCTATGCACCGGTGTCGGCGGCCGAGCTTCAGCAGGAGATGAGCGACGCGGACGTCGCCAAGCTCGTGCGTATCCTGGTGCGCTCCGGGCACCACTCCGCCCTTGAGCACGCGTCGTTCACCTTCGCCATCGACGGCGTGAGTCGAGCCTGCACGCACCAGATCGTGCGCCACCGTCTCGCGAGCTACAACCAGCAGTCACAGCGATACGTGAACTTCGGGCAGCGCGACAGTTTCGTCGTGCCGCCGAGTATCGGCGCCAATCCGGAGGCCGAGAGAGTCTTCCTGGCGGCCATGGAGCAGGCGCGCGGCGCGTACGACAAGCTGGTCGAGCTCGGCCTTGCCGAAGGTCGCACGCGCGAGAGTGTTCAGGAAGACGCGCGGTTTGTTCTGCCCAACGCCGCCGAGACCAAGATCGTGGTGACGATGAACGCGCGCGAGCTCCGTCACTTCTTCCAGGTGCGCTGCTGCCGGCGTGCTCAGTGGGAGATCAACGACCTCGCGTGGCGCATGCGCAGCATGGTTCGCGCGGTGTCGCCCGGCTTGTTCGAGGGCACCGGGCCAAATTGCCTGTACGGCGAGTGTGGCGAGGGCAAGATGACGTGCGGCCGGCCGTATCGCCCGCAAGACGTCGACACTCCCGTCACGGTTGCAGGGTGAGAGGCCTCGCACTACTCCCTCTGCTGGCCGTCTCGCTGCTCGAGGCGCGCCGCGCTCAGGTCGGCGGCCAAGCGGTACTCGAGGGCGTCATGATGCGCGGCGTCAGCAACTGGTCCGTTGCCGTGCGGCGACCCGACGACACGATCGCGCTGCATGCCTTCCCTCTTGTGAGCTGGATGAAGGCGTATCCGATTCTCAAGCTCCCGGTGATACGCGGTGTCGCCGCGCTCGGCGAGTCGCTGGTCCTAGGCATGCGCGCACTGTCGATCTCGGCGAACGAGTCTCTCGGCGAAGAGGAAGCCGAGTTCACGAAGAAGGAGATGGGGATAACGCTCGTCATCGCCATTTCGGCGGCGATCGGGCTCTTCTTCCTCCTCCCGCTCTTTCTCACCGGTCTGCTCAAGTCGCACATCGGCGACGGCATGGTCTTCTGGCTCGTTGAGGGCCTCGTCCGTGTGGTCATCTTCGTCGGCTACATCGTCGCCGTTACTCAGCTCAGGGACCTTCGCCGCGTCTTCGAGTACCACGGTGCCGAGCACATGAGCATCCACGCGCTCGAGCACGACGAGGAACTCATCCCCGAGAACGTTCAGAAGTACACGACGCTGCATCTGCGTTGCGGTACCTCGTTTCTCCTCGTCGTGATGGTCGTGAGTATCCTCGTCTTCGCCATCGTGCAGTGGCCGGCCTGGTATCTCCTGATCCTCAGTCGCATTGTGCTCGTGCCGCTCATCGCCGGCATCAGCTACGAGATCATCAAGTTTGCCGGGCGCCACGAGGGCAGTGCCGTCGTGCGCGCGATCATGGCGCCCGGGTTGGCTCTGCAGTGGCTCACGACTCGCAAGCCAGACAGAGCCCAGGTCGAGGTAGCGATCGCGGCTCTGGAGAAGATCATCGAGCTCGAGCCACAGGACAAGCCGCCGGAGAAGGGCGTCGAGGTCATGGCGTAGACTCTGTCCATGGCCGCTATCGAGAACCTCATCGAAGAAATCGAGCGCTCGTTCCACGACCTCAACGCGCAGCTTGCCGATCCCGAACTTCTCGCCGACCGCGGGCGCTTCGCCGATGCGGCGCGCAAGCACGCCGAACTGCAGCCGGCGTACGAACTCACGCGCCGGTATCGTGAGGCGCAGCAGACGGTCACCGATGCCGAAGCCCTTCTCGGTGATACGTCGACGGACGCGGAGATGCGCGCCTTCGCTCAAGAAGAGCTGGTCGTGGGACGTCACGCCCTCGACGAACTGAGTGAGGAGATTCGCGTGCGCATGGTGACGCGTGATCCCAACGACGCCAAGGACGTGATCATCGAGATTCGCGCCGGCACCGGGGGCGACGAGGCGTCGCTGTTCGCCGCCGACCTGACGCGCATGTACACACGCTACGCCCAGGCCAAGGGCTTTGCGGTCGAGATGCTGAGCGCCAACGAGAACGACGACGGCGGCTACAAAGAGATCACTCTCGAGGTGCGCGGCCAAGGCGCGTATTCGACGCTCAAGTACGAGAGCGGCGTGCACCGCGTCCAGCGGGTCCCGGCCACGGAGGCCGCGGGCCGCATCCACACGTCGACCGCCACGGTCGCGGTGCTGCCCGAGGCGGAGGAAATCGAGATCGAGATTCACCCAAACGATCTCCAGATCGACGTGTTCCGGGCGCGTGGACCGGGAGGGCAGAGCGTCAACACCACCGATTCGGCCGTTCGCGTGACGCATCTACCGACCGGGCTCGTGGTGAGCTGTCAGGATGAGAAGAGCCAACTGCAGAACAAGGAGCGCGCCCTCCGGATTCTCAGGGCGCGCCTCTACGAGGCCGAGCGCGAGCGGCAAGACGCGGAACAGGCGTCGGCGCGGCGCAGTATGGTCGGCAGCGGCGATCGGTCGCAGAAGATCCGCACCTACAACTTCCAGCAGAACCGCGTCAGCGATCATCGCATCGGCCTTACCAGCCACCGCTTGGCCGAGGTGCTCGAGGGCGAGCTTGACGAATTCACCGAGGCATTGGCGGCGGAGGACCGGCGCAAGCAGCTCGCCGCCGCGGGGGGAGGGTGAGGCACTGAACGTCGCCGAGTCGTTGCGCGCTGCGGCGCAGCGTCTCCGCGCCGGCGGTTCGCGTTCACCGCGTTTGGACGCCGAACTCCTGCTGGCGACGGCACTGGGCGTCGATCGCACGGCGCTCTTTCGGGCGCCTGAAGTGGAGCTCGGTGTCGAGCAGGCCGTGCGTTTCGAGGGGTATCTGCGACGTCGTGAGGCGCATGAGCCCGTCGCCTACATTCGCGGAGTGCGCACCTTCCGTACGCTGGATCTCGAGGTGACGCCGGCGGTGCTCATCCCCAGGCCAGAGACGGAGACGCTGGTCGATGTCGCGCTCGAGTTTGTCGCTGCGACAACCGACTCGGCGGTGCCGGAGCCGCAGATACTTGATGTCGGGACCGGCTCCGGCTGTGTGGCTCTGGCGCTGGCGGCCGAGAATCCGACCGTACGCGTGCTCGCGGTCGACGTCGACGAGGAGGCGCTGGCCGTGGCCCGCCGCAACGCGGCCCACCACGGCCTCACCGCACGCGTCAGCTTCATGCGCAGCGATCTGTTTGCGGCCCTTCCGTCTGACCGACGCTTCGATGTGATCGTCAGCAATCCACCGTACATCCCGGCGGCGGAGTACGACGCTCTCGAGCCGAACGTGCGCGACTACGAGCCGCGCCTCGCCCTGTACGGCGGCGGCGACGGCCTCGACGTCTACAGGCTTCTGATTCCGGCTGCCGCCGCCCGCCTGCGTCCCGGCGGCGGTCTCGCGGTGGAAGTCGGCTGGGGCGAGGCGGACGCGGTGGCCGCGCTGTTCTCCGCCACAGGTCGGTTCCCGGCCGTGCAGCGACGAAACGATCTCGGCGGATTGGCCCGCGTTGTGTTCGCACGTCGTGTCGATGCAGGCTCGTCCTCCATGTCTTCTCGCGCCCAGGAACCGAGTGCCGAGTCTCCATGTGGGGAGGCCTAGTGCCTCCCCAGGTGAAGGCGCGCGTCGTCGTGCTCGCGTCGCGTCCGCTGGGCGAGGCCGATCGTATCCTGCGTCTCTATACGCGCGAGCTGGGGCGCGTGGATGCGGTCGTCAAGGGTGTGCGCAAGACCAACTCCAGGTGGGGTGGCCGTCTGGAGCCGTTCAACGTGTGTGACCTGGTGCTCCACCACGGCCGTTCTCTGTATACCGTTACGCAGGCTCAGACCGTGGACGTGTTTCCGCGGCTCTTGAGCGACCGTGACTGCCTTATCGCAGCCTCCGTCGCTTGTGAGGCCGTTGCCGGGCTGGTGGCGATGCATGAGCCGGAGGAACGCGTCTTCGCTCTCCTGCGCAATGCGCTGACGACGATCGATCGCGGCTTCGCCGGGTCGGCCCTGGAGGCGCCTCTGCTTCTCGGCGTCCTGCTCAAGCTGCTCTACGCCGCCGGCTACATGCCGATTCTCGAACACTGCGCTGCTTGTGGGGGTGGCGAGCGCGGCCTCGGCTTCTCTGCCGCCCAGGGCGGCCTCGTCTGTCGCGACTGCCTTGGCGATGCCGTGCCCGTGACTGCGGCCGCCGTCGTCTTGATGCGTGAGGTGCTCGAGCGGCCGCTCTCGGAACTGGCAACGGTGGAGCCGCAGCCCGCTGCCGCCGAGGGGCTGCGTCATCTTCACAATCTCTACCAGTACCACACCGGAACACGTTTGCGGGCGCTGCACTTTGCCCGCGCCGCCGACCACCAGTACACGGCGCCGCGGGCACTGGGGCCGGACGGGTAACCTTCGCGGTCTAGCGTACGAAGTGGTGCAGTCGCGTAGCGCCGGCCGGCGCCGGCAGTTCGACGCGTGTCGTGAAGTGACCGGCGCGCGCCACGGCTGCTAAGTCCCACGCCTCCGCGGAGGCTGCCGGGACGGCGAGCACGAGTTCGTCAAGCGCCACTGTTGACAGAAGGTCGAGCAGTCGTCGCTCGGCGCCGAGTCCCAAGTACGCGGGGTCGAGCGCTACTCCCACCGCGAAGGCAGGGTGCGCGGCAGCGTCGTGTGCACGCGCGGTCGCGAAGGTCGCTGCCTGTGTCACCCGCAGGGCGTGCAGGAACTCGTCCGACTCGCCGTTACTGGCGAGCGCCGTGCTCGGGAATCCAATGTCTTCAAGCCGCCGACAGTAGTAGCCCCAACTCGGTGTGAGATCGACGAGAGCGCCGCCGGCGCTGCGCAGGGCGGCGCAGGTTGCGGCGAGTACGGCGTCACAGCTCGGTGGGGCCGGAATGTTGTCGAGATCCGGGTGCAGTGTGGGTTGCGGCGCCATGCCGCCGAGTTGCTGCGCGTATGCCTCGGCGAGCTCGCGGGTCGCCATCCAGTCTGAGTGACGGAAGAACACTCGCGCCGGGATGGCGGGGATGCCGAGCACGGCGGCACACGCCACGCGATGCCGGCCTTCGCGGACGAAGAGCGCGCCGTCGCGGCCAATCGCCAGGGTCACCTCGTCGGCGTGGAGTGGGCGATACCAGCGCGGGATCGCGGCCGCCAGGTCGCGTTGGGCCAAGTAGCCGTAGCGGCGCATGGACGCCAGAAGGTTGTCGTATGGTGCGCAGAAGTACTCATCCACCTCTTCTGCCGAGAAGTACTCACCGTTCCAGAGCCCCTCGTCCGCGATGGCCGTCAGCGCGCGTCTGTAGACGCGCGTCTCCTTCCAGGAACCGCCGTCGGCGACGAGTCGCAGGTCGTCGTAGAAGTCGTCGTTGTCGGCGGGTGTCAGGTGCAGATCCCAATCGCCCGAGATCTCGGTTGGGCACGAGTGGTCGCTCGGGGCGAAGTCTCCTCGAGCGATGGCCACAATCCGCTCCGGGGCGACGTAGACGACACGTCTGGGCACGAGGAAGCGGGAGTGTCGCTGGCCGCGGAATCGCGCCTGCCACTCGACGTGTTCGCGCGCCATGCGCCACTGCTTCCAGGTGGCGGCCGCGCGCGGCGAGTGTTGGGCGAAGGCGACCGCCCGTTCTCGCAGTTGCTCGAGATTAGCCTGAGTTGGCAGGTGGGCGCGAGCGAAGCGAGGCACAGCAGTTCTCCAGTCGATGTCCGAACGCGATCTTAGGATACACCGACCACTTGACCTCACTGCCGGCGCCGGCGAGCGGCGCGAGCGTTGTGGCGCCGGTCGTTGCCCTGCTAGAATCGGCGCCCTTACCCGGGAGGATCATGAGCGCGCACGCAGGCGGGGAGGACGCCCGCAAATACACGTCCACGTTCCAGTCGGCCATCCGTCGTTTGCAGGCTTTTTGGGAAGAGCAGGGGTGCGTCGTCGTACAGCCGTACCACACGGAGGTCGGCGCCGGCACGTTCAATCCCGCAACGTTTCTGCGCTGTCTCGACGCAAAGCCCTGGAGAGCGGCATACGTCGAGCCCTGCATGCGACCGGCGGACGGACGATACGGCGAGAATCCCTATCGACTCGGCCACTATTACCAGTACCAAGTCGTGATCAAGCCGTCGCCGCCGAACATCCAAGATCTCTACCTGCAGTCGTTGGTGGCGCTCGGGATCGATCTTCGCGAGCACGACGTGCGCTTCGTCGAAGACAACTGGGAGGGACCGACGCTGGGTGCCTGGGGTTTGGGCTGGGAGGTCTGGATCGACGGCATGGAGGCGACACAGTTCACGTACTTCCAGCAGCTCGGCGGTTTCGACCTCGATCCCATCACGGTTGAGCTCACGTACGGTCTCGAGCGTCTGGTGATGTATCTGCAGGGCGTCGACAACGTCTTCGACCTCGTCTGGTCGCAGTGGGAAGAAGACGGCAAGACCGTGACCATCACGTACGGCGACGTGTATCAGGAGAACGAGCGCCAGTTCAGCCACTACAACTTCGAGGTCGCCGACACCGAGATGCTGTATCGCCACTTCCGCGAGTACGAGGCCGAGGCCGAGCGCTGTCTGCAGGCTCGGCTGCCGCTGCCCGCCTACGATCACGTGTTGAAGTGTAGTCACGCCTTCAACATGCTCGATGCACGCGGCGTCATCAGCGTGACCGACCGCACCATGCACATCGGCCGCGTCCGCGACCTGGCGCGCAAGACCGCCGACATGTACCTTGAGGTGGCTGCCGAACGCGAAGCCGACGACGGCGCGACCGATGCCGGCGAGGAGGCGGGTCGATGAGCACGCTCCTCATCGAAGTGGGCTGCGAAGAGCTGCCCTACAAAGTGTGTGAGTCGGTCATTCGCCAGCTCGAGGGGACGGCCGAGGATCCGGGCGTCGTTGCGAAACTGCTGACGGAGAACCGCCTTCTCTCCGCGTCTGCGCCCGATCTCGCCGTCTACGTGTCGCCGCGGCGCATCGCCGTGCAGGTCCGCGGTGTTCCTGAAGAGCAGACGGCGAAAGTCGACGAGTTTCGGGGTCCGAAGGCCGAGGTCGCTTTCGGGCCGGACGGTCAGCTCACGAAGGCCGGCGAAGGCTTTGCACGCTCTCGTGGCGCGGCTCCGGGAGACGTGCGGCGTGAAGTTGTCGACGGCACCGAGTTCGCCGTCGTGCGCGTTGAGGCGTCGCGGCGCCCGACCGCCGAAGTGCTCCCCGATCTCGTGGGACGGCTCATCACGAGTCTTCAGATTCCGCGCGGCATGCGTTGGGGGCGGCGGCCGGAGGGCGCCGACGATTTCCTTCGCTTCTCGCGCCCCATCCGCTGGCTCGTCTGCAAGTTCGACGGCGACACGATCGGCGGCACCTTCTATGACCTGCCGATCGGCGATCTCTCACAAGGTCACCGGGTGCTGGGCGCTCCGGTGGTCATCGATCACGCCGAGAACTACGTCTCCTTGCTCGCCGAGCAGTCCGTGATTGCGTCGCAGCACGATCGGCGGCAGCGCATCGTCGCAGGACTCGACGCGGCTGCTGCGGCCGCCGGCGGCACGTGGTCAGATCCGGGTGACGTGCTCTCGGAAGCCGTCTATCTCACGGAATGGCCGACTGTTGCGACGGGCGGTTTCGCGGAACTACACTTGCGGCTCCCGGACTCGGTGCTTGTGACCGCCATGCAGAGTCACCAACGGTACTTCCCGCTGCGCGACGCCGACGGCGGCCTGCTGCCGGCGTTCCTCTACGTCGGCAACGCCGGTCCGCAGGCGGCCCCGCTCGTCACGCGCGGCAATCAGCAGGTCCTCGAAGGTCGGCTGGACGACGCCGAGTTCGCCTTCGACCGCGACGTCGCCGAAGGGTTGGGGGCGATGTCCGAACGCCTCGACGCGGTCGTCTTCCACGAGAAGCTCGGTTCGCTTGCCGACAAGTCGCGACGTCTCGAGAACCTGGTCGCCGAGCTGGCTGCCGAGTCCGCGGTGGACGGCGGCTCCGCCTTGGCGCAGACGCTGCACGACGCCGCTCGCCTTGCCAAGGCCGATCTCGTCAGTCACGTCGTGATCGAGTTCCCGGTGCTGCAGGGCATCATGGGCGGTCTTTACGCAACCGCCGGCGGAGCCGGTGACGAGGTCGCGCAAGCCGTCGGCGAGCACTACCGTCCGCTCTCGGCGACGGCGCCGCTGCCGACAACGCTGGCCGGCGCAATGCTTGCCGTGGCCGACAAGATCGACAACATCGTCGGCGCCTGGGTGGCCAGGCAGAAGCCGTCGGGTTCGCGCGATCCGTACGGACTGCGGCGCGCGGCCATGGGCATTGTGCGCAATGCACTTGCTTACCACCTGCGCTTCCCGCTCGACGGTCTGCTCGAGGCGGCGGTGCGCCAGTTCGAGTTGCAGGGGGCACTGCCTGCCGACGACGATCGGCGTGCCGAGATCGTCGCCGAGACGGCGGCGTTCATTCGCGAGCGCCTCGAAGTCGCACTACTCGACGAGGGACTTCCCTTCGCGAGCGTCGAGGCGGCGCTGGGCGCGCGCGTCGTCGACATGCCGGCGCTGGCGTCACGGGCGCGCGCTATTGCCGCCGCGGCGGGCACCAGCGCGCTCGACGAGACTGTACTCGCGTACAACCGTTGCGCCGCGCTGGCGGCCAAGGATCCGAACGCCGCGCTGCGCGGCGTCGACAAGACGCTCTTCCGCGACGCTGCCGAAGGCGCGCTGGCGGCGTCGTTCGCGGTCGCGGAGGGGCCGCTGAACGACGCTCTCGCGCGCCTCGACATCGCCGCGGCGCTCGACCATGCGGCCGGTCTGCGCCCGGCCGTGGACGCGTACTTCGAGGCCGTTCTCGTCATGGACTCGGACGCCGCGGTACGCGCCAACAGACTCGCGCAGCTCGCCGCGATCGCCGGCCTCATCGGCCGGATCGGCGAGTTTGGCCGCCTGCCGGCGGCGTAGGTGTAGGGACAGGGGATGCCCCAGGAGGGATTGATGGCGAGCAAGCACGTCTACCGGTTCGACGAGGGCCACAAGGGGATGAAGGCCCTGCTCGGCGGCAAGGGGGCCAACCTCGCCGAAATGACACGCATCGGGCTACCCGTGCCGCCCGGATTCACCATCACGACCGAGGTCTGCAATCACTACGCCGCCACGGGCGACTACCCCGACGGCGTCGACGAGCAAGTACGCGCGGCGCTGGCGGCGCTGGAGCAGAACACCGGCAAGATCTTCGGTCACAACTCGGATCCGCTGCTGGTATCCGTGCGCTCGGGTGCGCGCGCGAGTATGCCGGGCATGATGGACACGATTCTCAACCTGGGCCTCAACGACGAGACCGTTCAGGGTGTGATCGCCTCCACGAACAACCCGCGTTTTGCCTACGATTGCTACCGACGCTTCGTCGCCATGTACGGCGATGTCGTGCTCGGCTGCAAACCCGTGCACGAAGATGAGCGCGATCCGTTCGAAGAGATTCTTGAGGAGACGAAGGAGCGCAAGGGTGTCAAGATCGACACCGAGCTCACCGCCGACGACCTCAAGGAGCTGGTCGTCGCCTTCAAGGCGGCGGTTAAGGAGCGCACCGGTCACGACTTCCCCGACGACCCCATGGAGCAGCTCTGGGGGGCGATCGCGGCCGTGTTCCGCAGCTGGACCAACGATCGCGCCGTCGCTTACCGGCGTCTGTACGACATCCCCGACGATTGGGGTACGGCCGTCAACGTGCAGACGATGGTCTACGGCAACACCGGCGATGAGTCGGGCACCGGCGTCGCCTTCACGCGCGACCCTGCCACGGGCGAGGACGTCTTCTACGGCGAGTTCCTCGTCAATGCGCAAGGCGAAGATGTGGTGGCAGGTGTGCGGACGCCGCGGCCGGTGAGCGAGCTTAAGGACGCGTTCCCCGAGGTGTACGAGCAGCTCCTCGAGGTGCGCGCGACTCTGGAGCGCGAGCTCCACGACATGCAGGACTTTGAGTTCACGGTCGAGAGGGGCCGCCTCTACATGCTCCAGACGCGCAACGGCAAGCGCACAGGTCTGGCGGCGATCCGCATCGCCGTCGAGATGTGCGATGCCGGCATGATTACGCCGGAACAGGCGCTCATGCGTGTGCAGCCGGATCAGCTCAATCAGTTGTTGCGCCCGGTGTTCTCACGCGAGAGCCGCGCGCAGGCCGTGGCCGAGGGCCGGGTCTTGGCCAAGGGCCTGGCCGCCGGCCCCGGCGCCGCCACCGGCGTCGTCGCTTTCAACGCCGGCGACGCCGAGGCGCTCAAGGCACGCGGCGAGCAGGTGTTGCTGGTGCGCATCGAGACGAGCCCCGACGACATCCGCGGCATGACGGTGAGCGAGGGCATCCTGACGGCGCGTGGCGGTATGACCAGTCATGCGGCACTGGTGGCCCGGCAGATGGGCAAGGTTTGCGTGGCCGGCTGTGAAGCTCTCGACATCGACTACAAGGAACGCGTCATCCGCGTCGACGGCAAGGTGATCAAAGAAGGCGACTGGTTGTCGATCGACGGCTTCACCGGTGAGGTTATCGAGGGCCGGCTGGACACGCGCCCGAGCGAGGTCTTGCAGGTGCTCCTCGAAGGATCGATGAAGCCCGAGGACTCGGACACCTTCCGCTACTACGACCACCTCATGAGCTGGGCCGACGCCGAGCGCCAGCTTCTGGTGCGCGCCAACGCCGATCAGCCGGACCAGGCCGCGCATGCGGTCGCTTTCGGCGCGCAAGGCATCGGGCTCTGCCGCACCGAGCACATGTTCTTTGGCGGCGATCGCATCACCGCGGTGCGCGAGATGATCCTCGCCGACGACACTGCCGGCCGTGAGCGCGCGCTCGCCAAGCTGCTTCCCATGCAGCGCGACGACTTCGCCGGCATCTTCCGCGCCATGGGCGAGCGGCCGGTGACGGTGCGCACGCTCGATCCGCCGCTGCACGAGTTCATGCCGCAGACCGAGGCCGAGCAGAAGCGCGTTGCCGCGGCTCTCGGCATCTCGGCGGCCGCGGTGGCGGCGAAGGTCGAGGAACTGCACGAGTTCAACCCGATGCTGGGTCACCGCGGGTGTCGCTTGGGGATCGCCTACCCGGAGATTACGGCCATGCAGGCACGGGCGATTCTCGAGGCCGCCTGCATCGTCAAGAAGGAAGGGATCGACGTCCATCCCGAGATCATGATCCCGCTGGTCGGCATCAAGAAGGAACTGCAGGACCAGGCGGCCGTGGTGCGTAGCACGGCGGCGGCGGTCTTCGCCGAGCAGGGCGTGACGGTTGACTACCTGGTCGGCACGATGATCGAGATTCCGCGTGCCGCTCTCACCGCCGACAAGATCGCCGAGGAGGCCGAGTTCTTCAGTTTCGGGACGAACGACCTCACGCAGATGACGTTCGGTGTGAGTCGCGACGACGCCGGCAAGTTCCTGCCGCTCTACGTGAGCGAGGAGAAGTCGATCTGGCCGGAGGATCCGTTTGCCTCGCTCGATGTCGACGGCGTTGGCCAACTCGTGCAGATTGGCATCGAGCGCGGCCGCGGGACGCGGCCGGAGCTCAAGATCGGTATCTGCGGTGAGCATGGCGGCGACGCGGCGAGCGTGAAGTTCTGCCACGGCGCCGGGATGAACTACGTCTCCTGCTCGCCGTTCCGCATCCCGGTCGCGCGCTTGGCTGCTGCGCAGGCGGTGATCGAGGCGCGCGGCGAGATAGCGCTGGAGAAGTAGCCAACGGCGCACCTTGGCCAGACTGCTAGGTGACGCGAAGCGTAAGCTTGCGGACGGGCGCGACGTGCGTGTGCGCAGCGCCCGTCCGCACGACGCTCGCGCCCTCGCGTCGCTCCTCGATGACGTCGCACGAGAGACGCCCGCGACGCTGCTCCTCGCGCCGGGCGAGGCGACGGCGAAGTCGTGGCGGCGGCGCATCGCCGCCGCCAGCCTCGACTATCACTCGCTCTTCCTCGTCGCGATCGTCGGCGGCAACCTCGTCGGCAACCTCTCTCTGGAGCGCGATGCACATCCCAACTCGGCTCACGCCGCGTGCCTCGGCATCTCGGTGGCACGCGGCTACCGCAGTCTCGGCATCGGCGCGCTGCTGCTCGAGAGCGCCTCGGAGTGGGCGGCGAGTAGCGGCGTCACCAAGCTGCAGCTCGGCGTCTTCCCCGAGAACACGCGTGCCACAGGGTTCTACGAGCGGCACGGGTTCGTACGTGAGGGCAGCAGGCGGGCGCAGTACGTGCGCGATGGGCGGTATCATGATGAGACGCTCATGGCTCGCTTCATCACTTCCAACGTCTAACGCCGTGGACTCCTTGCGTCAGGCGCTCAGGGCTCTCGTCGCGGTCGTCGCATTCGGTCTCCTGTGTCTACCGGCGGCACTCGCTTTCGCCTGCCACTGGGTGGCGATCGGTGAGGGTACCGCCACACGGCTGGAGTCGTGGACGCTCCTGGCCCTCGCTTACCTCGTCTGGTCACCGCTTGTGGTCGTACCGTTTGTGTGGGCCAACGATCGCCTGGGCTACCGTTGGGTGCCGGCGGAGCGGGCGCCGCGCCTGCGGCGACACCGCGTACGGCGGCTTTTCGCCGGCTTGAGGCTGCTCGAAGGCATCAGCGCCGGTCGCCCGACCGAGGGGCGTGGCGCGCAGCGCGGGGGTAGCGAGTCGCCGCACGAAAGGGACGACTGATGGCGCGTATCACTGCCGGTAGCATCGATCGCGTTCAAGCGGCCGTGGACATGATTGACCTCGTCGGTCAGTACACGCAGCTTCGTAAGGCGGGCGCCAACTACAGCGGCCGCTGCCCGTTTCATGAAGAACGCACACCGTCGTTCTCTGTGAACCCCGCGGAGAAGCTCTACTACTGCTTCGGCTGCGGCGCCGGCGGCAACGTCTTCGGTTTCGTGCAGCAGAAGGAGAATCTCGATTTTGCTGCCGCCGTCGAGTACCTCGCCGATCGCTACGGGGTCATCGTCGAGTACGAGGAGTCGAACGCGCACGGCGATGCGCTGCGCCGTCGCCGCGAGCGGCTGCGCAGCCTCCTCGAGAAGGCGACGTCGTACTACGAGCGGGTGCTCTGGGAGGCGCCGGCGGCGACGGCCGCGCGCGAGTACCTCGCCGAGCGCGGGCTCAGCGAGGCGACCTGTAAGCGCTTTCGCCTCGGCTACAGCCTGCCCGGCTGGGGGACGCTGCGCCGGGCCGCCGTGGCGGCGCAGTTCAGCGATCAGGAGCTCTTGGACGCCGGTCTTGTGATCCCCGGCCGGCGTGCCGAACCGTACGATCGGTTTCGCGGCCGCATCATGTTTCCGCTGGCCGACGATCGCGGCCGCACCCTGGGCTTCGGTGCGCGCACGCTCGGCGACGAGAAGCCTAAGTACCTCAACTCGCCGGAGACGGCCGTGTATCACAAGAGCGAGGCGCTCTTCGGTCTCGACAAAGCAAAGGCGACCGCGGCCAAGGAAGATCGCATCTTCGTGGTCGAGGGCTACACCGACGTGATGGCCCTCGCTCAGGTCGGCATAGAGAACGCCGTGGCGAGCATGGGCACGGCGCTCACGGAGCAGCAAGTGCAACGCCTGATGCGCGTCACCAGGAACATCGACATCTGCTTCGACGCCGATGCGGCCGGCGTGAACGCCATGAGCCGGGCGCTCGATCTGGGCCGTCGGCTCGGCGTGCAACTGCGCGTGGTCCGCATCCCCGACGGCCTTGACCCGGCCGACTACGTGCTCTCAACGGCGGGGGCGGAAGGGTTTCGCCGGCTTGTCGCTCATGCGCAGACGTTGCTACAATTCCACGTCCAGCTGGCGCTCGACAGCAGCGACCTCGATCGGCCCGACGGCCGGGCACGCGCGTTTGCGCGACTCAAGGAGGTCCTCGCTCGTGCTGCGACGCCGCTCGAAAGAGACGAGGAGCTGCGCCACATCGCCGATCGTCTTGGTCTCTCCGATGAAGCAACAGGGTATCTCCTGTCGCAGGACGAGCGTTCGCTCGCGTGTCAGAGGCAGCAAGCCAACGGGAGGTCCGGAGGCGCTGCGGCAGGGGTGAGCCGCGCGCACGAATCACGCGTCGACGTCGCTCAAGCAGCGCTTGGCGGCAGCCGCGAGCTGGAGCTGCGTTTTCTCGCGGGATGCCTGGCGCGACCGGAGGTCGGGCGCGAGGTTCTGGCCGGCGTCGACGAGAGCTTCTTCGCCGGCGTCGAGTCCAAGCTGGTGTACCGCTCGGTCGTCGAGCGGTTGGGAGCCCAAATGGCGGGGCATACCGAGCATGAGGGCGCTAGCGCCGTCGACGATCGAGGAGAGGCGTTTGCTGAGGTGGTCGTGCGAGCCGGCAGCGAACGATTCAATGCCGCAGTGGTGCGCGAGCTCTTCCTCCGCCTCCAGGAAGCCAAAGTGAGTCGGCTCATCGCGCGGCTCAAGCAAAGGAGAGAAGGCGACGCCGACGAGGAACGGGGAGCCGAGCTGGCGCGTTTGTACACGGTACGTCATTCGCTGCGCGAGGCTATTCGCGCCACCCCCGTCGACGACGAGCCAGACGAAGGTTAGGACGCGCATTTGAGTGATTTCGCAGAAGATCGCAGCAGGGCGCCGGAGGCGCCCGAGCTGGCAATCGACGAGGTGCGCCAGCTAGTCGACGAGGGCCGTGAGCAGGGCTATCTCACGGCCGACCACATCGCCGAGGCGCTCTCGGACGTCGATCTCACGCCGGATCAGATCGACGGCATCTACAATCTGCTCAGCGACCTCGGCATCGACCTCCTCGAAGGCGAGGGCCCCGGTTCGCTCGACGGCTCCGACACAAAACCGGACGAAGACGTCATTCGCAAGCTCGATCTCTCGGTGAAGACGCAGACCAACGATCCGGTGCGCATGTATCTCAAGGAGATCGGTCGGGTGTCGCTGCTCACCGCCGAGGAGGAGGTCTCTCTCGCCAGGCGCATCGAGCGCGGCGACTTCGAGGCCAAGCGCAAGCTCATCGAGGCGAACCTGCGCCTCGTGGTGTCGATCGCCAAGCGCTACGTGGGGCGCGGCATGCTGTTCCTGGATCTCATTCAGGAGGGCAATCTGGGGCTCATTCGGGCCGTCGAGAAGTTCGACTACCGCAAGGGCTACAAGTTCAGCACCTACGCCACGTGGTGGATCCGTCAGGCGATCACGCGCGCCATCGCCGACCAGGCGCGCACGATTCGCATTCCCGTGCACATGGTCGAGACGATCAACAAGCTCATTCGCGTGCAGCGCCAACTCCTGCAAGACATGGGACGCGAGCCCACACCGGAGGAGATCGGGACCGAGATGGGCACCACGCCGCAGAAGGTGCGCGAGATCCTCAAGATCAGCCAGGAGCCGGTGAGCCTCGAGACGCCGATCGGCGAGGAGGAAGACTCGCAGCTCGGCGACTTCATTGAAGACGAAGAGGCGACGGTGCCGATCGAGGCGGTCAGCGCGATCATGCAGAAGGAGGAGCTCAACAACGTCCTCAATACGCTGACGCACCGTGAGCGCAAGGTCATCGAGCTGCGTTTTGGGCTCAAAGGCGAGCATCCGCGGACGCTCGAAGAGGTGGGCCAGACCTTTGGCGTCACGCGCGAACGCATCCGCCAGATCGAGGCGAAGACGCTCACCAAACTCAAGGCCTACCGCGAGTCGCAGAAGCTGCGCGACTTCCTCGAATGAGCCTGAGAGGGCGGCGCTGACGGCGGCGGCGATTGTGGCGCTGCGGCGTGTGCCTTATACTCTTTGGCCGACGCATTCCTCGGTAGCTCAATGGTAGAGCATTCGGCTGTTAACCGAAGGGTTGTAGGTTCGAGTCCTACCCGAGGAGCCAGTTCATCATCCGCCGCACGGCGGTGAAGCTTGAGGGCCCCGGTGGCGACGCCGCTGGGGCCCCGCTGTTCTTCCGAACGGCTGTTCGCGCTCTCGGCTCCTTCCAGTGCTCTGCAGTACCCGACTGCGTGTCCGTCCCCTCCACGGTGGGTACAGGGAGAGGAGTGCCGCCGTGAGCGTTGCTCGCGCGGCGGCTGAGGGAAGGGGGAACCATGCGTGGCAGCGACATCCTGAGCTCGCTCATGACGACACACGGCGAGGGCGAGGAGCCTGCGTTGCAGGGGCAGCCCTCGATTGACGAGCCGGCTGAGAAGAGCGCTCTGCGCAGGCTGATAGCTGTGCTCGTGTTGCCGCTGGCGCTCGGGATGGCGGTGATCATGTTCTTCGTCACCGCCATCGTCGCTCTGCGGCGCATCGCAGGGCGCTTGACGGGACGCTCCTAGCCCTGGTTCCCGCCGCTGTCGTCGGAGTCGGCTTCCGCCGCGCCCCCTGTCTCGCCGGCGTCCTGCGTCTCTAGTGTCGAGGTCGATCGCTCATCGCTCTGGGCCGCGGCGGCGTGGCGCGCCTGACGTAGCGCGATGAGGTCGCGCCCGAGTGTCCAGCCCGCCGAAGCGAGCGGGATGGCGAGCAGCGCCCCGACGATGCCCCCCAAGACGGCGCCGGCGAGGGCGGCGATGAACACCACCAGCGGCGGGAGCGAGACGGTCTTCGCGTACACCAGGTTCTGAAGCACGTTGTTCTCGAACTGCTGGTAGACGATGAAGAAGACGAGCAGCACAATGCCATCGGTGGTGCCGCCGACGGCGAACCCCACGATCGAGACGATTACCATGGCGATGGTGGCGCCCACGAGCGGGATGACGTCGAGGATGGCCACCGTCACCGCCAGCGTCTCCGCGTACGGGATGTCGAGGATGCGCAGCACGAGGTAGGCGGTGATCCCCGCGATGGCACTGAGCGCGAGGTTGCCGCGCACGTAGCCCCCGACGGCGCGCAAGAAGTCGTCGCCGATGCGCTTGGCCCACACGCCTTCCTCGCCGACCATCGAAGCGAGAAGCGCCTGCCAGGCGCGGCCCCCTTGAAGCAGGAGCATGATCATGATGACGAAGATCGTGATTGTCGCGGCGACGAACGAGGCGGCCCGGCTGAGCGCGCCCACGATGGCCTCTTGGCTACCCATCAGCGCATTGGCGACGTCCTCGGGG
Source organism: Thermoleophilia bacterium (assembly GCA_041393415.1). Classification (GTDB taxonomy): domain Bacteria; phylum Actinomycetota; class Thermoleophilia; order UBA2241; family UBA2241; genus CAIXSE01. Next base: position 513,336 of record JAWKKE010000001.1, on the reverse strand, counting down.
GTAAGGGTGCTGAGTCGCTCGAGCACGGAGAAGTTCTGCTCGAGGAAGTGAAGCCGGCCACCGGCTCCGAAGAGTGTGCGCACGAGCGTGGGAATGTCGCGGATGAAGTCCCCGGCCTGCAGGATGACCGGCAACACGATGGCGAGCACGATGGCGATCAGCACGGCGATGGCCGCCAGCGAGACGCCGAGCGCCGCGGCGACGCGCGGCACGCGATGCGCCATGAGCCAGCGTACGGCGGGATGCAGCGCGATGGCGAGGATGATGCCGACGAGGATCCAGAGAAGGATCGTGCGGATTTGGATGAGCAGGAGCGCGGACCCCACGACGAGCAGAACAGTGGCGGTGGCGATCGCCGCACGCCGCACGATCTCGGAGGTGCGCATACGCGAGGGCGTATCTTGGTTGAGGTTCGGCATGTCGCCAAGAGATTATCAAGGAAGGCGACGCCTAACGGTAGAGTTTGGCGTCATCACCAGCGCGTGCACGCGCCTCGCTCACATCCGGCGCGTCTTGGTACGATAGGCGCTCGGGATCGGCCGCTGCGCACTCGTCCTGCCGATCCTCCCCACGTGGGCCTATAGCTCAGTTGGTTAGAGCAGCCGACTCATAATCGGCCGGTCGCTGGTTCGAGTCCAGCTGGGCCCACCAGTGTTGTCGCTCTTGCAGCGTCGCTCATGGCCTCTCTCTTATCCCATCCCGGCGCGGTCGCCTTCGGCTGACTGCCCGAAGGGACAGTCTGGCCGCTGCCGACTGTCCCTGCGGACATTGTGGGGCCCTCTCCCCGTCCTCAAACTGACTGTTAGAGGGCAGGCGCATCGCGCGGGAGAGGGTCTGGGATATGGCGGGGCACACGGGCATCTTGCTTGGCGGCGAGTCGATCTTCCTCGCCGGCATAGGCGTCAGACGTGCGCTTCTGCCGCACTTCGACGTGGTGTGCCGCCGGCCGTCCGAACGGGTGCCGGCCGAGCTCACCGCGTCTCCCAACGCCGTCTCCTTTGACATCGAGAACGGACAGTTAGAGGACGCCTCGCGAAGTGGGATTGTCGCGGGTGCCTTGTCGCGGATTACCCCAAGGGCGGATGACTGGAGAAGGGAGGACACCGGAGGGCACACCAGTTCTTGACCATGGCAGAGTGACCGAGCGCGTGGAGACGCCGCTCGCTCTACGGGGAGAAGGGGATTATCGTGTCTGGTCTGCAGGTACTCAGAAGGTCGGTCGTGATCGGGGCCGGCCTGGTGGTGCTGCTGCTGACGGTCGGGGTCGCGGGCGCGCTCGCCGTAGACAGCGACAGCAGCAACCCTACGCTCTACAACGACGACAACTACAGCGAGGGCTTCAACGCCTTCCAGCCGCACGACTGCTGGCGCGCCTTCGATATGTCCTACTACGGCGGATACGTGTGGGAAGCCTTCGTGAAGGGCACGGGCAATGCCGGCGATGAGATGGCCGTGTACGTTGCCCAGAACGACCCGAGCAAAGCTCCAACCTCGAAGCCGACCCACTACCGGGTGATCGAGCCGGAGACCTGGGAGGACTCATGGGGGGGCGACCACAGGAAGCCCAACCTCGTGCGCTTCGTCACCTTCAAGGACAAGCTCTTCCTCTACGTCGCCAAGACGTACGACTACGACACCGGCTCCATCCTGCGGCAGAAGCAGATCAGCCCCATCGAGGCCGAATACGTGGATGGGACTGAGTGGAACCCCCCGAGCACGATTGTCTGTTCGAACCGGCCCGGGGCGAAGACGACGAGCCCGCGTGTCATCCGGGGTCTCGTCGTCAAAGTCATTAACGACACTCTGAACATCTTCTTCCAGTACGGTGGCACGAGAGACCTGTATCGCATCACCTCCACCGACGCCGTCCATTTCAGCGCACCGCAGAAGGTCTACACCTTCACCGGCGCCGACTCTTTGCTCAACGGCGACGTCATCGCCCGCGGCAGCGACAAGGCGCCGCTGTTCGTGTTCCTGACGAAGGACGACGCCGACGGTGGCGACGACGCTACCGGGATCATCAAGCTCTGGACCTTCGACCCCAAGGCCACGACGAACGCGGTGAGCTACGTCGCCACGCTGCCGGGTCACGACCCATCGCCGGGGCACTATAGGGACGCGACGTTGCTCGCCGGCGACGTCGCCGGCTGCACGCCCTACGGCACCAACAACCTCCAGATCTGGGGCATCGGCTGGGGCAGCGACGACGTCTACCACATGCAGTTCGTGTTCAACTCCGACGGCAAGAGCGGCTCCTTCTACCCCGCGGGTATCGTGGCCGAGGGCAGTGCCTCCTCCCATGTGGACGAGGACTGGCGGGGTTATCTGACCGCCTGCATGGCCCCCCAGCAGACCTCGGACGGCTCGCTCCAGCAGTACGCCCGGGTGTGGTGGTGGGGTTCCACCGACATCGCCAACGCGCACGGACGCTCGCTCAAGTACGGCATGGACCTGCTCAAGCGGACTGGGTCCAACACCATCGACACCGGCAAGGACAGCGACGGCAACGACGTGGACTACAGCCCTGCCTGGATTCTGGAGGGGGTGATCTACGGCCTGCCGCCCTACTACCCCAACGGCACCCCGGTCGGCAAGATGGCCAGTTCCTACAACATCAACTTCGCTCTCTCGTCCTCACAAACGGCCACCAACTTCGTGACGGGCGAGAAGACGCTCAGCATCTCCTACGGCGGACAGGGGTTCTTCGGGACTCCATCGACCTCGGCGGGGCTGAGCTACACCAACGCCGTCCAGCAGACGAGCCAGGCGACGACCACGACGACGATCAAGACCTTGCTCTCCTGGTCGCCGGACAGTATGGGCGCCGGGACGGCCATCGACGTGGGGGCGCAGGCCTTCGGCATCTTCTTCGTGCCGAAGATCACGAACGACCAGTACGAGCTCACGGCGCCCGACGGCAAAGACCTTGAGGTCGCTCTCTATTACACGTACATCTCGAGCGGCAGCGACCTCATCGACGAGGTGTTCGACAAGACTGCCACGCCGGAGAAGCCTAATCCGAACATGGACCCGGTCGCCCAGGCTTACTGGCACGGCGTCGCCCCCTACCCCAACAGCATGACTTACTGGGATCCGGGATGGACGAGCAGCGCGACGCCGCCAGACGGGACCGCGATCTACGGCGAGATCGGCTATGAGACGAATGACTACACGATCCTCGACAAAGTCTGGTTCAAGAAGGCAATAGGCAGCGCCGCGAAGACGTACACGCTCACACAGACCCAGACCGATCTGGCGTCGCAGACGAGCACCAATTCGGTGGACGTCTACGCCGGCGCCTTTGGGTTCAAGGGCGAGTGGAAGGGATCGCTGACGGTCGGCTCCTCGTCGAGCACGACCTTTGGGCAGGAACTCGGCGTGACCTACGGCCTCCCCGGCTGGGACGGCGACGCCGAGAACGACTACCTCATCGACATGAGCCTGGACATGTACCTGCTCAAGGCCAAGACGGACAAGGCCTTCTGGGTTCCGGACGGGGCAGAAGGCCAGCACCCCTGGTGCCTCACCTGGCACGTGAGGCATTGGGAGAGCTTCGGCGTAACGGAGGAGCATCTCAAGGAAGGGCCTTCCTCAACGGCCTTGCTCACCAACACGCGTACCGAGATCGGTGACAGCGTGGCCGTGCCCGCCGGCATTCGCACGGCGCTCGTCGCCAAGCTCAAGGCAGCGAGGGCGGCGGCGGACCGCGGCGACGCGAAGACTGTCCGCAACCTCCTGAATGCCGTCTGCAATCAGATCGAGGCGCAGTCGGGTAAGGCCATCCCGACGTTGACGGCCGAGCGTTTGCTCGACCTCCTCCATGCCATCGACGTGGATGCGCTGGTGGCCGGCCGATGACGCAGCGTTAGGCAGGGCGGCAGCGCGCTGTCGTCGGAGGGAGGGGAGCACCCGAGGTGCTCCCCTCCCTTTCTCTAGTCGTTGTGCCACGAACAGTGTTCTTGACAAACACTGTTCGTTGTCTACAATGGTGCCATGAAGGAGCACCGGAAATCCGGCAAAGCCGATCCCTCGACGGACAGACGGGAGATCGTGAGCCGCCGGGCGCGGCCGGCCAAGGCGCCGCTGAGCCAGGAGATCATCGTTACCACGGCCCTCGACCTGGTCTCCCAGGACGGCATGGCCGGCCTCAGTCTGCGCAAGGTGGCGGCGGCTCTGGATACGGGCGCCGCCTCGCTGTACGTCTACGTCGCCAACCTCGACGAGCTGCTCGCGCTGGTGCTCGACCGCGTGTTCGCAGAAGTCGAGCGGCCGGCCGATCCCGAGGGCGATTGGCGCGAGCAGCTCAAGACGGTACTGCGATCGTACTTCCGCGTCCTCTACGAGCGTCCGGGGCTCGCCCAGGTGGCGCTGCGCACGAGCCCCACGGGCGCCAACATGATGGACCTCACCGAGACGCTTCTTGTGCTGCTCGGGCGCGGCGGTTTGGATACGGGTCGCGCGGCCTGGGCGCTCGACTTGCTGCTATTGCACTCGGCTGCTCTCGCGGCCGAGCGTGACAACCGGCGCTATACGGACTCCGCCACTCTCCAGCGCATGCGGGACGCTACACAGGCTCTGGCGAGTGAGTCCTACCCGCAGATCCACGCCGCCGGTGACGAGCTGTACAGCGGCGCCCGCGAGCGCTACGAGTGGGCGCTCGATGTCCTCATCAACGGGGTACTCGACACGCCGCGGCCGTAGCACAGCGGTCCGCCCTGCGGTGGCGCGCCGCGCCGCACGGGGCGACGTCAAGAAGAAGGAGACCACGACCATGGATACATCGCGCTCTGCCAGCGGCTCCGCGAAGGTCCTGACCACGGGCATGATGTGGGCGATCCTCGCCGTGCTCATCATCGCCGACGTGATGGATCTGCTCGACGCCACCATCACCAACATCGCCGCGCCGACGATCGTGCACGAGCTCGGCGGCGGCGAGCTGCTCGTCAAGTGGCTGGGCTCGAGCTATGCGCTCTCGCTCGGCATCCTGCTCGTGCTCGGCGGGCGGCTCGGCGATCGCTTCGGTCAGCGCCGCGTGTTCCTGGTGGGCATCGCCGGTTTCACGCTCGCGTCTCTCGCCTGCGGACTCGCGTCTGGTCCGGCGACGCTCATCGTGGCGCGCCTTTGCCAGGGGGCGTTCGGCGCCCTGCTCATCCCGCAGGGCATTGCCATCATGACGGCGCACTTCTCGCGCGACATGACGCGCAAGGCGTTCAGCGTGTTCGGGCCGGCCATGGGGTTGGCTATGGTGGCCGGCCCGCTGCTCGCAGGCTTTCTCATCGACGCCGACATCGCCGGGCTCAGCTGGCGGCCGATGTTTCTCATCAACATCGTTCTCGGCGCGGTCGGCTTCGTCGCCGCGCTCCGCGTGCTGCCCTGCGATGACGGTGACCGGCGCGTTGCGCTCGATGGCCTCGGCGCGGGTCTGCTGGCGGTCGGTATGTTCGGCCTGCTGTTCGGCCTGATCGAGGGCTCGACCGAGGGCTGGACCGTCCTGCCGTTCGTCTCGCTCGCCGTTGGTCTCGCAGGGTTCGGACTGTTCGCCCTTCGCCAGAAGACCGCCGCGCAGCCGCTGATCAAGCCGTCGCTGTTCTCCGACCGCGGCTTCACCTCCGGGCTCGTCATGGGCCTCGCGTACTTCGCCGTCGTCGGCGGTATGAACTACGTCGTAGCGCTCTTCCTGCAGTTGGGTCTCGGGCTCAGCCCCTCGCGCGCGGCGCTGACGCTCGTGCCGATGGTCGTGGGTATCATGATGGCCGCGGTGGCGGCCGCTCAGCTCATGGAGAAGCTCGGCCGCACGCTCATCTTCATCGGTCTCCTGGTCACCTTGTCCGGCGTCGGTTGGCTGCTCCAAGTGGTGCTCTTGGAGGGCACGGGGGTGAACCCCTGGACGCTGTCGCCCGCGCTCCTCGTCATGGGCTTCGGGATGGGCACGTGCTTCGGCACGCTCTTCGATATCACTGTTGGAGGCGTCGCGGCCGACGAGGCGGGCAGCGCCAGCGGATCGCTGAGCGCCGTGCAGCAACTTGCCACTGCCATCGGCTCGGCGGTCATGACCACGGTGTACTTCAAGATGCTGCCCGCACACGGGCAGGCACATGCCGTGGTTGTCGGCCTCGCGGTGGTCGCCGTCGTCACGGGGCTGTGTCTGGGGCTCGTGTGGCTGTTGCCGGGCGCGGTTCGCGGCGAGGGAGAAGCGGTTGGCGCGGACTGCGACATGGCCGGCGCAGTGGAGCTCGTCTCGCAAGAGGCGTAGTGGCGTGGCTTGACCGCTCGATCTAGCGCTTCTCCTTCGTCTTCTGCAGCGCGGCGCCGAGGGCGCCCACTGTCTGCGCTTCCTCCGGCACGAGCACGTCGCCGTCGAAGCCAAGGGTGATGAACTCGACCATGGCAACGTTCTTGGCGACGCCGCCGGCGAACACGAGCGGGCCCGTTGCGCCGACGCGCTTGAGCGCGCCGAGCGTGCGCTTGGCGATCGCCTGATGGAGCCCGCGCGCGACGGCGCCACGGTCGGTGCCGCGGTGCACGAGGCCCGTAACCTCACTCTCTGCGAACACCGTGCACATGCTCGATATCTGGACCTCGTCGCCGGTGGCCGAGAGCGCTTCGGCCGCCATGTACTCGAGGTCGAAGCCGAGTGCGCGGGCCATGACTTCGAGGAACTTGCCGGTTCCCGCGGCGCACTTGTCGTTCATCTCGAAGTCGACCACGCGCCCGCCCTCTCCCAGCGAGATCACCTTGGTGTCCTGACCGCCGATGTCGAGCACGCTCGACGCCTGCGGGAAGAGCTCGTGGACACCGCTCGCGAAGGCCGTGATCTCCGAGACGATCTCGCTGCCGAACGCCTCGCGCGCGGCGTGACGGCCGTAACCCGTGGCGACGATGACGTCGTGCAGGCGGCGGTCGACGAAGACGCGCGCCGCCGCCTGCGGGTCGAAACCGGAATCGGCCACGGCTGCGTCGAGCACGCGGCCCTCCTCGAGCCAGACCGCGTCGACGCTTCTGGAGCCTATGTCGAGACCGAGAACGCGCATCGCACGCCCCGGATCAGAGCATCTCGAGGAAGGCCTCGACGCGCGTCGAGAGTTGGCCCACGTCTTCCATCGAGTAGTCGGTCGTGATCCCGAGGACGGGCAGGCCGGCGTCGCGGACGGCGTTCTCGACGCCGTTGGACTCCATCTCGTACAGGCCGCAGAACTGCAGCGAGTAGTCGATGACGCCGTCGGCGCCCAGCTCCTTCGCCATGCGTACCACGTCGTCGCGGCGTCCCTGGTTGGGCGTGAAGCAGGCGCAGTTGATGTCGAGGTACTTGGCGGCGATGTCGTCGATGATCGCGTCGAGCGTGTCCGCTTCCTCGGAGACGAGGTCCTGGTAGTAGCGCGAGCCGGTGCACATCTCCTCGCCGACGACCACGCCACCGGCCTTCTCGACGATGTCGTGAAGCTTCCAGTTGGGGAGAGCCATCGGCGTGCCGGTGATGAGGACGCGCTTGGCGCCCCTCGGCGCAGCGCCCTCGCCGGCGGCGACGCGCGCCTCGAGCTCATCGGCGAGGCCGTTCATCGCCTGCGTGAACCGCGGCACATCGTCGTAGAAGGCGACCTGTGTCGCCAGCAGCGCATCCTTGCCGGAGATCGGCACGGGATCGGCGGCACGGGTGACTGCGATACGCTGCAAGGCCCGGCGCTTGTCGTTGACTTCCTTGATCGCGGCCCTGAGGGACTCGACGGTGATCTGCTTGCCGGTGACTTCCTCCGCCCTGGCGATCAACTCGACGATCTCCGAGCGCCACATCGCCAGGTCCTTCGCGCGCTTCATCTGGGGCAACTCCATGACGTGCACGTTATGGATGTCGCCGAGCAGCTCGTAGGCCTTCTTCTTGCCGTCGCAGGTAGTCTCGCCGATCACGAGGTCCGCCGACTCGATGTACGGGCACACCTTGGCCAGCTTGAAGCCCATGAAGCTCTTGATGAGGGCGCACGAGTTGCGTGGCATGATCTGTTCAACTTGGTCGTAGGCGAACTCGGCCCCGGCGCAAAGGCCCACGCACCAACCGCCTGCCGCGCGGATGATCTCCTCGGGGACGTAGAGACAGAAGGTACCGAACACCTTGCCGCCGGACTTGCGGAAGTCGTCGAGTTCCTTGATGCGCAGACCGTGCACTTCGCTCATGACGAAGTCGAGATAGCTCATGCCTTGAGGACGGTTGCTCTGTGTGAGGTAGGCGTCTCCGTAGAGTTGGCCCACCGCCGCCAGCAGTGCGTCGTGGGTGGGCAGATCCAGGCCGAGGTTGGCCCACATGGGGTGATAGTCGACGGGGGTGCTGCTCATTGTGATCCTCTCGCGGGCGGGCGCGCGCGTTACGCGCGCCGCGTTGTGTGACGCCGCGGAGGAGCGGATGCGCGGCGTGTCAGCCTGACACGGCGCGCAGAGTATGCGCAGATCCGGCGGCGCCATATGACGGGAAGCCCGGACCGGGCTCCAGCCACGCGCACCGTGAGGTGCCCGTGGCGATACGCACGGGTCAAACGCTGCCGAGTGTGCAGATGAGTTCGTTGTGGAGCGCCATGGTCACCTCCCTTCGGATCTCGATCGCCGTTGAAGCGTAGCACGACGGCGACGCGCAGGGGGTCGGCACAAGAGCGAACCGGCTCGCCGACGGCAACCGCCTTGCAATCTTGCCTCCCGCGAGGAAGAATGCACGTGTATTGACACCGTTCCGTACATCACTCGCACGCTTCAGCCTATCGCGGCGCGGGCCGACGCGCGGTTTTCGGCTGCCCCGATCTCGGGACTGCGGCAGCCGGCCAAGACAACGCTTCTCTGCCGCGCATTCGCCGGCACCCTCGCGTATGCTTCGCTTGAAGCTGCCGACGTGCGCGCCTCTGCGGGTGGGGGGGCCTCGCGGCCTTCTCCGTCTGCGCGCGCCGTCGGAGGTGCTCGGCGACATGCAAAAAAGGAGGTACCTATACGCGGTTAGGCTCGATCTTGGCTAGAGACGCTTATTCAAGCTAGTTCAAATAGAGGTTCGCAAACAACACCAGGAGGTAATCGTGGCTTTTAACGCAGTGCAGGCAAGGGATACGAAGAGCGCCCCGACCGGTCTTGGTCCGTGCTCGCAGACCGTAGCTTTCTCGCACTACAACAACCTTTCGGCTCAGCTCCCGGTCGATCCTGAGACTGGCAAGCTCGTCGCCGGTGGCGCCAAGGAGCAGGCGGCGCAGTGCCTCAGCAATATCAAGGCAGTGCTCGACAGCATCAACCATTCCATGGACGATGTGGTTCGCCTCACCGTCATGCTCAAGAACATCGATGATCTCGCCGCCGTCGACGAGGCCGTCGCGAGCCACTGGCTGAATCTCTATCTCCCCGTCCGCACGACCTACGCGGTTGCCGATCTGCCGATGGGCGCTGCCGTGCAGATCGAGGCCCTCGTGTCCAACGGCGAAGGCACGATTCCGTTCGCGTGGCAGCCGCAGAATGTGCGTGACGCCCTCGTGAAGGTTGCGCGCAACACCGACTTCGCGCCGATCGATGCCCTCTCCACGCAGACCGTGGCGTTCTCTCACTACAACAACTTCACCACTCAGCTCCCGATCGACCCGAAGTCGGGCAAGCTTGTCGCCGGTGGCGCCAAGGAGCAGGCTGAGCAGTGCTTCGCCAACATCAAGGCGATTCTCGACAGCATCGGTCACGATTTCAACGACGTTGTCAGAATGACCATCTTCGGCACGAGCCTCGACGACGTCGAAGCCGCCAAGGCCGTCTACAAGACCTGCTTCTCGAGCTATTGGCCCGCCTTCACGCCGGTCGTAGCCGCGGGCCTGCCGAAGGGTGCTTCGGTCCAGGTCGAGGCCGTCCTGGCGCATGGCGACGGCACGCCGCCTCAGCCCATCGGCGACACCGTGAAGCTCGTCAAGGAGCCCTGCAACACCGACAAGGCGCCGAAGAACGATTTCTCCACCCAGTCGGTCGCCTTCTCGCACTACAACCACATTTCTGCCCAGCGTGCCGCCGGTGGCAGCGCGGCCGCGCAGGCTGAGGGTTGCTTGAATCAGATCAAGGCAATCGTCGAGAGCATCGACCACTCGCTCGCCGATGTGGTCAAGGTCAATATCGCGGTCAAGAACATCGCCGATATGGCTGCCGTCAACGAGGTCTACGCGAAGTTCTTCCCCCGCGGCGTTCCCGCCCGCCGGGTCATCGGCGTCTCGGCCCTGGCTGACGATGCTCTGATCCAGATCGACGCGGTTGTGGCCAACGAAGAGGGTACACCGCCCGCCAAGTAAGGCATTCTGAACGCCAAGTAAGGCATTCTGAATTCAGAGGGGGGCTGAGAACGACGTTCTCAGCCCCCCTCTTCTTTCTTGCTTCGCGCTTCTCGCTACTATTGTCTGGGGCCTGAGCGAGTGGCATTCCGCCGATCGACCGGCAGCCGTGCCGCGCTCCCCCACGGTTCGCCCCTCATGCAAGCGCTTCCTTATACGAGCGCTTGGTCTTCTTCAGCCCTTCCGGCGTCGATCGGTGGCCCAATCAGGCGCGCCAACTCGTCGCTGGTCTCGGGACGGGTGACGGCGACGAGCTCGTCGCCACGCATGACGGTCGTCTTTCCGGTGGCGAACAGGGTGTCGTCGCCGCGACGGACGCTGAGGACGTGCGTGTCGGGCGGCCAGGCAACTTCGGCGACGGTCTTGCCGACCGCCTCGGAGTCGGCCGCTACGCGACCCTCGAAGAGCACACCTCGCCCGGCGAGTGCGTCGAGGCGGCGCATGCTCGTGTGCACGAGATGTGTGTAGCGGCGCAGCAGGCTGCCGGACGTGGTTGTGCCCAGCAGCCGCCTGTTGGTGTCCACGACGGGGGCCCAGGTCGCGCGGCTGAGCGCGAGCTGTTCGATGGCGGTGTCGAGAGTGGAGTCGATGGTGATCACCGCCCCCTGTGAGCTCGCAAGATCGGCGGCGACTTGCCTGTCGCTCGTCGGCTCGGCGCCGGCGGACAGGATGCCGAGGAAGGCGCCGTCGGCGTTCGTGACCGGCGCCCCGGAGAGGCCGGCAGCGGCGACTTGAGCGAGCGCGGACCCGGCCGGCTCGTCCGCGGCGATTACGAGGGCCGGCCGGTTCATCACCGACGTGATCGGCATTGCTCCCACAGGAGTCAGGCCGAAGCGGAAGCGGTGTGCCGGTGCGTCTTCACGAGAGGCCAGCTGCGAGCGGTAGATATGCCGGTCGCCGACGATGAGCGTGGCCACACCGACGGCCACCATGGCGGGCGCGAGCAGAGAGAGATTGCCCGTCATCTCGGCCACCATCAACATCGTGGCGATGGGGATATGACCGATGCTGCCGAAGCACGCCATCATGCCCACGATGATGAACGGGGCCGGGCTGAGCGGCATGCCGGGGGCGATACCCTCGAGCAGGCGCCACATTGCGGCGCCCACGAGGGCGCCGATCACCATGCCCGGCCCGAAGATGCCGCCTGATCCCCCCGAGCCGATGGAGAGGTTGGTGGCCAGAATCTTGGCGAACGGCAGCAGCAGGATCAGCCAGAGGGGGAAGTCGTGGATGTCGCTGCGCATCATCAGCTGGACCCAGCCGTAGCCCGTGCCGAGCACCTGAGGGAAGATGAGGGCGAGGCAGCCGACGAGGAAGCCGCCGATTGCCGGTCGCAGCCATGCCGGCAGCGAGCTCTTCTTGAAGAAGTCGTGCACGGCCCAGAAGGACGTGTTGTACAGGAGTCCGACCAGCGCGGCGACGACGCCGATCAGGGCGTAGTAGATGAGCTGGATGGGTTGGTCGAAGACCAACCCTGTATAGGAGCCGAAGATGGGGTTGAAGCCCTCAATCGTTCCGAAGACCACGAATCCGACGATCGAGGCCGCCAAGCCGGGGACGATCGCTGCCGTCTCGAAGTCGCGGCGGTACAGGATCTCGGCGCCGACCACGGCGCCGCCTAGCGGAGTGCGGAAGATCGCTCCAATGCCGGCGCCCATGCCGATGGTTACGGCGATACGCGCGTCGTCTTGGCTCAGGTTGAAGATCCTGGAGACGTATGAGGCAAGTCCCGCACTGATCTGCGCCGTCGGGCCCTCGCGTCCGCCTGAGCCTCCGGAGCCGATGGTGATCGCTGAGGCGATGATCTTGACGAGCGACGTCTTTGGGCGAATGCCCTTGGGATTCTGATGAACGGCGGCGATGGCCGCGTCGGTGCCGTGCCCGGAGGCTTCGGGAGCGAAGCGGTACACGATCAGGCCGGAGACCAGGCCGCCCGCCGCAACCACCAAGGGGATCGCCCAGGGACGCAGGAACGTGCTGATCTCGAGTACGCCGCCCTCGTACAATGGTGACGGGGGAGTGAAGCCGCCGACGAAGCCGAGGATGACGGTGGTCGCGAGGTCGAGCGCGTGGACGAAGACGACCGCGCCCAGCCCTCCGACTGCCCCGATGAGCACGCCGAGAGCGAGCCATTTGCGCATGTACGAGGCCGTGAGAAGGTGCGCGCTGACGGCGCGGATGAACCTGCTCAGTGACCTCTGCGGCATGCTGTGTGCTACACCCCTCGCGGTCCGGGTAGTACGAGGACTCCCTCAGCGTATCACCAGGTGTGGCGGTGGGACAGTTGGCGGCGCGACGTGGCCGCTCGGCGCATGGCGCTAGATGGCTCCTTCTACGAACTCGATGGCACAGTTCTCGGGGAGGTAGATGCCGGCCGTGGCCTCCATTGCCTTGAGCACGCCGGCAGGGACGACGCAGCTCGGACGGCACATGTGGCGGGCGGCCGCAACGTACGTCTTGGTCTCGTTGAGCGGCAGCGTCATCTCGCTGCCCACGTCGAGCTGGGTGAGTTCTTCGCCGAGCGCCATGACGTGCTCGCAGGTGGTCGTGAACGATACCGCCACGGTTGCGGGTCCGATCTTGCTCACCTCGACGGCCGTCTCCTGGCCGCATGCTCCGGCTTTCACCCAACAGACCGCCATGCTGATCTCCTTTGTCGTCCACGCGAGCCGAGCGACTTGCGGCTACCCCGCCTGGGAGCTGTGCGGCACCCAGCGTGGCGGCGGCAGGAACGTTGAAGTCAACGTACGGTGGCCGTGAGCGGATGTCAAAGGGAGTCTCGGGATGAGACCCGGGATGAGACCAGCCTTCCTGTGCGGCCCGGCTGGTCGCTGCGGCGAACCGGACCATCTCCGATCCGTCGCTGCGGGGGCATATACTGATGATTCGGTGTGCGCTCGAACGGGGGGCAGTCATGCTGCTTCACGCGTTGACGGTCTTCCTGGGGTTCTTTGCGATCATGAACCCCCTGGCCAACACGCCGATCTTTCTCTCACTCACCGTCGATGACGATCGACCGACGGCCAAGTCGGTGGCCCTGCGTGCGGTTCTCATCGCCTTCGTCGTCGTGGTCGCCTTCATGCTGATTGGCCGCGCCGTCTTCTCCGTGCTCGGCGTCTCTCTGCCGGCGCTTCAGCTGGCCGGCGGCGTAGTTGTGGTGCTGATCGGCATCCACATGCTGCAAGGCAATCTCTCGAGCGTGCACCATCTCAGCGAGAAGGACGGCATGAAGCGCCGCGAGGCGGCGCTCGGTGTGGCCGTTTCTCCTCTGGCCATGCCGATCCTGGCAGGTCCGGGCACCATTGCCACGGCGCTCAATTTCGCGGCGCGAGGCGGCGTGTCTAACATGCTGATCACTGTCTGCGCCTTCACCGTGCTCTGCGTCATCACGTACGTACTCTTTGTTGCCGGCGAACGCCTGGTCACCTTCATCGGCGCGGGTGTGCTCGGCATGATCACGCGCATGATGGGCCTGATCCTCGCCGCGATCGGTATGCAGATGCTCATCGCGGGTGTCCAGTCGGCGTTCCACCTGTGAGGCGGCAGACGCTCGAGGCGCGGGGCGGATTGCCTTACGACAATCCGCCCCGTGGCGTGAAGTGGAGCCGGCCGTGGCCGAATGCGAAAGCGACTCAGGTCGTGGCGTGGGGGCCGGCACCCATGCCGCCCATACCGCCGCCAGTGCCGTGGCTGTAGCCGCTACGGGATTGGGAGCCGGCCGTGGCGTCAATGCCGTACTCGTCGAGGACAGCCTGCACCTTAGCCTCGTGGTCGTCGCGCAGTTCCTGAAGGGCCGCCTGCGCCTCGTCGCTCCAGCGGTCTGTGCCGTACTGGTCGAACCACGCCTGACGCGCTTCGAAGAAGTCGGCGCGCAGCGCCTGCAGCTCGGCGATCGCCTCTGGGTTGTCGGTGACGCCGCAGTTGACACCGGTTGCGGCGGTCGAGGCCTGGCCTGCGGCGGCGTTGGCACCGGTGGCCACGAACGTCAACGCCACGAGTGCGGCGAAGACTGCGCCCAGGAATACGGCGAACTTGGTCTTTCGGGGAAGAGCGCTTGTCTGCGTCATGGTCTTGTCTCCTTTCGGGTGCGATGTAGACCGTGAGTAGGTTGTACCGCGCCCAAGTGGAGCAGCGTTGGAGCCTGTGTGGAGATGATGTGGAGACGCGAAAACGCCGCGAAAGCACGCGAGAGATACGCTTCAGGAGCGCGGCAATGAGACGGTGAAGCGCGCCCCGCCCTCCGGACGGGAGGTCGCCTGCACGCTGCCGCCGTGGGCGCGGGCGAGCTCCGCAACGACGGCGAGGCCGACACCGCTGCCGTCGGCGCCCTCGGCCGAGCGGCCGCGCCAGAATCGTTCGAACAGATATGGCGCTTCGTCGTCGGAGAAGCCGGGTCCCGTATCCTCGACGATCAGCAGCGCGTCGCCGCCTTGGCGCTTCACCGTGACATCGATCTGCCCGGCGGCCGGTGTGAACTTGACCGCGTTGCCGATGAGATTGCGCGCGATCTGTCCGAGACGCGCGCGATCGCCCACCACTGCGGCGGATTGAAGGTGTGCGAGAAGGCGTATGCCGCCCGTGTCCGCCGCTCCGCGCAGCGCCGCTATCGCCTCTTGAGCTACGTCGGCGAGGTCAAGGGGCTCGTGTTCCAGGCGGAACTGCGCCGCTTCGGCGGCGGCCAGCGTCTCGACGTCGGCGACGATCCGCGCCAAGCGGAGCGTTTCTTCGTGTAGTGAGGCCAGGCGCTCGGGTGTCGGCGGCTCGATGCCGTCGACCAGCGTCTCCAGCTCGCCCTGCACGATCGTGAGTGGCGTGCGCAGTTCGTGTGCGACATCGGCGGCGAAGGCGCGCCGCAGCTTATCCTCGGTCTCGATGGTCGCCGCCATGCGATCGAAGGCCGAGGCAAGCTTGCCCAGCTCGGCCGGTTCGTTGCTGCCGGCGCGAGCCGAGCGGTCGCCCGCCGCGAGCGCCCCGGCCGCGTCGGTTAGGCGATGCAGGGGGCGAGCGATGCGGCGTGCCACCAACAGACCAGCGACCGCAGCCAAGCCGGCGGCCAGGAGACCTCCCCAGAGGACTGTGCTTCCGAGCGCGCTGCGGATCTGCTCCTCGGCCGCCGATGCGCCCAGAGGAAAGCGCAGCACCGCTGTGCCGACTTGACGGCCGTCGACGATCACCGGTGTCTCCTGGGCCGGTCCTAGGTCAGCCTCCGTGATCCTTCCCGACATCATCGAACCGCCTCCGGTCGCGCCCATTCCGCGTCCAAAGGGCACCGCCTCCCCATTTTCGTCGAGCACGACGAGGGTGGCGCCCGCGCTAGCGGCGAGTACGTGGGCCGCGCGCGTATCGGTGGGCTGCCAGGAGCTCGCCTCCGCATAGGCGTCGGCGAGCGTTGCCACGACGTCCTGGGTCGTCGCGGCTTCTCGTGCATCGGCGAGTCTGGCCACCTCGCTCTGCGTCGTCGCCCAGATCAGTCCTCCGAGCACGGCCACGGCCATGAGTGCGACGGCCACGAAGGCGGCGGTGAGTCTGCTAGACATCGCGCTTGATACCCAGTCGGTAGCCGCCGCCGATTACTGTGCCGATGATCGATGGAGTGCGCGGATCGCGTTCCAGCTTGCGGCGCAGGTTCTTGATGTGAGAGTCGACGGTGCGCTCGTAGCCGTCGAACTCATAGCCGCGCACGCGGTTGATGAGCTCGAAGCGCGTGTAGACGCGGCCGGGAGAAGCGGCGAGCGTGGTGAGCACGCCCCACTCCGTCGCCGTGAGGTCGGTAACCTTGCCGCGGACGAACACCTCGCGCGCCCCCTCGTCGATGACCAGCTCACCGTCGCCGAACGACATCCGCTGCGGGCCGCCCTGCTCGCTTCGACCGCGGCGGAGGATCGCCTGCGTGCGCAGTACGAGCTCGCGCGGGCTGAACGGTTTGGTGACATAGTCGTCCGCGCCGAGCTCGAGGCCGCGGATGCGGTCCTCCTCGGTGGCGCGCGACGTGAGCACCAGGACCGGCACGTCTGAGTGTGTGCGGATCTCACGCAGGACTTCGCTGCCGGGGATGTCCGGCAACCCGAGATCGAGCACGACGAGGTCGAGTGCCGTGCTGTGGGCGATCTCGATTGCCTCCGCGCCGGAGGCCGTCGAATACACGGAGGCGCCGGCGCGTTCGAGGTAGCCGCGCACGAGATCGCGGATCTTTCGTTCGTCTTCTACGACAAGGATGCTGTGGACCATGGTTTCGAGGCTAGCATGGGGTTGCGGAGGGGACAATCACCGCCGGTGTCGGTGAGTGTGGATGTACACTGTGCGGCTAGGCGCAGGGCGAGTGGCGCGAGCATGTCTCATCACCGAGGAGGATGGCCGAGTGCAAGAGGCGAGGTCTGTCGAGGTCTGCTTCTCTCCGGGGCTGTTCCCGGACGTGTCGACAAGGGACGACTTCGTCGTCGTGCTGGTAGACATCCTGCGTGCCACGACCACCATCTGCACGGCTGTCGCGAACGGCGTGGAGGCCATCATCCCGGTGCCGACGCACGAAGAGGCCAGGCGACTTAAGGCACGAGGGTACCTGGTCGCCTCCGAGAAGGATGGTGTGCAGGTCGACTTCGCCGACTTCGGCAACTCCGCCTTCAGCTTCACGCGAGAGGCCGTCGGCGGCAGGACGCTCGTGTATTGCACGACCAACGGCACCAAGGCGCTCAAGATCGCGGAGGGCGCCAGCGGCGTCGCCATCGGCGCCTTCATCAACATCTCGGCTCTTGCGGCGTGGCTTGCTCGGCAGCGTAAGAACGTGGTCATCCTCTGCTCCGGCTGGAAGAACCGCTTCTGCCTCGAAGACACGCTTTTCGCTGGAGCGTTGGCGGAGAGACTGGTCGGCACGGACGCCTTCGTCACCGAGTGCGATTCGGCTCATGCGGCGATGGACCTCTGGCGCTTGGCCGCCGCCGACCCGCTCGTCTACATAGAGAAGGCTGCGCAGCGTCACCGGCTGCGAAGGCTGGGCCTGGACGACGTGCTGCCGTACTCCTTCGCCTGTGACCAGGTTGCGGTCGTGCCCGTGTACGACGGGACGGCGATTCGCGCAGCGGCGCAATGCACGTAGGCGGCGCAGGCGCGGGCTGATCCGATCGCTGCGCACGACGCTGCGTGATCTAGGGCGCCGACGTTTGCCGTGGTCTATTTCGTTGAGTAGACTACATATATTCCGCAAAAGGATTCGGTCGTTTCATCGTGCCATCGGAGGTTCTTAGTGTCAGAGTTGTCAGATCGCGAGAGCCGTGTTGCCGAGTGTCGCGCGGCGGCTCGCGACGTGTTCGCCGCGCTCAACCGCAGCGCCGGTGTCGAGTTGCTCTCGCTCGATCTCACTATGGGTCAGTTCAAGGCCATGGCCATGGTGACCTCCACCGGGCCACAGCCGGTGGGTGAGCTCGGCCGCCGTCTCGGTCTCAGCGAGCCCGCCGCCAGCCTGCTCGTCGACCGCCTCGAGGAGCGCGGCCTCGTTACGCGTGAGCGCGATGCGCACGATCGTCGGCGCACCCTGGTTACAGCCACATCGGCGGCTGAGGGGCTTGCCGCGCGCCTGCGCGAAGGTCGCGAAGGCACCCTCGCATCCTTACTGGAGGCGCTCAGCGACGACGAGTTGCGTGGTCTCACTTGCGGCCTGCGCGCGCTTCGACGCGAGGCGGCCGCGGCAGCGTCGCGGTCGTCGGCCGACGTTGGCGGCCGCGACGGTTCGGAGGTGCAGCGTGGCTGAAGTCTCTGCGATCGATCAGCCGCAGGCCGTCCATCAGGCGTGGGGAGACACACTGTCTCGTCGTCGCATCGGCTTTGTGCTCGCCTCGGTCATGCTCGGCATGCTGCTCTCGGCGCTCGATCAGACGGTCGTCGGGACTGCCATGCCGCGCATCATCGCGGATCTGAACGGCCTCGAGCACTATGCGTGGGTCGCCACCGCCTACCTTCTCGCCTCGACGGCGTCCATGCCGATCTGGGGCAAGCTCAGCGACGCCTACGGCCGCAAGCGCTTCTTCATGATCGGTATGGTGGTGTTTCTTACGGGCTCGATGCTCTGCGGCCAGAGTCACAGCATGACCGAGCTCATTCTCTTCCGCGCCTTCCAGGGTATCGGCGCCGGAGCCATGATGCCGATCACGCAAGCGATCATCGGCGACATCTTTCCACCGACGCAGCGCGCCAAGTGGGCCGGCGTTCTCATGAGTGTCTTCGCCTTGGCCACGATCGTCGGACCGTTGCTGGGCGGCTGGATCACCGACAGCAGTCTGGGCTGGCGCTGGACGTTCTACGTCAATGCGCCGGTCGGTGTGCTCGCGCTCGCGTTTGCCGCGGTCGCGCTGCCCGGCCACATGAGTGTGCGCAAGCACCGCATCGACTATGCGGGATCTGCTCTTCTCGTGGCCGCGGCGGTGCCGCTTCTGCTCGGCCTCAGCTGGGGCGGCAACACGTACCCATGGCAGTCCTGGCAGATCATCGGATTGTTCGCCTTCTCGGTGGTCATGTGGGTCGCGTTCTACTTTCGCGAGCGGGGAGCCGCGGAGCCCGTCATCAATCCGCGGCTGTTCGAAAACAGCATCTTCACCGTCTCAGCCGTGGCCGGGGCGCTACAGATGGCGGCCATGTTCGGCGCCATCATGTTTCTGCCGCTCTTCGTGCAAGGCGTCCTGGGGAAGTCGGCGACCAACTCGGGCATCATCCTCATGCCGCTGATGCTGGGGGCGATTCTGAGCAGCATCACCTCCGGGCAGATTCTGGCGAGGACAAAGCAAGTACAGGTGGTCGTCATCGTCGGCTATCTCCTCTCGACCGCTGGCGCATACTGCTCTCGCGCATGAGCGTCGGTACGACATGGACGACGCTCACGCGACCATGTCGTGATGGGTCTGGGCATGGGTGTCGGCATGAGCGCCTTCACCGTCATCGTTCAGAATCAGTACCCGTCGCAGCGGCTGGAGGTCTCTGCCGGTCTGCAGTTCTTTCACTCCATCAGCGGTACTGTCGGCATGGCGGTGTTTCCGGTACCGTCTTGAACAACTCCAGTTTGCGGCGGCGATGAAGACTAATCTGCCACGCCGGCGCTGCAGGACTACAAGGGCGCGGAGGCGCTCAACAACCTCAGGTGTTGCTCTCCAGAGGCCGCGAGCCAGCAGATCCACGACGCGTTCTCGAAACTGGGCGACCAGGGAAGCGCTGTTCACCGCGTTCATGCAGGCGGTGCGCTTGAGCCTCGATTCGGCCATCGGCGAGCGCAATTTCCTGATCGCCTCCGTGATCAGCGTCATCGGCCTCATCGTTGTACTGTTCCTGCGCGAGGATCCTTTGCGCACGTCACATCTGACGTTCGAGCAGGGAGAGATGCTCGCCGCCGAGGCCGAAGCAGGCGCGACCGGCAGTTTCACGCCGGAGGCTCCGTGGGGGACGGCGGGCGGGATCCCGCGCGCATCTGCTGTGGGCCAGGCGAGGAATCTCAACCGTCTCCCCGACCGATCTGGTGAGGCATCGCGACGTGGGGTGATGTCATGGGCGACGAAACACCACGGTCGACTGATCGTGCCGCTCGCCGCCGGCTCGCGGAGCTCGTAAGCGGTTATCAGGCGAGCGCGGCTTGATCGGCGCCCTCGCTCGCCTCGGTGTGGCGGACGCCTTGGCTCGAGGGCCACGCTCCGTGGCCGACGTGGCCCAGGCGGTCGGCGGCGAGGATGCTCTCGCGCGGCTCCTCGCCGCCACCCTCGACCTCGGCCTGTTTGCGTTCGACGACGAGGGTCGTTGCGCGCGGTGACGTTGGCGCGTTGCTGTGCAGTGACGCGCCTGGGTCGATGCGTCGGTTCGCCGTAGTCTCGACAGAGCAATGGCGATGGGCGACTACAGCCATCGATCACGCGCTGCGCGGTGGCGAGCCTGGCTTCGTTGCCGCTCATGGTTGCCGTCTGTGGGACTACCTCGCCGGTCATCCCGAGGCGGCCGCCTCGTTGCCGGGCTAGCGGATCGCGTAGGTGCGGCTCGCGATCGGGCAGTCGCCGCGTCCGTCGACATGAGTGCGGTGGGGCGTGGTCGATGTCGGAGGGCGGCCGTGGCGGTCTCGTGATCGCATTGCCCACGGCGAATCCTCAGTTGCGTGGAGTCGTCTTCGATCTTCCGGCGGTGGCTGAGGACGCCCGCGAACAGCTGCGCGCGGGCCTTGCGGGGCGCTGCGACGTCGTCGCGGGCGACTTTCGCGACGCGGTGGTGCCGGACGTCTATCTGCTGTCTTGGATTCTCGACAGGGACGATGCCGGCGCAGTCCGCGTCCTCCGGAGCTGTCCTTAGGCGATGGTGCCTGGCGCGCGACTGCTCGTCGTCGAAATGGTCGTTCAGGCCTGACCAGACCGGGGCGGAGGCGTTTCAACGGCTGGTGCGTCAGGCGGATCTCGAGATGCTGGCTGTCGTCGGTGGTCGTGAGCGCACCAAGGTGGAGTATGAGCTGTTCGTCGATGCCGGCCTCAATCCTCGACCGTGTGACGCCGCTCCAGGGCATGCCGTGGAGCGTGATCGAAGAGCAGGCGTTTGAGTCGTTGAGCATACGACCGGAGGGAGCGCTGCGGTTCTCGTCGCAGCGCCCCTCGAAGAACATCTATGGTGATCGCTGTGTGCCGTGCGATCAGGCCAGAGTCGAACCGATCCAGGTTCATGACCTTGTCCACGCGGCGACGAAGTCGTGCACGAACCTCTCGCCGTCGTCGCTGGCGTAGACCTCGGCGAGGGCGCGCAGGTGGGAGTTCGACCGAAGACCAGGTCGGCACGACTCGCCGTCCAGCGAGCTTCGCCTGTTGCAGCGTCGCGGCTCTGGAAGGTCTGCTCGGACTCATCGACCGGCTGCCAGATCGTGTGCATGTCGAGCAGGTTGACGAAGAAGTCGTTGTTCAAGGTTCCCCGGCGGGCCGTGAGGACGCCGAGGTCTGACCCGTCGTAGTTTGCGCCCAGGGTACGTAGACCGCCCACAAGCACGGTCATCTCCAGGGCGGAGAGCGTGAGCAGGCACGCCTTCTCGACGAGCAGGTCCGGCCGGCTTCAACGGGTTCTTGCCGAAATTAGTTGCGAGAAAGCCAAATCCGCGATTGGCTCGAGCACCGGCGAACGACTCGATGTCGGTTTGCTCCTGCGTGGCGTCGGTGCGTCCTGGAGTGAAGGGCACGTCGACGTTGAAGCCGGCGTCACGGGCGGCCTTCTCGACGGCGGCACAACCCCCGGCACCACGAGGTCGGCGAGCGAGATGCCTGCCGCCGGTTGCCTGCGTCGCGAACTCACGCTGGATCTCCTCCAGCTTGCCGATTACCAAGGCCGCCCGAATTGGGGTTGTTGGCCGCCCACTCATTCTGCGGCGCGAGGCGGATGCGGCCGCCGTTGGCGCCGCCGCGCTTGTCTGTGCCGCGGAACGTCGATGCCGCCGCCCAGGCGGTCGCGACGGCTGCGGCACAGAGTCCGGAGGCGAGGATCGTGTCCTTGAGAGCGGCGACATCCTCCTCGCCCACCAGCGGGTGCGAAACCGCCCGGGCACGGGATCCTGCCAGATCTGCGGCTCGGACGGGACCAGCGGGCCGAGGTAGCGCGCCAGAGGTCCCATGTCGCGATGTGCGTGAGCTTGAACCACGCCTTCGCGAACGCCTCGGCGAACTCTTGCGGGTGCTCGAGGAAGCGTCGTGAATCGGCTCGTAGATCGGGTCCATGCGCAACGCGGGAGTCCGTCGTCAGCAGCCAGTTGCATGCCGTTTGGTGGGGTCGTGCGGGTCCGGCACGGTGGTCGCCGCTTCCGGATCTGTCGGCACCCACTGGTAGGCGCCGGCAGGCTCTTCGTCAGGTCCCAGTTGTAGCGGAACAGGGTTTCGAAGAAGCTGTTGTCCCGCCTTCACCGGGGTCGGCGTCCAGGCGCCTTCGAGGCCGCTCGTGATGGTGTCGTCGCCCTTGCCGCTGCCGTGCGCATTGCGCCAGCCGAGGCCCATCTCTTGCAGTGGGGCGGCCTCAGGCTCTGGTCCTACGTTGCTGGCCTTGCCGGCTCCGTGGGTCTTGCCGAACGTGTGCCCGCCGGCGATGAGCGCCACCGTCTCCTCGTCGTTCATCGCCATGCGCCGGAAGGTCTCGCGGATGTCTTTGGCCGCGGCGAGCGCGCTCGGCATGCCGTTGGGCCCCTCGGGGTTCACGTAGATTAGACCCATCTGTACGGCGGCGAGAGGGTTGGCGAGTTCGCGCTCGCCGCTGTACCGCTCGTCGCCGAGCCAGGTGTGCTCCTCGCCCCAGTCGATGTCATCGGGCTCCCAGACGTCCTCGCGGCCGCCGCCGAAGCCGAAGGTCTTGAACCCCATCGACTCGAGGGCGCAGTTGCCGGCCAAGACCATGAGGTCGGCCCAGGAGATCTTCCGGCCGTACTTGCGCTTGATGGGCCACAGGAGGCGCCGCGCCTTGTCGAGGTTGGCGTTGTCCGGCCAGCTGTTGAGGGGGGCGAAGCGCTGCGTGCCCGTTCCGGCGCCCCCGCGGCCGTCGCTGATCCGGTAGGTGCCGGCGCTGTGCCAGGCCATGCGGATGAAGAGCGGTCCGTAGTGGCCGTAGTCGGCCGGCCACCAACCTTGTGAGTCTGTCATCAGCGCCATGAGGTCGCGTCGCACGGCTTCGAGGTCGAGACTCGCGAACTCGGCGGCGTAGTCGAATCCCGGCCCCATAGGGTCGGCGGCCGGTGGACGGCGATGCAGCACGCTCAGGTCGAGCTGGTTGGGCCACCACTCGCGAATACTCGTTGCCCCCGCCATGTGGCGGGCAGGCTTCTGGCTCTCGTCGGACATATCAGTCTCCCTTCTCGTCGCGGCGGTCTGGGCCGCGCGGGTCGATGATCGTTCTGTCGTCTTGGCAGGCCGTGCACACGCCACGGAACTCAACGGCGACCGTCTCCGGTTGCCCGATGCGGGCCACCTCCGGTGTAGCTTGGATGGCGTCCAGTCCGGGGTCCTCGACATCACGGATGAGCCCGCAGCGTGAACAGACGAAGTGGTGATGCCGGCCCGGTTTCGCGTCGTAGCGCGCGGGCCCGGGCGTCAAGAGCACACGCCTGATGAGCCCGCGCTCGCTGAGGGTCGCCAGTGTGCGGTAGACGGTGTCGAGCGAGATTGTCGGCACCCGCTTCCGCACCGCCTGGTACACGGTCTCGACGTCCGGGTGGGTTTCGTCGGCGGCGATGACACGGACAATCTCGAGCCGTTGGTGCGTCAGCCGCAGACCTGCGTCGCGCAGGCCGTGCGAGAGCTGCTCGACGCGCCGAGAGGCGTCATCGTCTGACACGATCACGTCATACCTCGCATTCGAGGAGCCCGGCGGTTCCCTGTGTTTATTGACATGCCTTTCTTATATAGGAATGGCACTTGATGTACAACCGTTTGCGCATGGCCAGTGCCGAAGGACGGCAGCGACTGTTCTCCGATGTATCCGATTCGCGGCGACTCTAGTCAGATTCATGGGTGACAATGGATGATGGAGGGGGACTGCGTCGCCTCGAGCATCCGTCGAAAGGAAGGTTGGCGCCGATGCTGGTTCAACTGTGGTGGGTCGGCATGGTGTTCATGGCGGTGGCCGGAGCCGTGCTCCTTGCGCTCCGGCTGTGGCAGCGTCGAGGAAAGCGGTGAGCGCCTGACTCGCGCCGCAAGCGGGACGGGGCTACAGCGGCTCGACCTCTGCGGCCGCGGCGGGGGAGACGTCGCCTTCGCCGCGGCCGAAGAGCACCGGCAGCATACCGGCTACGAGAATCAGCCCGCCGCCGATGATCGTCCACGTCGACGGCATCTCGCCCACAAGGAAGATCGCGTAGATGGGCGCCGCCACCGGCTCCACATAGCCGACGATGGTGACGTGCTCGACGCGCACGCGCTTGGTGCCCTCGATCCAGAGTGTGTAGGCGACTGCAGTGCAGAGCACGCCCATGACGATTGCCGCAATCCATGCGCGTCCGTCTAGTTGGTACCCCGTCGTCGAGAACTGCCAAAGGGCGATCGGGAGCACGAAGAGAGCGACGCCGCCGGCTTCGGCGGTGGAGATGGTCCCTGGTGCCACGCGCGTCGTAAGCCCTTTCACCGAGACGGTGTAGATGGTGTAGCCGAACCCTGTCAGCAGGCCGGCGAGCAGGCCGATCGGCGAGACGTGAACGCCCTCGGCGACAAGATCCGGGATGAGGATGACGGCGAGTCCGGCGAGCGCAAGGCCGAGCGCCGGCCACACGATGGGTTCGCGCGGCGAATGAAAGACGCGCGGCGCGATAAGCGCCACCCACACCGGCATGAGGAAGAGCAGGAACATGGCAATCGCGACGCTTGCGTGCTGCACTGTGTAGAAGAAGAGCAAGAGGGTGACGGACGACGTGACGGCGACGATGATAAGGCGCCAGGCGGCGCCGGGCTGACGCCAATCGCGGATCATCCCCGGGCGCAGGAAGACGATACCCAGCGCCAAGGTGGCGAACGCCATGCGGAGAAAGAGAATGATCGCCCCCGGGGCTCCGGCCCAGGCGACGAGCGGCGCGGTGCCGGCCATGCCGAGGTACGAGAGGACGACGATGGCATAGCCGAACAGGTCGCGTTGCCGCGCCACACCGCCCCCCTTTGGTGACGCCCCCAGATTGCGACGGCGAGGGTGTAGCTCAGCGCCGCAGTGCATCCTTGCGGCAGCGAGTATATACGCCGTAGACTACGCTGTATATGGTGAGCGCATCCGCAGCAAGATCGGCGTCGCCCTCGGAGTCTCGGCGCGGGCAACGAGTCGACCGGTCGACGATTGCCCGTGCTGCGCTGGCGCTCGTTGATCGCGACGGGCTCGAAGCTCTCAGCATGCGTCGGGTCGCGGCAGAGCTGGACATCGACCCGATGACGCTCTATCGGCACGTGCCCAATCGCGACGGCATGATCGGCGATATCGTCGGTCTGCTCCTGGCGGAGATCGACGCCGACGAGCGGCCCGACGAGCCATGGGATCAAACGCTGTTACGACTGCATCGTTCCGAGCGTGAGATGGCCCTGCGGCACCCTCATGCGTATGCGCTCCTCGTGCTGGCGCCGCGCGACGAGGAGCCTGCCCTCGGGTTCGCGCGGCGGCTGAAGGAGATCCTCACTCGCGGCGGTCTCCCGGAGGAGAGATTTCTCGACGTGTGGCTCGTCGACGCCTCGTTCAGCAACGGCTTTCTCCTGCTCGAGACCGCCACTCTGACGCGCGCTTCGCACGGGGAGGCGCGGGCAGGCGCACCCGCTGAGGGCGGCGATGCCTGCGACCTCGCCGATGGGTTGGCGGAGACAGTTGCGGGGGAAGCGTTCTTGCGCGGGCTCACGCTTATCTACGCGGGACTCAAGGAAACCTTTGCCCGCACCGAACTATCGCCGCTCCCCCGCCGGAACCGTCCTGTTTGAGTCTGTGACTGGCGTTGCCCTCTCGTCGGCGCGCTAGAAGCTGAGGACTTTGTCGTTGGTTCGCACAACGCGTGCGAAGTCGTGGATCGTCCCTACCATGACGCCGTCGATGAGATCGCTCTCCTGGAGACCGCGAGTCTGGCAGCAGGTGCCGCAGAGGGTGACCGACGTACCTTTGGCAACCAAGTCGGTGAGCAATGCTTCGAGAGATGCGTGTGCCGTGCGTGGGTCCTGGCCGCGACGGGCGGTGTTCACCGAGTCGCCCATGAGCAACAGGTGAACGTGTTCTTCGGCGAGTTCGAGGGCTTGGGCCAGGCGAAGCGCGTTGTACGGCGACTCGCTACCGTACGGTGACGCGTTGATGATGATGGCGACGGACATCGCGACTCCTTTCGCGCCTGGCGTGAACGCGTGGCCAGGCGTGCTGCTGGGTGGCGCCGCGATCGTGCTGCTGCCGGCCTCGTCCGCGATCGGGCGGCCGGCGCGTCAGCCGCGGCGCCTCTGACTGGAGGCCCGGACCGGACCTCTGCCACGCGTCGCGAGGCGACCGTGGCGGTGCGCCGCTCAGACTCGGCTGTGCGCCTCGAGCGGGGCGTGGTCGACCGCCATGATCACCTCCCTCCGTCTCTTGAGAGGTCAGCGTACCATGCAGGTGTCGGGCCGGTGTCGCGTTTGTTCGCGCCGGACACGGACGAGGGTGAAGGGACGGCGTGGAGCCTCAGCCGCGTCCTTCGCCGTCTCGCGCACGCGTGATAAGCGCGGCGATCTCGGCCGGAGAAGGGACCTTGCCGCTCGAGACGACGACGCCGTCGACGACGAGGGCCGGCGTCGCCATGACGCCGTACGACATGATCGTCGAGAAGTCCTCGACTTTGACTAGTTCGGCGTCCTCGATGCCCAAGTCGCGGACGGCAGTTTGCGTGAGCGTCATGAGCTTCTGGCAGTTGGCGCATCCCGAACCCAGCACTTCCAGTTTCACGGTGTCTCCTTGCGTTTCGGTGGATGGTGAGGGACCGCGCAGGCGTCGCCCGCGGCGGTCGTGCGCGCGCCGGCGATTGACGATGATGGGAGTACGCGCGCGCGCTCGACGTGTGTGACGATATCCGCGAGCGCCGTGTCGAACTGCTCCCAGTCGATCGAGTAGTAGGTGCGATTGGCCTCGTTGCGCTGTCGGATGAGCCCGGCGTCGCGCAGCAGCGCCAAGTGGTGCGAGACGAGTGGTTGGCTGATGTCCAGGGGGCCCGTCATCTCGCAGACGCAGCGTTCCCCATGCAGCAGAAACTCAACGATCTGCGCGCGTATGGGATTGGCGAGCGCCTTGAAGAAGGCGACCTGTTCGATGAGCGATGGCGCTTGCAGCTGTGAGATGTTGCGGTCGTTCAACGATGACTCCTGGTAGGTGACGCCGGCCGACGCGTCGTTCGCGGGGCACTGGGAACAAGGCTACATTGACTTTCTTTGATGGTCAACATATCTTGATGAATGACGCGGCCGTACGCCGCGTGGTGGCGATCGTCGAGGAGGAGCGTTGAGGAGGATCGAGCTGACGCAGCAGTTTGCCGTGTTCTCGGACGTGCACGGCAACCTCCCAGCTCTTGAGGCCGTACTCGGCGATGTCGAGACGAGAGGCGTCGCAGGACCGCTTTGTCTGGGCGACCTCGTCGGTTACGGCCCCTGGCCCAACGAGGTCGCCGAGGTCATCCGCGAGCGCGGGATCCCCTGCCTTATGGGCAACTACGATCAGGGGATCGGCTTCGCCACCGGGGACTGCGGCTGCGTCTACAGGACCGCTGCGCAACGTGCGGAGGGCGCGGCGTCGTTGGAGTGGACTACGCGGGCTGTGAACGACGAGACGCGAGCCTTTCTGCGTTCCCTGGAGGACCGCTTCCTCCTCGTCACGCCGGCCGGTGAATTGCTCGCCGTGCACGGCAGTCCGCGGCGCATCAACGAGTACCTGTTTGAGGATCGCCCGGCGTCGGCGATGGAACGCATGGCGCGCGCCTATACTCATCCGGCGATCCTCTTCGGCCACACGCACCTGCCGTACGCCCGGCGAGTTGCCGAAACCATCTTCGTCAACGTCGGGAGCGCCGGTCGGCCCAAGGACGGCGACTGGCGCGCCTGCTACGCAGTCATCGATCCGCAGGCGTACGGCACGGACGGCTTCGCTCGCTTTGTACGCGTCCCCTACGACTACGCGCGCCTGCAAGCCGGCCTCAAGACCACCAGCCTTATCACGAGCTTCGCGGGTCCGGGAGATGAGTAAGGTGAGCGAAGTGCACGGTGACGCGCGCCTGCCCCACGCTCGTCGGCGCGCGCTGCGAGGGGTCGTCGAGACCGCCGGCCGGCAGGTTGGCCGCCTGCCGATCTGGCTGCGCCTCGGCGGCGGCCTCGCCCTTTGGGCGCTCTTCTATCACTACTGGCTTCCCCTGGCGACGTGGTTTGCTCACGACGTGCTCGGCCTCACGTCGGGACGCCTGGCCGCAGCCGTCGAGTTCTTCATCTACGACACGGTGAAGGTGCTCCTGCTGCTCACCCTCGTCGTGTTCGCCGTCGGTGTGGTGCGCTCGTTCTTCAGCCCGCAGCGCACGCGAGCTCTGCTGCGGGGACGGCGCGAGACTACGGGCAACGTCATGGCTGCGGGACTCGGTGTGGTGACTCCATTCTGCAGCTGCTCGGCGGTGCCGCTGTTCATCGGCTTCGTCGAGGCCGGGATCCCTCTCGGGGTCACGTTCTCGTTTCTGATCGCGGCGCCGATGGTCAATGAGATCGCCCTGGTGCTGCTCTACGGCCTGTTCGGCTGGGAGGTGGCGGGTCTCTACCTCGCGACGGGTCTCGTGATCGCGATCACCGCCGGCTGGGTGATGGGGCGGCTCAAGCTGGAGCGCTTCGTTGAAGACTGGGTGCGCGAGGTTCGTATGGGTGACGCGGCGGCGCAAGCAGCGCTCGACTGGTCGGGACGCGTCGCGTACGCCTGGCAGGCGGTGAAGGACGTGGTCGGTAAGGTGTGGCCCTACGTCGTGGCCGGAATCGCCGTCGGCGCCCTCATCCACGGTTACGTGCCGGAGGACTTCCTGGCCGGAGTCATGGGCGCCGACGCTTGGTGGAGCGTGCCGCTGGCGGTGGTTCTCGGCATACCCATGTATTCGAACGCCGCCGGCATCATCCCGATTGTCGAGGCGTTGCTCGAGAAGGGTGCCGCTCTCGGCACCGTCCTGGCCTTCATGATGGCCGTGATCGCGTTGTCGCTGCCCGAGATGATTATTCTGCGCAAGGTGCTCAAGCCGCCGCTCATCGCCGCCTTTCTCGGCGTCGTCGGCGTCGGCATCGTGCTCGTGGGCTTTCTCTTCAACGCGGCGCTGTAGCGCTCACACTTGTTCGCTGTGGCCCAGGCCGGCCAAGATGCCGCACTCGGCGGCTGTGCGCGGCGTGCTGCAGCGGGCGCGCAGCGCGGACAGCTCGCCGCGCAATGCCGTCAGAGCCGCGATCTGCGCTTCTAACTGTTCGAGGTGGGCGTCGATCAGCTCGTTCACGTCGCCGCAGGCCAGCGTCGGATTGTCGCGATGGTGGAGAAGGCTCTTGATCTCCTCGAGTGTGATGCCGACTGCGCGGCAGTTGCGGATGAAACGCAGCCGCTCGAGGTGGCCGGCGTCGTACACGCGATAGTTGGCCTCGGTTCGCTGCGGTGCGGGTAACAGGCCGAGGCGCTCGTAGTAGCGCACGGTCTCCGTGGTTGATCCCGCCATCCGAGCCAATTCGCCGATGCGCATCGTTGGTGCTCCACTCCCTTGACCTTGCAGTTGCTGCAAGGTTTACGTTACCACCGTATCAAGGGGAATAACGAATAGCGGGTAGGCGATGACTGACGACAGAGACAGATGCTGCGTTGGAAGCGGAACCGCGGAGGCGATCTGCTCTACGGGGAAGACGACGGCAGGTGCCGCGAGCACTGTGTTGTCGGTTCCGGCCATGGACTGTGCGACCGAAGAAGCGATGATCCGCGGCAAGCTTGAGGGCATGGCGGGCGTCGAGAGCCTCAGCTGCGACGTCCTGCGGCGGCGCGTCAAGGTCGTGCACGATCCCGAGGCTCTCGGCGGCATCCTTGACGCGGTGAACGGCCTCGGCTTTGCGGCGCAGATCGAAAGCGCCGACGACTCGGCCACAGCGGAGGAGCACGCGGGACCTCGTTTGCCGAGGCGGTACTGGGTGAGGCTAGGTGTTGCCGGCGCGGCCGCTCTGGCCGCCGAGATCAGCCACTTCGCCGGAGTTACGCCGGCTATCGTGCTCGTCCTCAGCATCCTTGCCATCGCGCTCGGCGGGCACAAGACGTACTGGAAGGGTCTTGTGGCGCTGCGTCACGCCAGGCTCAACATCAATGCCCTCATGACGGTCGCCGTCAGCGGCGCACTGATCATTGGCGAGTGGCCTGAGGCGGCGATGGTGATGGTGCTCTTCGAGCTGGCCGAGAGCATCGAGTCGCTCTCGCTCGATCGCGCGCGGCACGCCATCGAGAGCCTCGTGGCGGCGACGCCGGCGACGGCGACCGTGCGCGGCACCGACTCTGTCTGGACTACGGTCCCGGCGTCCGCGGTCGCCGTCGGTGCGATCGTTCGCGTGGCCCCGGGTGAGCGTGTCCCGTTGGACGGCGATGTGACTCAAGGAACACCGACGATCAACCAGGCGCCGGTGACGGGCGAAAGCGTGCCGGTGCAGAAGGAGACCGGTGACCAGGTCTTCGCCGGCACCCTCAATGAGGCGAGTTCGTTCGAGTTCCGCGTTACGACGCCGGCCGCGGAATCGACGCTTGCGCATATCGTTCGCGCCGTTGAGGAGGCGCAGACGAATCGTGCGCCGACGGTGCGCTTCGTCGATCAATTTGCCCGGTACTACACACCGGCGATGTTCTTCATGGCGCTGGCGGTGGCGTTTGTGCCGCCACTTGCCTTCGGCGAGCCGTTGCGGACGTGGGTGTACCGCGCTCTCGTCCTCCTGGTGATCGGCTGTCCCTGCGCGCTCGTGATCTCGGCGCCAGTGACTGTGGTCAGTGGTCTGGCGCGAGCGGCGCGCCGCGGGATTCTCGTCAAGGGCGGCGCCTATCTTGAGGAGGGCCGTCGGCTCAAGGTCATCGCCTTCGACAAGACCGGCACGATCACGGTCGGGCGTCCGCAGGTGACGGACTTCGCCGTCCTAAATGGGGACGACGACGGAGAGAGTCTGCTGTGGGCCGCGAGCGTGGCTGCGCACTCCAACCATCCGGTCTCGCGAGCGGTGGTCGAGTACGCGCACGAACGAGGTCTGGAGCCGGTCGACGTGCACGACGTGTCGGCCATCGCCGGCCGTGGCGTTCGAGGATGGCTGAACGGCGAGTGGCTCTACCTCGGCAATCACGCCCTCGTCGAGGAACAAGCGCGTTGCTCGATCGACCTGGAGCAGCGCCTCGAAATTCTCGAACGCGAGGGCAAGACGGTCGCCGTGCTCGCCAGCGAACACGGTCCCATCGCGCTCTTCGCGGTGGCCGATGCGGTGCGTCCTGCCAGCAGCCAGGCGCTCGCTGAGCTCGGCTCTATGGGCGTGCGCACCGTCATGCTCAGCGGCGACAACCCGCCGACGGTCGCCGCCATAGCCGCCCAGGTTGGGATCAACGACGCACGGGGCGGTCTGCTGCCGGACGCCAAGCTACAGGCCGTGCACGATCTGCGCGCGCGTCACGGCCAGATCGGGATGGCCGGCGACGGCATCAACGACGCGCCGGCTCTGGCTACGGCGGATATCGGCTTCTCGATGGGTGTGGCGGGGTCCGCGACGGCGCTCGAGACCGCGGACGTTGCTCTCATGGACGACGACCTGCGCAAAATCCCCGAGTTCATCCGTCTCAGCCGGAGAACGGGCTCGGTCCTGGTGCAGAACGTCGCCTTCGCGTTGGGCATCAAGGCCGTCTTCTTCGCCCTCGCGGTGGCCGGTGAGGCCACACTCTGGATGGCCGTCATTGCCGATATGGGCGTGAGTCTCCTGGTGGTCTTCAACGGTTTGCGTCTGCTGCGCGACGCGTGAGAAGTTGTGCCGATGCGCGAACCTCGGGGACGGCAGCGCGCGTCTCTCGGAGCGGTGAACGGCGGCAGGCGTGCGGTCTTCTCGTGCGTCTCTAGCAAGGAGAGGAGCGGCGATGGGACGGGGAACGAGGGCGGTGTGCTCGGCATTGACGATCGCCACTGCGCTGCTGGTGCTCGTGGCCGGCGCGTGCGGTGGGGACGATCCCGGCCCGAGTCCGTCGGCGAGCCTTTCGCCGGCGTTCTCTCTGGGCGAGCCGGAACCGAGCGGCAGCGCGACGCCGGATACGCCGCTGCCAGAGCGGCCTGCTCTGGCAGCGCAGGACACCGTCGGGTCGGAACTGGCGGCGCCTCTCTGGGACTTCGGCTTCGACGTGCTCACGCGTCAGGCGGCCAAGAGCGGCGACAACGTCGTCGTCTCGCCGGTCTCACTGAGCGCCGTGCTCGCAATGACGCTGAACGGCGCCCGTGGCGAGACGGAGGCGCAGATGCGCGAGGCGCTCCGCCTCGATGAGCTCTCGCCTCAGCAAGCGAATCAGGCATGGGCCGATCTCATCGCCGCCTCGAACGAGACCGAAGGCGCCGAAGTGCGCATCGCCGACTCGCTCTGGCTGCGCGACGGCGTCGCCTTCAACGCGGACTTCCTGACGGCGAATCGCGACTACTTTGCCGCCGACGCGCGCAATCTGCCGGCCGATCTGGCGCAGGCTCCGGCCGAGATCAACGGCTGGATCTCCGAGCGCACCGGCGGTCGCATCGAGGACCTCATCGACAGCGTGCCCGACGAGACAGTCCTCATGCTCGTCAACACCGTCTACGCCAAGGCCGGATGGGATCTGTTCGATGCGTCGCTTACGCGGGACCGGCCATTCACGCTCGCCACAGGCGCCTCGGTCGATGTGCCCACCATGCGGGGTGCGTTCACGGCCACTGTTGCGGCGGCGGCCAAGTATGTGGCGGTGCCGGCGCAGACAGACGGTGATCTCACGTTGTGGGTCGTCGTCCCCAAGGGCAAGCAGACGGTTGAGTCGGTGGCGACGCTTCTGCAGAAGCAAGGGGCAGAGGCTCTGAGCGCCAATCCGACTGCCGCGCAGGTGACCCTCGAGTTGCCACGCTTCAAGGCCGAGTACCGTTCGGAGCAGCTGCGCGACGACCTCGTCGCCATGGGTATGACCGATGCCTTCTCGGCGCAAGACGCCGACTTCGGCGGCATGGCGAAGCTCGACGCTCTCTGGATAGACGACGTGCTGCAGAAGGCGATGATCGACGTGAATGAGGAGGGCGTCGAGGCGGCCGCGGGCTCGGCCGTGGCGATGGTCGGCACCGGCATGCCGGAGAAGACGATGACCGTGCGCGCCGATCGGCCGTTCATCGTCGTGCTGTCCGGCAGCGCCACACAAGCGCCGCTCTTCCTGGCGATGGTTCGCGATCCGCGCTAGCGGGCGTCCGGGTACGGCGGCGGCGCGCTCTGCTACTGCGGCCGCGGCCGGGGGAGTTGCTCCGGCCGCGGCCGCTTCCTCAAGGAACGCGCTTCGCGACCGACACCTGTCTCGACGCCACCCACAAGCGCGGAGGAGTGTATGTCGAAGAGAGCCGGTCGCCGTGGCATGCTCGCCGCGCTGCTCGTCGTGCTGCTGCTGGCGAGTCTCGCGGCGGGATGCGGCGCCGAGAAGGACGCCGAGGCGGAAGCCGCCCGGGTGGCCGACGTCGATCAACCTCCTGCTCGAGCCGAAACACTCGCTGCCGGGGAAGGGTCGTTCGCCGGCGGCCTGCTCTCCGAGGCGCTCGGCGGTCTCGTAAAAGGTGCCGCCGGCGAGGTGGGCACCGAGGCGATGGGCGCCATTCTCCAGCTCCTTGGGTGGGGCGGCGACTCGGGCGACACGGCCGCGCTGAGCGCGATGAACAGCCGTCTCGACGACATCGAGTCGACGCTCAAGGAGATCGAGGGCGAGCTGCAGGGTCTGGAGAAGGAACTCCAGATCACGGAGGAGGAGATCCTCGCCAACGCCAACGATCCGTCGGGCGCGATCACTGAGATCGGCACGTACGTGGACCAACTCTCCGGGATGGCCGACGGCGGCCAGGCCGGCGGGGGCGACAAGGCGGCCATCCTGAAGTTCGCGCATGAAGTCGACGACGACTTCCGCATCGAGAACGACGTCAACGTGATCCACGACGCCATCCTTCCGGCTACCGCGGCGCGGGCGCCGGTGCTCGACAACTACACCAATCTGGCGATCAACAGCGTAGACAGTGGTGCTGATCTGAACGATGCCTACCTGGGTCTCGAGCAGTACTTCACGCAGCTTGTCTATCAACAGACGCGCGGTGTGGACTTGGTCGTGGAGGCCAAACTCGCCATGGCGGCGGCCGGCGAGCCGGTCAACGGCATGGACGCGAAGACGTACATGAACAAGTTCCAGAGCGGAGCGCTCGCCGATGAAGTCGACAACTTCATGGAGAACACGTGGCGCCTGATCCTCAGTCAAGCCGACCTGGCGCACACGGAGACATTCCTGCCGGAGGAGACGGCGGCGATCGTATCTCGCGCCGAGTTCTTGCGCACGCAGATTCTCCTCATGGATCACTTCGGGCTGCGTGTGCATATGGTGACGACCGACGACAGCAATCTGCAGAGCGGCGTGATGGCGGTCGCGGCCAACGGCGACGAGTACATGGCGATCGAGGACCCCACCATCGTCAACGTGAGCGGTCCGACCTATGACGCCTGGGGTGCCAAGTCCACCGTCTCACCCTCGACCGCCTACCAGGTTGCGATTCTCGATATCCGAGGAGCACCGGAGGGCGACTACACGATCGAGGATAGCTTCGGGCGCCACATCTACGGTACGGCGAAGGTGCAGAAGTACGACGCCGACTACACAACGGACGCGGACGGCACCATCGTCTACGGTGCTGCCGCGGGTTCGGTTCGCATTGGCGCGCTCGACCGCTTCTCTGAGCAGACGAGCGCCACGACCAAGCTGTCTACGAAGCCAACGAACAGCGCCGTCGGTGCGGGTACGCCGGCCGAGCACTACATCGAGATCAGCGGGGGCCCCAAGAACGAGGAGTACAGCGGCACCAACGAACTGGACTACCAATTCACGTATGCCGGCAGCAAGCCCATTAACGCCAGCGTAACGTTCTCCTGTCGGGTCGACGGCAGCGCGAGCACGCAGGCCATCACCGACGAGAGCGGGAGTGCGGAGGCCAAGATCTCGTACCTGATCGGTGTGCATGACTCGACGACCGGAAGCGATGTCTCGACCGCCGCCTATGCCGACTCGCGGAGCATCGGCAGCAATGACTCGGCGGGAATCCACGGTTCGCCGACGATCGGCGGCAAGTCGTCGAGCGATCCGCTGCATTTCACGCCGCAACCCGGCCACCAATACGTCGTCTACTTCCAAGTGACGGCCAGCGGCGACAGCTATCGCGGGCAGTCAGACGCCGACATGAAGCTCAGTCAGATCGGCGGTCTGCAGATCCGGTTCTGAGTCTTTCCGGGTGCGTGCCGGGGATCGGAGGGTCGGCGCACGGCGATCATCAGGTATGCTGTTGCCGTGGACGACGAGCCCGCATCAGATAGAGCCGGCTTGCGACGGCCAGTGGCATGACGGAGCTGCTGCGCATTCTCGGGGCGCTCGTGCTCGTGGCGCTCAACGCCTTCTTCGTCGCCACCGAGTTCGGCATCACCCGCATTCGGTCTAGCCAGGTCGTTGAGCTCGAGAAGCAGGGTCGACCCGGCGCTCGGGCGGCAAGGCACGCCGTCGACAACATCGACGCCTATCTTGCCGCCTGTCAGCTCGGCATCACGGTTGCCAGCATCGGCCTTGGGGCGCTCGCTGAACCGGCGTTTGAGCATGTGCTGCGACCTGTGCTGGGCGCGTTTGCGCCGAACATCGCGGCCGGTATTAGTTTCGCCTTCGCCTTCGCGCTCGTGACGCTGCTTCATGTCGTGCTCGGTGAGTTGGCGCCGAAATCCGCCGCCATCGCGCGTACCACGCGCACGGTCCTGCTGGTGGCGCCGGCAATGCGCCTGTTCTACCTCGCCACGAAGCCGCTTGTGGACGTGTTCAACGGCCTCGGCAACCTCGTGTTGCGGCCGTTCGGCATTCCTCCGGCGCGTGAGGTGGGACACGCGCCGCACACGGAGGACGAGTTGCGCATGCTCCTTGCGCAGAGCGTGCGCGAAGGGCTCATCGAGACGTATGAGAGGGAGTTCGCCGAGAACGTCCTCGTCTTCGGCGATCTGCGCGCGCGCCAAGTCATGGTTCCGCGCGGCGAGATCGACTATCTCGTGCTCGGCGAGAGCGTGGCCGATGCCGTGCGCCGAGCCAGCGGCAGTCTGCATACTCGGCTGCCGCTCTGCGAGGCGGTCGATCGTCTCGACAACCCAGTCGGTGTCGTCAACTCGAAGGAACTTCTACGTCTGGCGCTCGACGGTGATGAGACGAGTCTGCGCGAGATCGCTCGCCCGCTCGTTCGCGTTCCCGAGTCCATGCTCGTCGATCAGGTGCTGCGCGAGCTGCGTCGCAAGCGGCAACACATGGCGCTTGTCGTCGACGAGTACGGTACGACCGTCGGCCTGGTGACGCTCGAAGACATTCTCGAGGAGATCGTCGGCGAGTTCGAAGAAGAGGAGGATGTGCTCGTCGACGAGGAGATTCGGCGCGACGGTGAGGCGCTCGTCGTGGCGGGCACAGCTGCGCTCGGTGACGTAGAGGACGCGCTCGGCGTGGAGATCGAGAACTCCGGCGAGGCGACGATCGGCGGGCATATCGTCGAGCTGCTTGGGCGCGTGCCCGAGGCCGGTGAGGTGGTCGACGTGGCGGGGAGGCCCGCGACTGTCGTCGCCGTGGACGAGGCACGCATCGTCGAGTTGCGTATTCTCATCGCGCCGCGAACGCCGGACGAAGAGTAGCCGGGAGGCGGGGCCGGTGGGCTCCGCCGGTGGGATGAGCGGTGTAGTATCCTTGGCCCCCGGAGGGGGCTTCTGCATGCCCAGATCTCGACGAGGAGGCGAGGGTGAAGCACGATCAAAGGACGGGCGAGAAGCTCGCGACGTTGCGTGGCTCGCACGGTATCAGCGTCGAGGAGCTGGCGCAGCGCAGCGGCTGCGACCCCTCGGTGATCGAGCAGCTCGAGGGCGGCGAGCTGGCGCCGTCGCTGGCGCCGCTCATCAAGATTACGCGCGCTCTCGGCTGCCGTCTCGGTACCCTTCTCGACGACGACACACAACTCGGACCCGTCGTTACGCGCAGGGCCGAGTCGGCGTCTACCGCGCGTCTCAAGAGCCTCGAGACGGGCACCGCGAGCGGCGGCAGCCTCACGTTCTCGTCGCTGGCCGCCGGTAAGAGTGCGCGCCATATGGAGCCCTTCATGATCGACGTCGCCCCCGGCGACTCGCACGATCTCTCTGCACATGAAGGCGAGGAGTTCATCCACGTGCTCGACGGGGCCATCGAGGTCGAGTACGGCAAGGAGACACACACACTGGCCGCCGGCGACAGCATCTACTACGACTCCGTGGTGCCGCACCAGGTGCGGGCCGCCGCAGGGGCGCCCGCAAAGATCCTGGCTGTCGTCTTCGCGCCGGTCTGAGAGGCGACGATGGCGCTGCACACCGAAGAAACCATCGGCACGTACTTCGAGCGCATGGTCGCGCTCGATCCGGAGCACGATTGCGTCGTGTACCCGGACCGCGGCCTGCGCTGGACGTACGGCGAATTCAACCAACGCGTCGACCGCTTCGCCAAGGGTTTGCTGGCGATCGGGATCGGGCGCGGGGACCACGTCGGCATCTGGGCGCGCAACGTGCCCGATTGGCTCACGGTGGCGTTCGCCACGGCCAAGATCGGCGCCGTGCTCGTGACCGTGAACCCGGTCTACAAGAGTCACGAGCTTGCCTACGTGCTCAAGCAGTCAGACATGAAGGCGCTTTGCATCATCGACGCGTTCCGCGACGTCGATTACGTGCAGATCGTGCGCGAGCTCGTGCCCGAGACTCTGACGCAGGAGCGCGGTCGGCTCAACTCGGCCGAGTTCCCGCGTCTCAAGAACGTCATCTACCTGGGGCCCGAGAAGCACCGCGGTATGTACACGGTTCCGGAGTTGCTCCTACTCGGCGAGCACGGTGACGACGACGCGTACGCGGCCGCGCGTGAGGGTCTGGCCAGCACCGACGTGATCAACATGCAATACACGTCCGGGACGACTGGCTTCCCCAAGGGCGTGATGCTCACGCACCGAAACATTCTCAATAACGGCTTCTTCATCGGCGAACGCCAGAAGATGACGGCGGACGATCGCGTCTGCCTGCCGGTGCCCCTCTTTCACTGCTTCGGCATCGTGCTCGGCATCATGGCGATCCTCACGCATCGCGCCACGGCAGTGATGGTCGAGATCTTCGATCCGCTGATGGTTCTGGCCGCTGTGCAGAAGGCGAAGGCGACCGCCGTCTACGGTGTGCCGACGATGTTCATCGCCGAGCTCTCGCATCCCATGTTCGACATGTTCGATCTCTCGAGCCTGCGCACGGGCATCATGGCGGGCAGCCCGTGTCCCATCGAGACCATGCGTCAGGTGATCGACCGCATGCACGCCAGCGAGATGACGATCTGCTACGGCCTCACGGAGGCGTCGCCCGTCTATACGCAGACGACGACCGAGGACACACTGGAGCGCAAGTGCGCAACGGTGGGCACGGCCCACCCCGAGATCGAGGTGCGTGTTGTCGATCCGGAGACGGGCGAGGATTCTCCGCCGAACGTTCCCGGCGAATTGTGTTGCCGCGGCTATAACATCATGAAGGGCTACTACAACATGCCGGAGGCGACGGCGGCGGTGATCGACGCCGACGGTTGGCTGCACTCCGGAGACCTCGGGACGGTCGACGAGGATGGCTACTACCGCGTGACCGGACGTCTCAAGGACATGATCATCCGCGGCGGCGAGAACATCTACCCGCGCGAGATCGAGGAGTTCCTGTACACGATGCCGGGCGTCGAAGACGCCCAGGTTGTCGGTGTCCCCGACGAGAAGTACGGAGAGGTCGTCGGCGCCTTCGTCCGTCGCAAGGCCGGCGCGGACATCACGGAATCGGACGTCACGGAGTTCGCTCGCGCCCGCCTGGCGCGCTACAAGACGCCCAAGTACGTGTTCTTCGTCGACGACTTTCCGCTCACCGCATCGGGAAAGATCCAGAAGTACAAACTGCGTGAGATGGCCAAGGAGATGCTCGGCGTCAAGGTCGGCGTGTTCGCCGGAGAGACGGGCGACGAAGTCCACGCAGAGACGCGGCCCGAATGACAAGCAGGACGGCGGAGCCGCTTCTGGCGGCGGACCAGGAGATGTACGAGGTGCGCTGGCACGGGCGCGGAGGGCAAGGCGCCGTCACGAGCGCCAAGATCCTCGCCGATGCCGGTTTTCGCAGTGGGTTCGCGGGGGTGACGAGCGCTCCGACCTTCGGCGCGGAGCGCCGCGGGGCGCCCATCACCGCGTCGACACGGCTGGCTGTGCACCCCATCCGCGTGCTCTCGCAGGTGAACACGCCGGACGTGGTCGTCGTTCTCGACGAATCACTCATCGATGTCGCCGGCGTGGCTACCGGGCTGCGACCGCACGGAGTCGTCATCGTCAACAGCGCCGCGTCGCCGAACGAGCTGGCGAAACGGCTCGGCGCTTTGCCGAGCGGAGCACGTGTCGTGGCGGCCGATGTGACCGGGGCCGCGACGGCCGCCGAGCTCATGGTCGCCGGCGTACCCATGGTGAATACGGCGATGCTGGGAGCAATCGCTGCGGCGACGGGGCTCATCTCGATGGAGGCGCTGCGCGCAGCGATCGAGCGCGTCTTCGCCGCGCGCCCTGCGGCCAAGAACTATGCCGCGGCGACCATCGCCGCGGGCTGTGTGCAGGTGTAGGGGGACGAATGCGTACTGAGGAGTGCGGCCACGAGATCAGCATGGCGACGCCGTGCGTCGGCGAAGCAGGGCAGACGGGAGGTTGGCGCTCGAGCCGCCCGGTGCTGGCTGCGCGCGAGGTGTGCCTTGCCGTCAAAGCCGGCAAAGTGGTCTGTCAGCTGTGCTGGGCATACTGCCCCGACGCCTGCATCACCAAGAGCATCGGCCCCGAAATAGACCTGACGTACTGCAAAGGTTGCGGCATCTGTGCGGAGGTGTGCCCAACCCAAGCGATCATCATGGAGCCCGAGTACGAAACGGGAACCTGCGGCTACTAGCCGCCGAGTGGAAAGCGCATCGTCCTTATGACCATTGAGATGTCGACGACGGCCACGGTCATGACCGGCAACGAGGCGGCGGCGACGGCGGCGGCGCTGGCGCGCGTTCAGGTTATCGCCGCCTATCCGATCACGCCGCAATCCCCGGTCGTCGAGCAACTGGCACGGCAAGTGGAGACCGGCGCTCTGCCGGCCGAATTCGTCAACGTTGAGTCCGAGCACTCGGCGCTCACGGTTTGTATCGCTGCGGCGACGGTTGGCGCCCGCGTCTTCACCGCGACCAGCGCCAATGGGCTCGCCTACATGAACGAGCAGGTGTGGTGGGCGGCAGGGGCGCGATTGCCGATCGTGATGGGCGTCGCCAATCGTGCCTTGGCCGCTCCATGGAACGTCCTCAACGATCAGCAGGACTCCATGGCCGAGCGCGACGCCGGCTGGATTCAGCTCTACTGTCGCGACAATCAGGAGATCCTCGATACGTTCTTGCAGGCGTTTCGCATCGCCGAGAGTGTGAACGTGCCGGTGATGGTCTGTTACGACGGCTTTCTGCTCTCTCATACCACCATGCCGGTCGAGGTGCCGGAGCAGGCGGCCGTGGACGGCTTCTTGCCGCCTCGGCCGCGACCCCTGCAGGTCGTCGCCGCGGACGATCCGCGCAATATCGGCCAGGTGACGCTGGCCGATCCGCGCGCCGACGCTCGCGGTGTGCTCTGTCACGGCTACATGGAGTTGCGCGCGTTGCATCATCGAGCTCTGCTCGACGCGCTGTCCGTCGTCCAGCGCGTCGACGAAGAGTACGGTGCCTTGATCGGGCGCGTCTGGGGTGGCCTCTTCTGGGCGCACGAGCTGGACGACGCCGAGATCGTGCTCATCGCCGCCGGCTCCCTGGCGACGCAACTCACGCTGACCGTCGAAGCATTGCGGGCGCAAGGCATCAAGGCCGGTGTGCTGGGCGTGCGCTGTTACCGGCCTTTCCCTGCTGCGGCGTTGCGCGCCGCGCTCGCCGGACGCGATCTGGCGCTGGTATTCGACAAAGCCCTCTCGTACGGGTTCGGCGGCCCGATTTGCAGCGATCTGCGCGCGGCGCTCTGTGGGGTTGCCGACGCGCCGGTTGTCTTTGGCGCGATCTGCGGTCTCGGCGGGCGCGACACCACTCCGGACGACCTGCTGGACGCCGTCGGCCGCGCCGTGACCGACTATCGCGCCGGTGTGCGCGACCGTGACGACGACTGGCTCACGCTGGCGCTGTGAGGAGGCTGCGATGACGACGATCCTCAATCTCCCCGAGCGCGAGTTCGTGCTCTCCGGCAACCGTGCCTGCGCCGGCTGCGGCCTCGGCATCGGCCTGCGGGCGATCACCAAGGCGCTCGACGGCAAGATGGTGATGTGTGTGCCGGCGAGCTGCCTCACGGTGCTGGGCGGCATGTATCCGGTCGCCTCCGTTGAAGTGCCGTGGATCAACGTCGCGTTTCCCTCTACGGCGGCGGCAGCGGCCGGCGCCGCGGCGGGGCTCCGCGCCCTCGGTCGCGGCGATGAGCTGACGGTGGTCGCCATGGCGGGAGACGGCGGCACTGGCGACATAGGTATACAAGCGCTCTCCGGCGCTGCCGAGCGCAACGATGACTTCATCTACATCTGTTACGACAACGAGGCGTACATGAATACCGGCACACAGCGCTCGGGGTTGACGCCGCAAGGGGCGCGCACGACGACGACGTGGGCCGGCAAGCGCGAGAATCCCAAGGACATGCCGCGGATCATGGAGGCCCACGGCGTGCCGTACGTCGCCTCCACCACCGCAGCATACCCGGAGGACGTCTACGATCGCGTCGCTAAGGCCCGCGACATCGAGGGCTTGCGCTACATTCACATGAATACGCCGTGCCCTTCGGGGTGGGGATTCGACCCCAAGGACACGGTGCGCCTGGGCAAGCTGGCAGTCCAGACCGGCTTTATCGTCATGTATGAGGTCGAGAACGGCGTCTTTCGGTTCACCGGCCGGTCGCGCGCTCTGGCGAGGTCCGGCAAGCGTGCGCCCGTGACCGATCTGATTGCCGCTCAGGGGCGCTACCGCGACATGAGCGACGCGGCGGTGGCGGAGTTGCAGGCGTGGGTCGACGCCCGTTGGGCCGCGTTCATGGCGAGGGCCGGCGAGGACTGAGTCCCCCACCGGCCCTTCGTCCGATGCGGCATCGGGCGACTTGGGGCTGCACCGGGAGTCAATAATGCCGTGGAGGCTGACACGATGATGCCGGTGCCTGGTCCTGACGAGCGCGTCGCGCCGGCGATGGGCACTAGTCACGGGCAGGCTCCGGCGTTGGTTGCCATCGTCGGGCGCAGCGGCAGCGGCAAGACGACCTTCATAGAGAAGCTCGTTCCGCAGTTGCTCAAGCTCGGCCTCAGGGTTGGCGCCGTGAAGCACGACGCCCACCGCTTCGAGATCGATCATCCCGGCAAGGACTCGTGGCGCCACGGTCAGGCGGGCGCACTCGCCTACGTGGTTGCGTCTCGCGAGAAGCTGGCGTACGTGG
This sequence comes from Thermoleophilia bacterium, assembly GCA_041393415.1. Lineage (GTDB taxonomy): Bacteria > Actinomycetota > Thermoleophilia > UBA2241 > UBA2241 > CAIXSE01. Next base: position 470,775 of record JAWKKE010000001.1, on the reverse strand, counting down.
CGAGACTCGATCGCGAACTCGAACTGACGGAGATCGCGCGCCGCTTCTTCCCCGACTTCGATATGGTGGTCGCGGAGGGCTACAAACGCGCCGCGCCGCACTGTATCGAGGTCTTCCGGCGCGGCAGCGGCCACGACGGACCGGTCTGCGGCCCGGACGAGACGCTGGCGCTGATCAGCGATGCGCCGCTGGACTATGAGCACCGCTTTGGCCTCGATGAGGCGGAAGCGGTGGCGCACTTTCTTGCCGCGCGTCTCGAGCTCCTGCGTCGTTACTGAAGTGCGGCGTGAGTGCTGAGGAAGCGCGCGGAGGCTAGATGCACGCGGTCAGGCCGCGGTCGACGTAGAGCACCTGGCCGTTGATGAAACGCGCGGCGGGCGAGGCGAGAAAGAGGACCGGGCCGACGACGTCCTGCTCCTCGGCTGGACGACCCATGAGGGTGTTGGCACGTAGTGCGGCCGTGGAATCCTCGTTCGTGGGGACGCTGCGCGTGCGTTCTGCTGCGACGAATGTCGGCGCGACCGCGTTGACGCGAATGCCGAACTCTGCCCACTGCGCGGCGAGCGAGCGCGTGAGTGCGTCGACCGCGCCCTTGCTGGCGGAGTACTCGGTCTGGCCGAGTGTCGAGCCGAAGCGACCGCGCACCGATGAGAGATTGACGATCGTGCCGCCACCCTGCTTGGCCATCGTGCGTCCGGCGGCCTGACAGCAGAGAAACGTGCCGGTGGCGTTGACGTCGATCACGTGGCGCCACTCCTCAGCGGTGACCTCTTCAGCGCGCTTGCGGACGCTGATGCCGGCAGCGTTGACGAGGAGATCTAGGCCGCCGAAGTGCTCGACCACGGCGGCCAAGAGCGCGTCGACCGAGTGCTCGTCGGTGACGTCCGCGCCGATGCCGACTGCCTCGATGCCGCTGTGTCGCAAGGTCACGGCCAATTCGCCGGCACGGGCGGCGTCGAGGTCGGCGACGGCGACGCGGGCTCTGTGATCGGCCAGTCCGTGAGCGATGGCGGCGCCGACGCCGCCGACGCCCACCACCAGGGCACGAAGATCGCTGATGTCGAAGGTGCTCACGTGATCCTCCCGGCGCTCCCGATGTTGTCCATATTACTGGACACCGTCGAGTTGCGCGTGGGCGTCGCCCGTACGCACGCTGCGGTGTCTGCAATCGCGGTGCGATTCGTGCATTCGCGCCAGCGAGTCGCAAACTGATTGACGGTCTCGCGACGGATTGCTAGCGTGCGCGACGCAACCTACTCCAAGCCCTGCGCGCCTAAGGCACTCGCTATGGACGCAGGGCCGTACCACGGACAGACCGTGGGACGGCGCACTCGCCGTCGTGGGCCCTGTGCGGAAACGCCTGGACCTCCCCGTATTGGAAAGGAGACAGGGAGATGATTGCAGGTTCGACCCTGCGCGCGACAGCGTGCGCACATTGTGGCGAACGATGGCGGCGCTCTCTCGCCGCTGCTTTCGCCACGCTTCTCCTCGTCTCGGCGTTCGCCGCCGGGGGTTGCGGCAGCCAGGCGAGTGGCGATGAGACGACCAATCTCACCGTCTACGCCGCCGCTTCACTCACGAGCGCCTTCACCGAGCTCGGCGAGAAGTACATGGATGACCACCCGGGCACGGAGGTGGCGTTCAACTTCGCCGGCAGTCAGGACCTGGTTGCTCAGTTGCAGCAGGGCGCACCCGCGGATGTGCTCGCCACGGCCGACACCGAGACCATGGAGAAGGTCGCCAACCTCGTCGGAACACAGCGCATCTTTGCTGAGAACGAGCTCACCATCGCCGTCGCCCCCGGCAACCCTCTGGGCATCGAGTCGCTGGACGACCTCGCAAACCCGGATCTCAAGGTTGTCCTCGCTGCTCCGGAGGTCCCTGCGGGCGCGTACTCGGCGCAGGTGCTGAAGGCGGCGGGCGTCACGGTGTCCGCCGTGTCGCTGGAGGAGTCCGTCAAGGGCGTCGTGACCAAGGTTGCCCTGGGTGAGGCCGACGCCGGCATCGTCTATGTAACGGACGTCACGGCGGCGGCAGGCAAGGTAGATGCGGTCGAGATCCCCGCGAAGTTCAACGTCGTGGCGACGTATCCGTTGGCGGTCGTGCAGGCTTCCGCCGCCTCGGAGCAGGCACAGGAGTTCGTTGATCTGGTGCTGTCCGCGGATGGGCAGGCGATCCTGGCCAAGTATGGGTTTCTCGCAGCGCAAAGCCAATGAACCGCGACGAAGAGGGCGCGCAGCGAATCGTGGCGCGGTCGTAGGCCGGCGTGGGTGAGCCAGTGGACGCGGTGAGAGAGCAGACAGATCGTCGCGTGCGGCGGCGGCGCCGATCGGCCTCTGCGGCGCCGGCGGGCTTCGTTCCCGTCGCCGTTCTTGCGGTCGCATTCCTTGCTGTCCCGCTCATGGCGCTTGTCGTGCGCACGCCGTGGAGCCGCCTGCCGGAGGCGCTCGCGGCTCCCGGCGTGCTCACTGCATTGCGTCTCTCGCTGGTGTGCTCCGTGGGCGCCGTGGTGCTCTCGGCACTGCTGGGCACGCCTCTGGCGTGGCTGCTGGCACGTGTCTCCTTCCCCGGACGCAACGTCGTCAGGGCGCTGACCGTCATGCCGATGGTTCTCCCGCCGGTTGTGGGGGGCGTTGCGCTCCTGCTCGCCTTTGGGCGTCAGGGCATGGTGGGTCAATGGCTGCAACAGGGCCTCGGCGTCTCGCTGCCGTTCACGACGCTGGGCGCCATCGTCGCTGAGGCCTTCGTGGCCATGCCTTTCTTCGTCATCACGGTGGAGGCCGGGTTGCGCTCCATGGGGCGACGGTACGAAGACGCTGCGGCGACGCTCGGCGCCGGCCGATGGACGACATTCCGGCGTGTGACGCTTCCTCTCATGATGCCGTCGCTGGGGGCAGGAGCGGCGCTGGCGTGGGCACGTGCCCTGGGGGAGTTCGGCGCGACGATCACGTTTGCCGGCAACCTGCCCGGTGCCACGCAAACCATGCCTCTCGCGGTCTACCTCGCTCTGCAGACCAATACTGACGCCGCCATCGCACTCAGCCTGGTCATGCTCGTCATCTCGCTTGTCGTGCTCGTGGCGCTGCGCGCCCGCTGGTTCCCGGTGCGATGACCGTCGCACGGGAGAGATGGAGGCGAATGGCCGATGAGTCTCACCGCTGAGGTGCGAGTGCGGCGGGGGACGCTCTCCGTCGACGTGCGGCTGGAGATCGCCGATGGGGAGGTCGTCGTGCTTCTCGGCCCGAACGGTGCCGGGAAGACGACGCTCTTGCGCGCCCTCGCCGGACTCGTGTCTCTGGACGGCGGCCGCGTTGAGCTCAACGGGGCGGTTCTCGAGGATGTTGCCGCGGGTGTGCGTGTGTCGCCGGAGCGCCGGTCCGTGGGCATGCTCTTCCAAGACTATGTCCTCTTCCCGCATCTCTCGGCGCTCGACAACGTCGCTTTCGGCCCGCGCGCCCGCGGCGCAACGCGAGCCGAGGCGCGTCGTGTGGCGGCCGATTGGCTCACACGGGTGGGGCTCGCCGACGTGCAGCGAGTGAGGCCGCGGACGCTGTCGGGAGGTCAGGCGCAGCGTGTGGCTCTGGCGCGCTCTCTGGCTCGCGATCCGGCGGTCCTGCTGCTCGACGAGCCGCTGGCGGCTCTGGATGCCGGTGCTCGCACGGAGCTGCGCCGTGAGTTGCGCAGTCACCTCAAGTCGTTCGGCGGCACGTGTCTCGTTGTGACGCACGATCCGGTCGAAGCTGTCTCTCTTGCGGATAGGCTTGTCGTGCTGGAACACGGACGGGTGACGCAGACCGGGTCGCCGGCAGAGGTGTGCGCCCAACCGCGGTCTCACTACGTTGCCGACCTCGTCGGACTTAACCTCTTTCGTGGAGAGATCACGAGCGGTGTGATTCGCTTGGCTGAAGACCGCCATCTCGTGGCTGCCGACGAGGGTCTGAGCGGCGAGGTGTTCGCCGTCGTGCATCCACGGGCGGTCGTGCTGCACAGGCGTCCCCCGGAAGGTTCGTCGCGCAATGTGTGGCAAGGCACGCCGGATACACTCGATGCGTCCGGAGACCGTGTGCGCGTGCGCATCTCCGGATCCGTACCGCTTGTTGCGGAGGTTACGGCCGCCGCCGTGAATGAGCTCGAGCTCGCCGACGGCGGCATCGTGTGGGCGTCGGTCAAGGCGGCCGAGGTCGATGTCTACAGCGCGTAAGGAACGCTCGATGCCGGGTGTGACCGGGTCCGATCCGGGCGCCGCGGATGTGGTTGGTGTCTTGCTCGCCGGCGGAAGCGGCAAGCGGCTGAGTCTGGACAAGCGATACCTCGTGCTCCACGGACAGTCGCTGCTGCGCCGTAACCTGGACTTCCTGCGGGAGCGGTTCGCGCGCGTCGTCGTCTCGCTTGCCGAAGGCGGCCACATCGATTTCGGGGATGCGGAGGCGGTGGAGATCGTGCTCGATGCGTGTCCGGGGAGGTCGCCGCTGGCCGGTATCGCCACCGTGCTCACCGCGGTGCAGAAGCCGGTGTTCGCCATGGCGGTCGATCTTGCCCGCCCCGATGCTGCGGCGCTCGAGCGTGTGCTCGCTGCCGCCGCCGGGCGAGATCTGGCGCTGCCTGTGGTGAGTGGCCGTTACGAGCCGACCTTCGCCGTATACCAGCCGGCGTGCCTACCGGCGATGCGCGACCTGCTCGGCTGCGGCGAGCACCGCCTGCGCGCCTTGCTGTCGCGCGTGACGGTCGCTGAGGTGCCGTTCTCCGGCGACGACGTGTTTCGCAACGTCAACACGCGCGAGGACTTCGAGCGCGCGCGTGCGCTAGTTGACCTGGCGCCGCGCGATGCCGTGACTGCGCCGGCGGCGGTCGCTCTGGTGGGCAGCGCTGCCGGCGAGTTCGCTCCGGTTCTGCGCGAGGAGCTCGTTCGCTTCGGTCTGCGTGTCGCCGGTTCTGTTCCCGGCGGTTCAGCTTGGTCGGCGGCCGACCAAGCCCTGGGCGGGTGCGCCCCCGTGGTCGGCCGCGCCGACATCGTCCTTGCTCTGGACAGGTCGGCGGATCTGCCACATCGAGTGTCGGCGGGTCGTGCCGGGATTGGGGTTTCGGTCGCCGTCGGCGCCGGGCGGCACGAGGCGCGCTTCGCCGCCGGCGACGCCGTCGGCCCGGCGCGCTTCCTCATCGCGAGGTTGAACTCGCTGCGAGACTACTGACAGCCGCCTGCGCGCGCAGAGCCGGCGAGCGGGCGCGGAGCCCTACCTCACCCAGGAAACGAACTCGTCCAGATCTGCCCGCGCGCGCACGAATGTGTTGGCGGCAGCCTCAAGATCGGGGACGCCGAGCGTTACGGCGATGACCATGCGGGTGTTCTCGGCGCCGGGCAGGAGGCGTCGTAGCAGATCCGGATAGCGGACGATTGTGGCGGCGATGCAGGTGCCGAGCCCTCTGTTGTGGGCGGCGAGGCAGACGCTCTGTACGAAGGCGCCGATGTCGTAACTCGCGTAGGCCTCGGCGAGACAGTCGTCGAAGCCGACCACGATCAGGCACGGTGCGCCGAAGAAGTTCGCCATGCGTTCGAGCGCGGCCGCCGGATCCGAGGGCTCGCCGGCGGCCTCCAGTGAGGCGGCACGGGTCGCCATGAGTTGCGCCGTGCGTAGCGAACACGCCGCCGGCCACTCGGTTGTCGTTCGCAGATCGAGACCGGTCGGTGCGCCGTCGGCGATCGCCGCTTGGAACTCGGCCCTGAGACGCGACAGCGCCTCGTCCATCACGACCCACACGCTCCAGGCCTGCGTGTTGCGCCATGAGGGGGTCCAGCGCGCTTGGTCGAGGATCTCGCGCACGACCTGCTCGCTGACCGGCTCCGGCTTGTAGGCTCGAATGCTCCGCCGCCCATGGATGACGCTCTCGAAGTCCATGCTGCCGTTCTCCTTGTTCGTCTCGCCGGCGACTGCGTCGATGCCACCATCGCCGGGAATAGGGAGGGCCGGCCGGGGTGTATCAGGCACCCCGGCCGGCCCTCAGCTCCGTGCGTTCGGCTTGCGCCGGCCAGCCGCGGGATGCGGCCGGCGCGTCACATCGAAACGACTCAGGTGAAGTACATCAGGTTGTAACGGTTCTTGCAGGCGGACTGGCCCCAAGTGTCCGGGATGACGCCGGTGAGCTTGTTGCTGTAGGCGTCGAGCAGGACGTTGTGCTGCCACACGATGTAGCCGCCGCGCTCGTACTCGATCGTCATGGCCTGTTTGACGAGCTCGTTGCGCTTGGTCTCGTCCGACGTCTTGAACGCCTCGTCGACGAGCGCCTGCCACTCGGCATCCTTCCAGTGGCTCTCGTTGTAAGGAGCGTTCGGCTGCGTGCTGAGCGTCGTCTGGGCGAGGAAGTTGCGCGTGCCCCAGTAATCCTGCGAGAACACGTATGTGCCGTAGCCGTCCCAGAAGGCGTTGGGATCCACCTTCTTGACGTTGACGGTGACACCGGCCGCCTTGGCCTGCTCGGCAAAGACCTGTGCGGCGGGCACGTGCCCGGCGCCGATCGCCTCCGAGGTGATGAACTGGACGGTCAGATCGTTGTCGTAGCCCGCCTGCTTGAGCAGCGAGATGGCCTGCTCGATGTCCGGCGTGCGTTGCGGCAGATCTGTCGGGTAGCCCGGATCGTACGGCGCGTACATGTCGTTGCCGAGCCAGCCGAACCCACCCAGGGCCTGGTCGATCATCTGCTGGCGGTCGGCGATCAGCCTGAACGCCTGGCGGACACGCACGTCGTCGAAGGGCTTGGCGTCGATGCGCATCGTGATGGGCTCCCAGCCGCCCGACTTCGCCTCGAGGAGGGTGAAGTCGGGGTTCGCCTGGATGACGCTGGCTTGGCCGCCTTCGACGAGGTCGATGTGGTCGACGGTGCCGCCGAGGAGGGCGTTGAGGCGCGCCGTGGAGTCCGGGAACTGGATCATGGTCAACTTCTCGGCGTACGGTCCCTCGCCCCAGTAGTTCGGATTGGGCTTGAACACGGCTTGGTCGCCCGGGCTGAAGTTGTCGATGATCCAGGGACCCGTTCCGATGGCGCCCTTGCCGCCCTTCGGCGCGTACCCCTCGGGCACGATGCCGTTGGGGAAGAAGGCCAAGGCCTCCCAGAAGATGGCGTTCGGCTTCTCGAGTGTGAAGCGAACCGTGAGGTCGTCCATCTTCTTCGTGTTGCCCGACTTGAGATCGCTCAAGAGGTCGGCTCCCGCCGCGCCGGTCTTGGGGTCGAGCAGCCGCTCGAACGTGAAGACGACGTCGTCGGCGGTCACCGACTTGCCGTTGTGGAACTCGAGGCCCGACTTGAGTCGCACCGTGAACTCGGTGGCGTCGGCGTTGGCCTCCCACTCCTCCGCCAAGAGGTTGATGAGATTGTGGTCGGGATCGAAGCCGAGGAGGCTGTCGTAGAGCTGCCACGACATGGCGATCTCCGGCTCGCTGTAGTACGCCACCGCGACGTCGAGGGTGTCTTTGGCGCTGCCGCCACTGACGCCGGAGCGGATGTGCCCACCCATCTTGGGCGAGGCCGCGACGGACGGTGATGCCGTCGTCGAGGTGCCGCTCGAGCCGCAGGCCGAGGCGAGCGGCCCGAGCGCCGCGAGGCCGGCAATCGCGGCAGCACCCTTGAGTGCCTGGCGGCGTGTGACGGGTCGTTGCTGAATGAAGGCGTTGAGCCTCTCGAGACTGCCTCCCGAAAAACCTTGGTGGTCGCTCACGGTTGTCTCCCTCGTGCGTGTCCCTGCCGCGTGGACACTACCACCGGTTTCGTAGTCTGACAAGAGCGTCGGCGACGGATTCTAAAGATAATCGGCCGTTCAGTTTTGATTTCTTGAATGCTTGACGACGCACTGTTAGGGTTACGGTCATGTCGGACGACTTTGAGAGCAGTCAAGACCACTCCGTGATCCGTCACGGCAGTGCGCCGCGCGGCAGCGTCAAGCTCGACGAGGTCGATCGACGTATCGTGCGCCTGCTACGCCGCGACGGGCGCATGAGCTACGCTGAAGTAGCGCGTCATGTCGGCGTCTCGGAGCCCACTGTGCGCAAACGGGTGCAGCGTCTCGTGCGCAGCGGCGCCATCTTCGTGGTGGCGCGCATCAATCCGGCGCCCATCGGGTTCCCGATAGATGCCGTCATCGGCATTCGGGTGGCCCGCGGTCAGGTGCTCGAGGTGGGCCACAAGCTGGCTGCTATGGAGTGCGTGGCCTACGTTGGCTACCTCACGGGCAGCTACGACCTGATGATCGAGGCCTTTCTCCCCGACACCGAGGGTCTCTTCCGTTTCCTCAACGACGAACTCGAGAACCTCGACGGCATCCTCGCCACGGAGACATGGCACGTTCTGCGCACTGAGAAGTTCAACTACATGTGGGAGGGCGAGGACGTCGGACGAGTCCCCGTCGGAGACCTCGGCGAGGCCGGGGATACGGACGCGTAACGTGCTCACCGTGGTGCAAACCGATGCGGCGGCGTCTGGTCGTGACGTCGAAGACGGGGTCTTCGCCGCATCCGGACTGCCCGTTGAGTTTCTGCGCTCGGAGTGCACGTGCGAGGACGACGTCGTCGCCCATTGCGCACGCGCCGACGCACTGCTCGCCGCCTACGTGCCGCTGACGGCGCGCGTGCTCGCCGAGCTCACTCGCTGCCGCCACATCGCCTACCTCGCAACCGGGTACAACAGCGTCGACCTCGATGCCGCGACCAAGCTCGGCATCGTGGTCACGCACGTACCCGACTACTGCACCGCCGAGGTGGCCGATCACACGCTCGGCCTTCTGCTCTCTCTGGGGCGCAACATCGCCCGTCTGCAAGCGAGCGTGCGCGCGGGGGAGTGGGACTACGAGGCGGCGGGGCGGCCCGAACGACTCAGCGATCTCACTCTGGGCATCATCGGGTTGGGCCGCATCGGTCGCGCGGTGGCTGCGCGCGCCGGAGCATTCGGCTTGCGGGTGGTGGCAGCCGATCCGTACGTCGATGCGGCGGCCATGCGCGTTGTCGGCGCTACGAAGGTGGAGCTCGCCGACGTCCTTGCGTGCGATATCGTCTCGCTGCACTGTGCGCTCACAAGCGAGACGCGCGGCATCGTCGACGCCGCCGCGCTGGCGCGCATGAGGCCTTCAGCGTTCCTGATCAACACGGCGCGCGGCGGCTGCGTAGAGACGGATGCGCTTGTGGACGCGTTGCGGCGTGGTGTGATCGCGGGCGCCGGGTTGGACGTCGTCGACCCGGAGCCGTTGCCGGTGCGTCATTCGCTGCGCGATCTGCCCAACGTCGTCCTCACGCCGCACGCCGCCTTCATGTCGCGCCACGCCGACCGCGAGGCGCGCGAGAAGGCATGCCGGCAGATCGTCACGGCGCTTCGCGGCGATACCCCAGAGCATGTCTGCAATCCTGGTGTGTTGTCACTGCCGCAGTGCCGACTCCGCGGCGAGAGCGCACATGCGTTGCGATGATGCCTGCGGGGCCGCGACTCGGCGGCGCCGCGAGACTCGGGATGGGGGTTCACGATGAGCGACCACGAGTGCGACCCGCGACTCGGCTGCTACCGGCCGGCTGTGTTCTCGCTCGAGAAGTACGTCGCCGGCACCACGACCGAGCAGGTGCGCCGCGAGCTCGGTCTCGACGATGTCGTCAAGCTGGCCTCCAATGAGAGCGCCTGGGGGCCGTCGCCGCAGGCTCTCGCGGCGATCACGGCCGAGTTGCGCAACCTCTGGCAGTACCCCGAGCAGAGCTTCTTCGACCTCAAGGAGGCGATCGCTGCGGCACACGGCCTGACCGCCGACCACGTCTTCGTCGGCCACGGCTCCGAGGTGATCATTCAGGTTCTGCCGCAGCTCTTCTGTGAGCCGGGCGACGAGGTGATCGTCGCCGACATCACCTTCGGGCGCTACGCGGAGGCCTGCAAGCTCATGCTCGCCGAGATCGTGACGGTCCCGCTGCGCGACTTCGGCTACGATCTCGACGCCGTGCGCGCCGCGGTAACGCCGCGGACGAAGCTCATCTGGCTCTGCAGCCCCAACAACCCAACCGGCACGGTCGTCACGGCCGCGGCGGTGCGCGAGCTTCTCGACGGTCTGCCCGGCCACGCGACGCTGGTTCTCGACCAGGCCTACCAGGAGTTCGTCGACGATCCTGCCGCGGTCGATGGCGTCGAGCTGCTGCGCGAGGGGCGCGAGAATCTCATCGTCCTGCGCACCTTCTCCAAAGCGTACGGGCTCGCGGGCATGCGCCTCGGCTACGCGCTCGTCAGCCCGCGCATCTGTCATCTTCTCGACACGATCAAGGAGCCGTTCAACTTGAACCGCCTCTCGATCGTCGCCGGGCCGGCGGCGCTCGCCGATCGTGCCTGGATGGAGGCGTGTGTTGCGGAGACGATCGCCGGACGCGAGCTGCTCGCCGTCGAGCTCGTGCGAATGGGCTTTCGCGTGGTCCCGAGTCAGGCGAACTTCGTGCTCGCCGACGTGGGCGAAGACAGCGTCGAGCTCTGGCGGCGGCTCTTGCAGCGCGGGGTCATCATCCGGCCTGCGGCGGGTTGGGGGCTCGCCACCTGGATTCGCGTGACCGTCGGCACGCGGGAGCAGAACGAGCGCTTTCTCGAGGCGCTGCGCGCCGAGTCGCAAGTCCTCTCGGCGCGCTGACGCGCCGCTTACCCGAGCTCGGTCTGGCACAACGCGCTGCGTCACCGTCCGGGAGTTCTCGGCGACGGTCGCGCGCTAGCGGCCCTCGAGGCGCCTGACCTCCAGATCCACGGCGTCGCCGGACGGGCGCAGACGCCACTCGGTCTGGCAGAGGCGGCCGAGGAAGCGGCGGTCGTGACTCACGAGGAGCAGCGCGCAGGGGATGTCGATCAAGGCATCCTCGAGGCACTGGATGGCGGGCAGGTCGAGGTGGTTGGTCGGTTCATCCATGATCACGATGTATGGCGTGCGCACGACACCAAGGGCGAAGAGGAGCTTGCGCGCCTCGCCGGGGCTGGGGAGCCGGCTGTCGAGCAGTCGCTGCGGCTGTGAGTTCAGTCTGCTGACGACGGCCATCAGCCGGCCGCGTGTGTGCGCCGCGGTGGCTTTGACGGCGGCGAGCGCCGCCACGCATTCCCCGGCGGAGATCTCCTGTGGGATGTACACCAGGCGCTCGGCAGGGACGCCGTGCGGCTGTGACTGCAGCCGCTCGAGGATGTGACGCACGAGGCTCGACTTCCCGCTGCCGTTCGGCCCTGTGAGGGCCACGCGATCGGTGGGGCCGAGCGCGAGTGCCGGGAAGGTAAGCTGGCGCCCCGGTCCGAGCTCCAGCCTGCCGCCGGGCAACGACACGAGCGTGGCGCGGGGACTGGGCTCGGTATGTAGCCAGATCCCCGCGTGTTCGAGCTTCTGCGGCCTAAGCGCGTCGACGCTCTCGCGAGCTCGGTCGACGCGGCGCTCGATCTGCTTGAGGGAGCGCCCGGCTCGGCCGTCCTTGCCCGACAGGATGGCCAGGCGCAGGCGCTCCCTGCCGTCGCTGTCGTGACGCTCGAGATCACGGCCGGACCGCTTGCCGTGGGCGGCGTCCGCAGCCGCTCGCCGCGCCGTCTGCTCGCGACGTAAGCGATTGAGCTCCGCCGCGGCGACGTCGTGCTCGCGACGTACGTGCGCGATCTCCCGCTGGCGTTCGGCATCGCCGCAGGAGTAGTTGCCGGGGCGCAGGCGGATGCTGCCGGATCCTTCAAAGAAGATGCACTGCGTACAGAGGGCGTCGAGCAGCGCGCGGTCGTGGCTCACGAGGAGGCCCACGCCGCGATAGGCCTTGAGGGCGGCCGCGATGAGCCGGGTGGCATCCTCGTCGAGATGGTTCGTCGGCTCGTCGACGGCGAGAACGGCTGGCTCTGCCCACAGGGCCACGGCGAGCTGGGCACGCTTGCGCTCGCCGTGGCTGAGGGTCGCCCAGCGTGCCGACCATTCGTCGTCGACGCCGAGCTGCCGCCGCAACGTGTGTGCGCGGGCGCCGAGATCGGCGGCGAATTGTGGCAGCTCTGCCGGCGCGGCGTCGGTGCGTTGTGCGCAGTAGACGGCGGGGTCGCGCCGGCGCACGCTTCCCGTGACCGGCGTGAGGCGACCGGTGGCCAGCTCCAGCAGGGTCGTCTTGCCGGCGCCGTTGACGCCCACGACGCCGGTCCATCCGGTCGGGATGTGCGCGGTGAGATCGTGGATCAGATCGGTGGGCGAGCTGTCGTAGGCGAAGTTGAGGTGGTCGAAGAGAAGGGCCAAGGCGTGCTCCAATGTGTGCCGTGCACGTCCGGGCGCATGCCAGCGCGAACGTTGAGCCGCGGGGCGGGTGAATCGGCGGGGAGGGCGATTGAGCAGCGCTCCAGACGTGCGTGTTGCCGAGGCGGGAGAGTCGCCTCTCGGATCTCGGCCTGTCGTGTGTCGGAGCTAGTGCCTCATCAATGCGGTTGTTCGACCATGGAACGCCACAGCGCCGGTGTCAGCGGCCTAGCGTGATCATACAGGAACACACGACGACGGCCGAGGCGTTTGCCTGCTGCTGCGCCGGTGGCCCGTGCCGGTGCCGGTCTCGTGCAACGACCGCGGCAAGCATGAAAGAATCCACCTGAGTGGATACACGGTTCGCGCCGCCGGCAAAGGCCCTCACGGGCTCCTCTGGGAGGACGTTCATGCAGCTTCAAGATCCCGGTCTCATGCGCCGGCAGTGCCTCGTAGGCGATGCCTGGATCGGTGCCGACGACGGCGCCACGTTTGCCGTCACCAATCCGGCCACCGGCGAGGTACTGGCGAACGTCCCCAGCCTGAGGACGGCGGAGGTGCAACGCGCCATCGCCGCCGCCGAAGCTGCACTCCCCGCCTGGCGCGCGCGTCCGGCGAAGGAGCGCGCGCTCCTCTTGCGCCGCTGGTACGACCTCACGATCGCCAACACCGACGACATTGCCCTGCTGATGACGCTGGAGCAGGGCAAGCCGCTGGCCGAGGCGCGCGGTGAGGTCGCCTACGCCGCGTCGTACATCGAGTGGTACTCAGAGGAGGCACGGCGCGTATACGGCGATGTCGTGCCGGCGAGCCAGGCCGACAAGCGAATCGTGCTCCTCAAAGAACCCATCGGTGTCTGCGCCGCGATCTCGCCGTGGAACTTCCCGGCGGCGATGCTCATACGTAAGGTCGCCGCCGCTCTCGCCGCCGGCTGTACCGTGATCGGCAAGCCGGCGTCGGCGACGCCGCTCACGGCGCTGGCGCTGGGCGAACTGGCGCAGCGGGCCGGCATCCCGGGTGGCGTGCTCAATCTTGTCACTGGCTCGGCGCGGACCATCGGTGCCGAACTCACCGCCAGCCCTGTGGTGCGCAAGCTGAGCTTCACCGGCTCGACCGAGGTCGGCAAGGAGTTGATTCGCCAGTGCGCCGGCACGGTCAAGAAGGTCTCGATGGAGTTGGGCGGCAACGCGCCGTTCATCGTCTTCGACGATGCCGATCTCGATGCCGCCGTGGAGGGCGCGATGGCGTCGAAGTACCGCAATACCGGCCAAACCTGCATCTGCACCAATCGCATGCTCGTGCAGGCGGGTGTCTACGACGAGTTCGCGGCGCGGCTGAGCGCCGCGGTGGCCGCGCAGCTCAAGGTGGGCAACGGCCTCGAGCCGGGGGTCACGCAAGGACCCCTCATCGACGAGGCCGCCGTTGTCAAGGTCGAAGAGCACATAGCCGACGCGGTGAGCAAGGGTGCCCAGGTGCTGCGCGGTGGGCACCGTCACGCTCTCGGGCGCACGTTCTTCGAGCCCACGGTGCTCACCGACGTGACCCCCGACATGACCGTCGCCACCGACGAGACCTTCGGCCCGGTGGCTCCGCTGCTGCGCTTCCGCGACGAGGATGAAGCCGTGCGCATCGCCAACGCGACGGAGTTCGGCCTGGCGTCGTATGTCTACACGCGTGACATAGGCCGAATCTGGCGCGTCTGCGAGGCTCTCGAGTACGGCATGGTCGGCGTCAACACGGGGTTGATCTCGACGGAGGTGGCGCCGTTTGGTGGCGTCAAGGAGTCCGGCTTCGGCCGCGAGGGCTCCAAGTACGGCATCGAGGACTATCTCGAGATCAAGTACCTCTGTCTGGGCGGCATCGACCGCTAGATCGGGCGCCACGGCGAGCAAAGCTGAGCTGGTCGAGAAGTCTTAGTCTCTACTTGAGAGATAGACTTCCTGCGCGAGATGTGGGATCGTCCGCCGGTCGCCACTGCCGCAAGCCCTTCGCGGGGGGTGCTTCTCACAGGTACACTCGCACCATGTCGCTCGATGCCTGGATCGTGCTCGCAATGCTGGCCGCGATGTTCGCGCTGCTGATCGCGACCAAGTGGCCGGCGTGGATCATTTTTCTGGCCACGCTCACGGCGGCGATCACCCTGCGTGTCGCCCCCGAGGCAGCGTTGCTCAAGGGCTTTGCGAACTCCGGCGTGCTCACCGTCGCCGTGCTCTTCATGGTTGCCGCCGGGATGTACCGCACGGGGGCGATCACGCTCATCGCCGATCGCCTTCTCGGTCGTCCCCGCGGCGATAATCAGGCACTGCGTCGCCTCCTCGGCCCGCTCGCCTTCGCCAGCGCCTTCCTCAACAACACGCCTCTCGTGGCGATGATGATCCCGGTCGTCCGCGATCTCGGGCGTTCCAACGATCGCGTCAACGCCTCGACGCTCTACATGCCGATCTCGTTCGCGACGATCCTCGGCGGCGCGGCGACGCTCATCGGCACGTCGACCAATCTGATCGTCGCGGGACTCGTCGTCGGTCAGATCGCCAAGGGACAAGCGCAGGGGCTGAGCGAGATCAACGTGTTCACGCCCACGGCCGTCGGGCTGCCGGCGGCGGTCGTCGGTCTCGTGTTCTTGCTGCTCGCCGCCGGCCGGTTGATGCCCAAGCGCGTCCCCGAAGGGGAGAGGCACGACCCGCAGCGCCGCTTCCTCGCGGCTTTCGTCGTCGATCCCCATGGGCCTCTCGTCGGCCGAGGCCTGGCGCAGTCTGGTCTGGATTCGTTTGCCGGCTGCGAGCTGACCTCACATCAGGGCGTGCGGGAGTGCACCTGGCTGCCCCCGCGCGACGCCGGTCCTGCTCTCAGTCCCAAGGGGATCGACGCCGAGGTGGTCGCGGTGCGGCACGCGTTTCGCAAGGTGGTCGACGTCGCCGAGGGCGTGCTCAAGCCGCCGCTCGAGGCGCTGAGGCCGCGTCTTGCCGACGGCGACGTGATGCTCCAGGGTGGCGACGTGCTCATCTACGTCGGCGCGCTCGAAGCGATCACGGCCCTTTGGCAGACGATCGGTCTGCGCGCCGCCATCGCGCCGGTGAAGATGGCTCATGAGCCGTACACACACCGCCTCGTCGAGGTGGTCATGAGCGAGACAAGCGAGGCTGTCGGACATCATGTCGTTCATCTGCCGCTCGAGTACAAGCACATCTTCCACGCCAAGGTCGTGGGTGTGGCGCTCACCGAGGAGCGGGCGCACGAGAAATTGGCCGACATGCGCGTGCAGCCCGGCGACACGCTGCTGCTCGAGGTCACGCCGTCGTTTCTCTACGACGCGCGCAACGAGGCCGACTTCGCCCTCGTGCGCCGTCTTCACGGCTACAAGATCAAGCGCACGAGTCGTGCTCCCATCGCCGGCGGCATCGCGTTGACGATGGTGCTCCTGGCATCGTTTGGCGTCATGACGATGCTGAACGCCGCGCTTCTGGCGACGCTGGCATTGATCGTCACCGGATGCCTTTCGCTGAGTACGGCGATCAAGAGCATCGAGCTCGACACGGTGATCGTCCTCGGCGCCGCCGTCGGACTCGAGTCGGCCGTGACCAACAGCGGATTGGCCACGGGTATCGCCAACGCTCTGGTCTATCTGGGCGGCGCCAATCCCTGGGTCGCTCTGGCGGTGATCTTCGTGGGGGCGATCGTGACCACCAACGTGATCAACGCCGCCGCGGCGGCGGCGCTTCTCTTTCCCGTCGCCGTCGGCATGGCGACCAAGATGGACGTCAGCGCGATGCCGTTCGTGATGGCGATGATGATCGCCGCGTCGTACTCGTTCGTGAATCCGGCCGGCTTCCAGACCAACCTGATGGTGCAGAAGCCCGGCGGCTACACCTTTGGCGACTTCACGCGGCTCGGACTGCCGCTGAGTGTGTTGGTGACGATCGTCGTCTGCGTCGTCACTCCGCTCGTCTTCCCGTTTGCTCTGCCGTGAGGCGGCGCGGGAGCAGGAGGCCGGGGATTACGGAGAGTAGGGCCGCCAGGCTGGCCGTGTAGAACGGCCAGCGAAAGGCGGCCGACGCCTCGTCCCAGAAGATCTGCTCCAGGGCGTCTTTGAGCTGGACGAGCGCGAAGCCCTCAAGGGCTCCGACCTGCGGCGCGATCACATTGGCGATCGGGTTGGCGATCTTGCGCAACTCGGTCATGCCGACGGTCACGTCGATATCGCGGGCGCTGTCGATGGCGACGACGATCGTCTCCTTGATCTCGGGCGAGAGCGCCGCCTGAGCGCGTGTGAGGTCTTGGGCGCGGTCGGCGGAGCGGTTGACGGCCGTGGTCATCGTGTGTGCGAAGACGGCGACGAGGATGGCCACGCCGAGTAGGAAGCCGAGTTGCCGGGCCGTGTTGAGGACGCCGGAGCCGACGCCTTTGACGCCGCCGGGGACGACGCTCATGCCGGCGGCGGTGAGCGCCGGCAACGAGAGGCCAAGGCCGGCGCCGACGAGCGTCGCGCGCCACAGCACCTCGGGAAGGGGCGCGCTACGCGCCAAGTGCCCGAGGGCAAAGAGGCCGGCGGCGCTGAGCAGGGCGCCGGCCACGGCCAGCGGCCGCGGGCCGAAGCGGTCGACGAGGCGGCCGGCGAACGGCGCCAGTATCAAGCCGGCCGCCGGCAGGGTGGTGATCGCCAGGCCGGCCTTGAGTTCCGAGTAGTCCATCATCGCGATCATGTAGATAACGAGCATGAAGGCGGTGCCCATCATGGCGATGTCGACGGTCATGATCGCGGCGCTGGCGGCGGCGAACGTGCGCTTGCGGAAGAGGCGCAGATCGAAGAGCGGCGCCGGCGAGCGTAGTTCCCAGACCACGAACAGTGCCAGGAGCACTGCGGCGCCGAGGAAGAGGCCGAGGATGCGCGCGCTCGTCCAGCCCCAGTCGTTGGCCTCGATGAGTGCCAGCGTGAGGCAGAAGAGGCCGGCGCTGCTGAGGCCGACGCCGGGCCAGTCGAGTTTGGCGTCGGGCGCCGCACGGCGGCGACCGCGCACCAGCGTCAGCGCCAGCACGACGCCGAGGGCGCCGACCGGCACGTTGAACCAGAAGATGGCCGGCCAGCCCCAACGCTCGATGAGGACGCCGCCGAGAACGGGTCCTGCCGCGGCGGCGGCGGAGGTGAGGGCGCCGAAGAGGCCGGCCGCGAAGCCTTGCCGGCCGGCGGGAAACGCGTCGAGCAGGAGCGTCAGCGCGGTTGGCACTACGGCCGCCGCGCCCACCGCCTGAATCACTCGCAGCGCGATGAGCATGTCGATCGTCGAGGCGCGGGCACAGCCCGCGGAGGCGACGGTGAACAGCGCCAGTCCGGCGACGAAGACGTGCTTGTGCCCGTAACGATCGGCGAGACGCCCCATGGCCAGAAAGAGCACGGTGAGGACCAAGTTGTAGCCGTTCATCACCCACGAGACCGAGATCACCGACGACTCCAGGCGACGGATGATCATGGGCACCGCGACGCTCATCACGGTGGCGTCGGCGAGGGTGATCAGGATTCCGGGGAGGAGGGCCAGCGTGACCACCCATGGGGGGAGGCCGTTTGTGGCACTTCCCTCGTGGGCAGTGATTGGAGATCGGGTCGATGGCATGCAGAGCAGTGTACATTGGCCGCCGATGATTGCCGGCAGGTTCGCTCGGGCGTGGCCGGCGGCGGCCCGTCGCGAGGAGCCCCCCGTGAACGACTTCGACGTGCTCGTGATCGGGACCGGCGTTGCCGGCACCACGGTTGCCTCGGGATGTGCGGCGCAGGGTTTGCGCGTCGCGGTAGCGGATCGTCTCCCATATGGCGGGACGTGCCGGTTACGCGGTTGCGACCCCAAGAAGGTACTGCTCGCGGCGAGCGATGCCGTGAGCCGCGCGGAGTCTCTCAGCGGCCGCGGCGTGGATGGTCGCGTGCGCGTGGCCTGGCCCGAGCTTGTGCGTCGCAAGCGCGACTTCACCGCCGGCGTGACGGAGCACACGGAGGCTTGGCTGAGCGGCGCCGGTGTAGCACTTCTGCACGGCGAGGCGCGGTTTGTGGCGCCGGATGCGGTCGAGGTCAACGGTCGGAGAATCTCGGCGACGGCGATCGTCGTCGCCAGCGGTGCGGCGCCGGTACACCTCGGTTTCGCCGGGCAGGAGCTCGTAGTGCCTGCGCACGAGTTCATGGATCTCGACGAACTGCCGCCGCGGGTGGTGTTCATCGGCGGCGGCTACATCTCGTTCGAGTTCGCCGCGCTGGCGCGGTGCGCGGGCGCGGAGGTGAGCATCCTGCAACGCGGGGCGCGCGTGCTCAAGGAGTTCGACGCGGAACTGAGCGCTCTCCTCGTCGAGAGATACCGCACCCTCGGTGTCACCATCCATCTCGACGCGCCGGCGCTGGAGGTACGGCACGAGCGCAGCGGGATGATGGTACGCACGCCGGCGGTCGATGTGCGCGCCGATCTCGTCGTGCACGGCGCGGGGCGCGCCGCGGACGTCGAGCGGCTGGATCTCGATGCCGCCGGCGTTGCCTGGGACGGGCGCGGCATCCTCGTCGACGGGCATATGCGCAGCGTCAGCAACCCCGGGGTGTATGCGGCCGGGGATGCCGCTGCCGCCGGCCCACCGCTTACCCCGGCCGCCGGCCGGCAGGCGAATGTCGTCGTCAAGTCGATTCTTGGTCGGGACGCCGAGTACGATGCGCGCGGCTTCGCAAGCGTGGTGTTCAGCGATCCACCGCTGGCGCGTGTGGGCATGAGCGTTGAGGAGGCGGCCGACGACGACGATCTCGAGGTCGCCGCCTTTGACATGAGCGGCTGGCTGACGACGCGGCGGCTGGGCCACACGCACGCCGCCGCCAGGATCGTGCGCGAGAAGGGCTCCGGGCGCATCCTCGGTGCGCACTTGCTGGGCCCAAACGCCGAGGAAGTCGTCAACATCTTTGCGTTGGCCGTGCGGCACGGTCTCACGGCGTCCACGATCGCTGACACCGTTTGGGCGTATCCCACGTCGGGCTACGACGTCAGCTACATGGTGGGATAGCGATGCGCCCCGTCACCTGAGGTAGAATCTGGCTATGACGCGAGTCGGCGACATCATCAAGACCATCGACCGCTTGGCGCCGTTTGCACTTGCCGAGCAGTGGGACCACGTTGGGCTGCAGGTGGGCGCCGCCGCCGACGAGGTGAGCGGCGTGCTCGTCGCCCTCGAGGCCGACGACGCCGCTTTCGATGCGGCGCGGCGTCTCGATTGCCAGGCTCTCGTCGTTCATCATCCGCTTCTGTACAAGCCGCTGGAGCGACTCACGCAGGACGACCTGGCCGGCCGCTTAGCGTTACGTGCGGCGCGCGAGCAGCGGGCGGTGGTCGTCGCTCACACCAATCTCGATCGTGCCCACGGCGGCATCGCCGATATCGTCGCCAACATGCTCGATCTCGAAGAGACGATGCCGTTGGCGCCCGCGCCTGCCGACGCCTACAAGCTCGTCGGGTTCGTGCCGGTCGACGATCTCGATCTGGTGCGCACGGCCGTCTTTTCCGTCGGCGCCGGCGTCATCGGCGACTACGAGCACTGTTCGTGGTCGGTCGAGGGGCAGGGCACATTCTTCGGGCGCGAGGGCAGCTCGCCGAGTTTCGGCGTCAAAGGTCGCGACGAGGTGGTCCCCGAGGTGCGCCTCGAGGTGGTCTTCCCGCGGGCGTTGCGGCGCCGAGTGGTGGCCGCCTTTGTCGGCGCGCATCCCTACGAAGAGCCGGCCTTCGATATCTATCCGGTCGAGAACGAAGTCGCGAGTCTCGGCTTCGGGCGGCTGGGTTTGCTGCCCGAGGCGCTCCCGCTGGCGACTTTCGCCGCCGAGGTGGCCGCGGTCTTGCGGCAACCGTCGCTGCGCTACGCCGGCGACGGCAACCGCCTCGTGCGCCGCATCGCCTGCCTGCCCGGGTCGGGTGCTGAGGCCATCGCGCGCGGTGTGGCCGACGTCGCCGATGTCCTCGTCACCGGCGACGTCAAGTACCACGAGGCGCGCGCGGCGCTGGCTCAGGGTTTGGCGCTGGTGGACGCGCCGCACGATGTCGCGGAACAGGAGGCCATGTTGCGCTGGAGCGAAACGCTGGCGCTCGCCCTCGCCGGGTCCGGCGTCCGCATCGAGACGTTGCGTCAGCCGGCAGGCGTTTGGCACACGTACGCCGCGGCCTCCCGGCAGCCAGCCGTCGAGCCTAACGCGCTGGCCGGCGAGCCTGTGAGCGGCGACGACCTCGCGCCGGCGCCGCCCAGCGTGCGCGTCGCGGGCCGTGCCGAGCGACCCACTCGGCGCTGCGACAATCGTCATCGCCTCTACACCGACGGCGGCTCTCGAGGCAATCCTGGTCCCGCCGGCATCGGTGCGGTGCTGCTCTCGGCGAGCGGCGACGTGGTCGACGAGCTCGCCGACTTCATCGGCGTCGCCACGAACAACGTGGCCGAGTATCAGGCGCTCCTCGCGGGCTTGGAGCTCGCTCTCGACCGCGAGGTCGAATGCCTGGACGTCTTCCTGGACAGCGAATTGGTGGTGCGCCAGATCAACGGCGAGTATCAGGTGAAGGACAAGACGCTCAAGGCGCTGCACGGCCAGGCGACTCACCTCATTCACCAGTTCCACGAGATCGACGTACGCCACGTGCCGCGCGCGCAAAACGCGGCTGCCGACGCGCTCGTCAATCAGGCGCTGGACGCCGCCGGACACTAGCGTCTTGCGGCGCGAATTGCGCTGCCGTGGCGTGGTTTGGTATCATGCCGCCTGCTGCGGGTGTAGCTCAGTTGGCTAGAGCGTCTGCTTGCCATGCAGAAGGTCGAGGGTTCGAGCCCCTTCACCCGCTCCAGTTTCTCTGGACGTCACGGCAGAGGACGGAGTAGCAGCTTCGCTGACGGCGGAGCATAGGCTCCGACCGTCTGCCGTTTTGCGTGACAGAGGGCACTACGCCTGGCGGCGTAGCCAAGTGGCAAGGCAGAGGTCTGCAAAACCTCCATCGGCGGTTCGACTCCGCCCGCCGCCTCCACGCTTTTCCCCTGCACATAGCGTTTTCTGAGGGTTCCTGGGCGCAGCTCGACCGGCCCCTGCTTGGCTCGCTGCCGACATTTTGCCGACGCGACCGGGCAGCAGAATGTGGCACGGGGGAGCACGCGCAGGCACGGGGCGGCATGGGGCCAGGCGTGGCGGGAGAGGTTAAGCGCATCTCGGCCAGCAAGCTTGCCAAGAGGACGAGCGTCACAGCTCACGGCTTCTCTAGGCCGAACCGCGACGACGTCAAGGATGCTATCCGCGGCCACGCCCAAGTGCGGCGCCGTATGTGTGAGAAATAAGCACGCCAACGAACAAAGGAGACGTATGAGGAAACGCTATCAGCACGCAGCACTGCGACTCGCCAGAGCACAGCACCACCTGCGGCCGCAGACTCCGAGTCACGAAGCAACGGGCATGAGGGACGCACTCCTCGAGTGCGAGATGGCCTTCTGCGACCTGCGCCGCCACGGCCTCACCCCGGAAGGTCCGGCGCTGACCCAGGCGGCACGACTGGTGCGCTTCCTGGACCGCTCGACGACCAAGGACCCCACAGGGCGTGGCGTCTACCTCGTCAAAGCCGAGCAGCTCACCTCAGCGCAGACGCGTGAGGTACGGCAGGCGGTCGATGCTGTGGCCCGCTGGGCCGACGAGAACTACCGCGGCGAGCAGAGCTAGCTGCTCCGGTGTCGGCCGAGGGGGCCGGGTGCTGCCGCGCTGACGATGGACGCGGGGCCCTCATCTCGCTTCACTGCGGCACTGGGCGTTGCCGTTCGAGTCACTTGACCGAGAACGTCTTCCACGAACTCGCGGCGCTCTTGTTGGTTGCCGTCTGCGCGACCGTGGCGCGGATGCGGTAGGTCCCCTTTCGCGTCGGCTTGTACGTCCAGCTGTATGTCTTGGCGGCGCTCAGTGTGCGCGACACGACCTTGACCTTGGCCCACGTGCTGCCCGCCTTGCGCTGGAGAGTCAGCTTGGCCTTGGTGGCACTGAGATTGGTCGAGGTGACCTTGCCTTTCGCGGTCACTTTGTTGCCGAGCTTGAGCGCACCCTTCGTTAGGCCGCTCAGCGTGAGCGTGATCTTGCACGACGCTCGCGACTGGGTCTTCGGGCAGACGCCGAACAAGCCGACGATCTTCTGCGGGTTCTCGGCGTCGTTGCTGGTGATGGTCAGGCGCCCGTCGGGCACCCTGGAGACGGTAACGCTCGCCAGGCTCCCCAGCGTCCTGTCGAAGTTCCAGGTCTTGGTGACGGGTTTGAGCAGTTCCACGAGTCCCGTGCCTCGCCCATCGTTGACGGTTACTCTGATGGAGTAGCCGCCGCCGGCGACGACCGCCGAGGTCCCGCTGCGCTCCGATGAAGGTGCGCGGACACGCCAGGCGAGATCTCCGGCGCCGCCGGTGTTCAGGAAGCCCGCGAACACAGTGCGACTCGCCAGCACGCCGGTGTCCACATCGTAGTTGTACTGAACCAGCACGTTCGTCCAGCTGTGCGCCACGGCGTTCGGCGCGCCACCGTAGCCGACCGTCGGTGCGTACTTGACCTCGATCTCGCGGGTGCCGCCGGCGGGGATTGTGGCGCCGTTCGCTTCGTCGCGTACGATCGAAAAGGCGCTGCCACTGATCTCCACGCCGGTGATCGTAAGCGGCGCGCTGCCGGCGTTCTTGACCTGGATCGTCCGTCGCTGGGTGCTGCCGGCAGGCACGTTGCCGAAGTCGGCCGTGCCGGGGACGCTGATGGTGCCCGTGGCGCCGAGGGCCCGCACGGTGAACGCGTAGCCGCCGATGCTCGTCGCGGCGAAGCCGGTCACGCGGGCGTACAGTGTCTTGCTGGCGCTGGCTGTGTAATCGATGCGCGAGTAGGGGCTCGACCCCTCGTTGTCGTCGTTGCTGGCGAGCAGTGTCGTGCCGTTCGAGTCGTATAGCTCCAGGACGGTGTCCAACGTGTCGGAAGAGGTGTTCTGGGCCGTCTCGATGGCGTAGATCGAGCCGGCGTCCACCGTGAACGACATCCAGTCCTCGTCCTGTGAGGGGAAGATCGTGTGCTGCTGCGGGATGCCACTGGTGCCGATTGTGCTGGCTGAGGAGTACGTGCCGTCCGGTTCGAAGGAGTCGGCGGTGGTGGCACTAGCCTCTGCCGGGACGAGGGCGACTGCGCAGAGCATGAGGATCGTATCGACGACCGCCCAGAGCGACCTCGCGCGCCGGCGTCGGGAGAGGGACCGGCACAGCGGGAATGGGGCCGTACGGCCGAGTGCGACGGTGGTCATGGAGTACCCCCTTGTCGAGTCGCGCACACCGACAGAGAGGCGCCCCGAGCGATTGGGCGGCCTGGGTGCCGCCGCGGCGGCAATCCGACTTCTGCCCCCTCAGTGTAGTCCGCTCGGCGATGGTGGACAACGGACTCCGTTACGCGGCGCAGCTATGGGCGGTGTCGGCCAGGCGCAGCTACGCCGCGCGTTCTCCCGAAGGAGAGGACGGCGCGCCGGCGTGGTGGGTCTGCTTGCTTGTGGCATTGCGACTCAGGCCGTAGGTGCTGTGCGACCATCGTCCACGTGCCGGAAACCCGCTATGTCTTGTTGGGTCGGCAGCTAGCGCGCGCCTGTGGATAGAGCGCAGTCAACTTCTAGAGCGGTCACGTCATTGGTGGGGATCGGCGATGAGGCCTCGGGGCAGCAGAACGAGGCCAACGACGACCAGTATTGCCACCAATATGTGAACCCGGAGCTTCGGCATGGCTTCTCTCTCAATCGATATCGGCAGATGTAATCAGCAGGCTGAGAAATGCAGAGAGCATGCACTTATGCCAAGCCTTCGCATGAGACAGGCGCTTCTCTTGGAAGTGGAATTGACCCGCTTTGGTGGACACCCGAGGATTGGGACCTCGAGGTCCCAGAAAGGGAGTCCAGATGGGCAAGACCAAGCCACCCTATGCGCCCGAGTTCCGCGCTGAGGCGATCCGCCTGGTGCGCAGCGGCGGCGTCACGCAGAGCCAGGTCGGAAGAGACCTTGGTGTGTCGCGTTCGGGCTACCACGTCTGGAAGCGCCGCAGGCCGTCGGCCAGGTCGCTGGCCGACGCGGCGCTCACCGAGCGCATCGAGGCGATCCATGAGGCGTCGCGCGGCATCTACGGCGCGCCGCGCATCCAGGCGGAGCTCGCCGACGACCACGCGATCTGCGTGGGCAGGAAGCGCGTCGCCCGATCTGGCCAATCTATGCGCTGCTGATACAGTGTGGGCATCATGCGCGGCTTGACGCTAATCACTGTGGAGTCTCGTTGACGCGCGCTGCCGGCCGACCGAGGGTCCACACCCAGTTCGATCGAATGGTGATCGCCAAGGCGGGGCTGGCGCTCGTCGATCACAGGGGGCTCGACGCCCTGACTCTGCGCAACTTGGCGAGCGAGCTTGGTGTCGGCACGACCACCGTCTACCGCCACGTCTCATCGAAGGACGAGATAGCGCTCGACGTCGTCGCACTCCTGTTCGCGGAAATGAGCCTGGATCCTCAGCCCGGCGACGGTCTTGGCGACTGGATCCGTCGCGCGGCTTTCTCCATGCGGGCGATGGCGCTGCGCCACCCCAGAGCCTTCCCTCTGTATGCGACTGCGCCGGTCGACAAGGCGCCGGTGCTCGACTATGCACGCCGCTTCCTGCGGGCGTTGGGCGCTTACGGTGTAGCTGAAAAGCAGGCGGTCGCCGCTTTGCAGGTGTTCGGCGGCTATCTCACCGGGTTTCTTCTGCAGGAGGCAGCGGAGAAGGTGCGACTCCTCGACGCTCCCACGGCCAGCGCGCACGAGGAGGACCCGCTGCGGGACCAGATGGCGCTACTGCATCGCGGCGACACTTTCGCGATGGGTCTCGACGCCGTGTACGAGGGCCTTCGACACCTGCAAGTGCTCCGGATCTAGGACACCCCGACCGGGGCCTCGCCTTCCCGAGCACCTGTTCTCAATCCCATACTTGTTGCCATGGTTGACCACTACGGATCAGCTCGGTAGCCCACGGAACATAGTTCCGTAATTCACCGACGACGACTGGCGAGGAGGCCTCCCTAGGTGACCCGCGTCCGACCCACGTTCGCTCGGCCACCATGGGGAGTGGCGTTGCCGGGACCAGGCAGAACTGCGAGAAAGGAATCGTGATGCCCGCCGACTTCTCCGATCGAACCGACTTCGACAACGCGGAACGGGGCCTAGTAGCGCGACTCGAGCCCGGGGTGATTAAGACCGCACAGGGCCGTGTGGTCTACGACGCCGACGCCTACACGGCTGCAACGACGGGCGATTGCCCGGACACGGTCAATCCGAGCTTCTGGCGGCAGAGCCAGCTGACAGCGATCCAGGGCCTGTTCGAGGTCACCGAGGGCATTTACCAGCTCCGCGGCATCGAACTCTCGAACATGACGGTGGTCGAGGGCGACACCGGCGTGATCATCATCGATCCTGCCGTCTCCGCCGAGGTGGCCGAGGCAGGGCTCGCACTGTACCGCCGCCATCGCGGCGATCGTCCGGTGAAGGGCGTGATCTACACCCACACCCACGTCGATCACTTCGGGGGTGTGCTCGGCGTGGTGGACGCCGACACCGACGTCCCGATCATCGCCCCCGTGGAGTTCATGAAGTACGCGGTATCCGAGAACGTCTATGCGGGAACGGCGATGATGCGCCGGGCCGTGTACCACACCGGCGCCGCTCTCCCGGTGGATGCGAAGGGCACGTTGGGGGTCGGGCTTGGGCCGGGAACCTCCCAGGGCACCATCGGTCTGCTCGCGCCCACGCTCGACATCACCCGCACGGGTCAGGAGGAGACCGTCGACGGTGTGCGGATCGTGTTCCAGCTCACTCCCGACACCGAGGCGCCGGCGGAGATGAACTTCCACTTCCCCGACCGGCGGGCTTTGTGTATGGCCGAGAATGCCACGCACAACCTCCACAATATCTATACGCTGCGAGGCGCTCAGGTGCGCGACGCTCGTGCGTGGTCGCGCTACATCTTCGAGGCGATCGAGATGTTTGCCGGCGAGGCGGACGTGGCGTTCGCGTCGCATCACTGGCCGGTGTGGGGGACGGAGAACATCGTGGCGTTCCTCACAGAGCAACGCGACATGTATGGCTACCTGCACGACCAGACCTTGCGGTTGCTCAACGAGGGGTACGTGGCCAGCGAGATCGCGGAGATGATGGAGATGCCGCCGGCGCTCGATGCGGCCTGGCACACTCACGGCTACTACGGCTCGGTGTCGCACGACGTCAAGGCGATCTACCAGCGCTACATCGGCTGGTACGACGGCAATCCCGCGCACCTGTGGATGCACCCGCCTGAGGCGGCGGCCAAGCGCTACGTCGACGTGATCGGCGGTGTCGACGCGACGATCGCTGCCGCCAAGAAGTACGCCGACGAGGGCGACCTGCGCTTCGCCGCCGAACTCGGCAGCCACGCCGTGTTCGCCGACCCCGGCCACCAGGGCGCACGCGAGTTCCTCGCCGGCGTCCACACCCGGCTGGGCTACGGCGCGGAGTGCGGCACGTGGCGCAACAACTACCTTATGGGAGCGGCGGAACTGCTCGCGCCGCCGAAGGAGACGTCGTGGTCGCCCGGTGGCATGGCCGGGGCGCTCACCATCACCCAGATCTTCGACAGCATCGCCATTCGTATCAACGGTCCGAAGGCGTGGAACGCGAAGGTGTCGATTCGCTGGCACTTCACCGACGCCAACGAGGTGTACCGGATGGAGTTGTCCAACGGGGTGCTGATTCACCACCCGACCGGACGGGAGGACCCCGCGGACCTCGTGATCACCCTCACGAAGCCCGAGCTGGTGGCGCTGGTCGGCGGCAAGACAGACGGCATTGCCTTCGACGGCGACGAGAACGCGCTGCACACCGTCATCTCACTGATGGAGCCTCTGAACCCAAGCTTCCCCATCGTCACGCCCTGAGCCATGGCTGGCCAGAAGGGGTCAGCCGTCAACAACATCGTCGG
Organism: Thermoleophilia bacterium; assembly: GCA_041393415.1. Classification (GTDB taxonomy): domain Bacteria; phylum Actinomycetota; class Thermoleophilia; order UBA2241; family UBA2241; genus CAIXSE01. The sequence continues at coordinate 443,553 of JAWKKE010000001.1, read as the reverse complement.
GGGCTTCGTCGCCGGCCTCTACAGCGTTCCCGAGGGCATCGGCTACGCATCGCTGGCGGGGATCAATCCGATGCTTGGCATCTACGCCGGCATGGTGCCGGTGGCGGTAACCGCCACCGGCACCGGATCGGTCCTGATGATGAGCACGCTCACCTCTGCGATCGCTCTGACGACGGCGGGGATCCTCGCTGAGGGGGGCTACCAGGGCGCCGAGGTGCTCCAGGCCGTCGTCACCATGTCGTTGCTCGCCGGGGTCATCATGTTCGTGCTCGGCCTGCTGAAGCTCGGCAAGATCGTCAACTTCGTCTCCAACGCGGTCATGACTGGTTTCGTCGCCGGTGTCGCGGTCCTGATCACGGTGGGGAAGTTCAGCGACATCTTCGGCTACGACCCCGGCGGGCATAGCAACAAGGTCGTCAAAGCTGCCGACATCCTCTTCCATCCCGGCAACTGGAATCTCACCACGGCGGCGGTTGGGCTCGGCACCGTCGCCGTGGCCTTCGCCCTCAAAGCCAGCGGGCCACTGGCCCGCTATGCGCTCGTGCTTGTCGTCGCCTTGGGCACAGCGGCGGTCTGGATCTTCGGCATCGACACGCCGACCATCGCGGATCAGGCGACGATCGCTACCGGCCTCGCCGCCCTCCCGATCCCCGACAGCCTCAACGTGCTCCCCGACCTCGCCATGGTCCCCGGCCTGCTCCTCGGATCGTTCTCGATCGCGATCGTCGCACTGGCCCAGGGCGCCGGCATCCGCCCGGCGTTCCCCAACCCCGACGGGTCCCGAGCCGAATCGTCGCGGGACTTTCTCGCCCAGGGCATAGGCAACCTCGCCGGGGCATTCTTCCAGTCCACTCCCACCGGGGGATCGCTCTCGCGAACCGCGGTGAGTGCCGAGAGCGGCGCCGATCGCCGGTGGGCCGGCTACGTCGCCGCCGGAACGGTCGTGGTCCTCGTGGTCGCGTTCGGGGGCGCGATCGGCCACATCCCCGAGGCTGTCATCGGCGGTCTCCTCTTCGTGGTCGGCGTCGATCTGGTCACCGGGCGCCTTCCAGACAGTCGACTCGCATGGCAGGCCGGTGTGGCCCCACGGCTTCTGCTCGCGGTGACCATGGTGCTGACCCTCACGGCGCCGTTGCAGTGGGCCATCATCGGCGGAGCGGTTCTCTCGTTGCTCGCCTATGTCGGCGCCAGCAGCTCGGCCGCTCGTTTGGAGCGCATCGTCCATGACGACGAGGGCTGGATGATCAGTGACGATGTCCCGACTTCACTGCCGGCGGACGAACCGATCCTGCTGCGCTACACGGGTCCAAACTTCTTCGCCGTCGTCACGTCGATCTCCGATCAACTCCCCGAACCGGACCCGGGCCACCCCGGAGTCCTCGTGGTCGACCTCGGAGCGCTGCGTCACTTCTCCAGTACGATGCTCAAACAGGTCGATCACTACCTCCAGCGGTTGAGCGCGTCGGGTAGTGCGCTGGTCCTGACCGGCGTCCGTGACGAAGGGCGCCGGGCGCTGTCCCGCACGGGGCTCGTCGATCGGATCGGCGAGCGGAACATACTCCCACCCGATCCACACATCGACGTAGCGTTCGATGCCGCGCTCCAGCGCGGCCGCGATCGGCTCCGGGAGCTGCGCCAGGAGGGGGAAACGTGAGCGATCCGGAGCACACCGACGCTTACGGCGCCGGGCGTCCGGCCCAAGCCGGACGCCTCCTCGGCACGTTGATCCTCGTCGCTGCCGTGGCGAACCTGAACCTCACGGTCGCCAACGTTGCGCTGCCCACCATCGGTGCGGCGTTCAATGCGTCGCAAATGCAGCTGAACCTGATCGCGGTCGGGTACTCGCTGGGGCTCGCCGCGTCGGTACTGTGGTTCGGCGCGCTGGGCGACCGCTACGGCCGCAAACTGATGATTGTGGTCGGGCTGTCGGCCGCGATCCCGGCGTCGTTGCTCGCCGGCCTGGCATCAGACTGGGGCGTGCTGTTCGCTGCGAGGGTCCTCGGCGGGCTGTCGGCCGGTCTAACCTACCCGACGACCCTGGCGCTGATCACGGTGCTGTGGTCGGGTCCGGCGCGGACTCGAGCCATCGCCCTGTGGTCTGCGCTGGGCACGGGCTCTGCGGTCGTGGGACCACTGCTGTCAGGAGTGTTGCTCAAGTACTTCGATTGGGGATCGGTCTTCCTCGTCACGATCCCCTTGGCGGTCCTCTGCCTGATTCTGTCCCTGCGGTACATCTCTGCCAAGACGGCCCAGTCTCACGAACCTGTCGACAACCTGGACGGGGCGATCTCGGCGCTGATGATCGGCGCGCTCACCGTGGCCCTCAACATCATCGCCGCTCCCGGTATGATGGGCCTCGCGCTGGGGTTGACCACAGGCACCGTCCTGCTGGCGGTGGCGTTCGTGATTCGGCAGCGTAAGGCGCCGAACCCCCTCTATGACCTCTCGGTGGCCGCGCGACCCACGTTCTGGGTGGCCGCGGTCGCCGGCGTCATCATCTTCGGTTCGCTCATGGGCGTGCTGTTCGTCAACCAGCAGTACCTCCAGAACGTGCTCGGCTACGGCTCTGTGGCCGCCGGGGCCGCCATCGTCCCTGCAGTCGTGATGATGGTTCTGCTCGCTCCCCAGTCGGCGAAGATGGTCGGCAGATGGGGCTCGCGGGCCACGCTGTTGGCCGGCCAGTCCTTCCTCGCGCTGTCCTTCGTCGCCATGTTCTTCCTGTGGGGGCCGGACATCCCCTATGTGTTGGTGGCGATCCCCTTGCTGTTGATGGGGGCAGGGGTGGGTCTGGCTCAGACGCCCTCGGCGCACTCGCTCACCGGCTCGGTGCCAATCCAGCGGGTGGGGATGGCCTCGGGCACCGCGGACCTCCAACGCGATCTCGGGGGTGCGCTCATGACCTCGATCTTCGGAGCGTTACTGACCGCCGGCTACGCCTCCGCTATGGGCGCCGCGGTCAGTTCCTCGGGCCAGAACGTCACCACCGAGACGCAGAATCAACTGCAGATGTCCTACGCGAGCGCCAAGAACATCGCCGACGGTGCCCCGCAGTTCGCCGACCAGATTCTCGCTGCAGCCCGTTCCTCGTTCCTCGCCGGGGACAAGCTCGCCTACGTGGCGGGCTTCGTCTCCGTCGCCATCGGCATGTCGCTCGTCGTGTTCTTCTTCCCTCACCACGACGACGAGAAGCGGCTCCAGACCGACTACCGCCAGAAAGACCAAGGCGGCTGAGTGACCACGTAGCACGCGCCGACTCACGGGCTCCGTGCGCCTCGAGACCGACGCCTCCGGCCAAGTCGTCAGAGAACACACCTACGAGCCCTTCGGCAGCGAGCTCGGCACCCCCGACCTCACCGGCAACCGCTTCCGCTTCACCGGCGAGCACACCGAAGCCAGTGGGCTCATCTTCCTCCGTGCCCGGGTCTACGACCCCGAGACCGGGACGTTCCTTTCCGTGGAGCCGACTCCGGCGGCCGGGAGTGCCTACCGCTACTGCCTGAACAACCCACTGATGTTCGTCGATCCGAGCGGGATTGACGCCTGGTCGGATGTGACTCCGGGGCTCAAGGGTCTCTACAACTAAGTGGTCGGCTTCGCTTTGGTCTACGTGAGTGGGGTGCCGTCGCCGACGATGATGTTTCTCGCCTCGCGGGACGCCAAGCTCATACGGGTGCAACTGCCGAACGGCGGTTTCGTTCAGCTCCGACTCAAGATGGCAAAGAGCCCGGGGACTGCTGCGACCATCGACATCAACATTCCCGGCGTCTTCAAGGGGAAGATCAAGTGCAATCCATGAGCGACAGCACAGTGACAATTGCAGTGAAGGTCGCCCTGGCCGTCAGCCGAGAGCTGGCCGACGACTACGTCGAGATGTGGGAACTGCCGGTGCATATCCGGCACGCGTGGCCGAGAGCCACAAACGAGGAGGTCTGTGATCTCGCGCTATCGATCCTCTCAGGGCTCATCGCCAGTGGCGTTGTGCTTGGCGACCTGGACGGAGACTCAGGGAAGTTCCTGCCTTGGAGCGAAGAGGATCCAGTCGGTAGAGCCGGCAGCGAATGGCGACGCTTAGGACGAGACCCAAACATCGGCGAGATCGGCTGGCTAGCCTGAGTAAGCGAGGCATGTCAAAGCGATGTACCTGCCGGCGTCGGGGAGAACATGACCGACGCCGAGCGCTGGTCGGCCAACCAGAAGCTCCTGGATCGATGATTGCGAGGTAGGTCGATGTCAAGTTCCACCACCCGTGTTCCGGATTGGCGTCAGTTCCTGTGTGACAGAGTTGTTGATTGAGTCATGTCTGATGCGCACCCTTCCTCGGGCGATGCGCGCCTCGACTTGCTGTCCGCTAAGACGCTCGGCGACCAGGCAGGTTGCGCCGACGAAGCTGATCGCGCCCTTGGGATCAATGGGCGTCGGACGAAGCGCGCCGGCCGCACAGCTCTCGTGCACGGGTGGTGAGACTTGCCCCGACATGCCGCCTACGACACCGTCGGTTCCCGTCTGAAGAGGACTGCGAACGGGGGGCAACTCCAACTCCACGTCCTTATTGCGATCTAACGTGCCTCTCAACGGCGCCACATGATGCGCACCCATACTCGCATGGTGGCCGGCGATTGGCCGGAGCGACACGATAGAGAAACGAGGTGGGACAAATGCGCGACGTAGGCTGGAACGGGATCTCGATGGCGCAACTCGCGAGTGGCTACCTGCGCGAGGACGTGCTGGAGGCGGCTCAGACATCTTCTTGGCTGGATGAGCCCAAGCGGCGGCAATCGCCTGGCCGCATCTACCGGTATCTGCTGACTCGCTAGGTTGTGCGGTTCCGGTGCGTCCGTGGCGGGGGTGGCGTCAGTTTGAGCTGCTCAGGACGCTGCGTCCTGCGCCATTGAAGGGCTCTCACTGGCCGCCGCCTCGCGCTTCAGGCCGCTCGACTTGTGGGCCGACTTCTTGATCGCCGCAGCCTTGCGCAGGAGCCGTGCTGTGTCGTCGCCTTGTACTTCGGGCCGAATCACTTCTTCGACGAGGATGGTGGCGATCTCCTCCAGGCTCGCGAGGTGTCCGGTGGCAACGCGCATCTCCGCCCGCAGGGCACGCAGCATCTTCTCGCCCAGCAGCAAGCGGGCGGCGTTGGCGCCGCAGAGCGCCGCCTTCTTCTTGTAGTAGGCGTCGAGCTCGTGAGCGCGTTGTGCCTCCATCGACATCAGGAAGAGCAGTTCCGCCTTCTCGCTCGGCTTCGTCGCCGCGTCGCAGATCGACACTTGGAAGACAAGGTCTTGGTCGACGGGCTTAGCGAACAGCACACGATAGACCTGCCAGTCGCAGCCGTTGGTCAGCCAGACCCAATCGACGCCCTCGTTGGCCGCGTAGCTTACGGCCTGGTAGAGATGCTTCGGCCCGAGCGTGACGCCGGCGGCCTTGACTTCGATGATGGCGAGGATGTCCTTGCCCTGACGAATCGCGAAGTCGGCGTAGTTGCCCTTGATGCTCGCGAGCTTTCTGCTGATAGACCGCCATGGCGTTCTTCTCCTCAGTCATCGCCAACAACTACAAACCATATCTTCTTCTCGAGAACTGACTCCTCCTTCGGATGCATGAGAACTACCGCCGGCATAGGCGCGAACGCGCGGTCAGGGTGGTCCGCCGTGCCTAGTCCCGTGAGCTCGCGGGTATGCACAGAGGCACACGAGAACCCCAAAGGAGGCGCACTGTGTCTCGATCGCTCCTCTTCCCGGCAGGGTCGCTGGCGGTGTCGCTCCTGCTCGTTGTGTCGCTCACGGGCTGTGCTCAGGAGTCGAACGTCACGGGCTCTCCCGGCGTCACCAGCGCGCCGGCCATCCAGCTGGACGCTGCCGGCGGGGATCTCAAGACGATCTACATCGCCGGCGGCTGCTTCTGGGGCCTGGAGAAGTACATCGGCTTGGTGCATGGCGTAGTTGCGACTGAGGTCGGCTACGCCAATGGGGGTAGCGCCTCGGCGACCTACGGTGACGGCAGTGGCTACGCCGAGGCCGTGAAGGTCGTCTACGACCCGACGGTGGCACCGTTGCCGTTTCTGCTCGACCTTTTCTACGATGCCATCGACCCTGTGTCTGTGAATCGGCAGGGCAATGATGTGGGTACGGAGTATCGCACCGGCATCTACTACACGGACTCCGCCGACAAGGCCGTGATTGAGAAGTCGCTGGGGCAACTGCAGAAGGCGTATGCGCGGCCCATTGCTGTAGAGAGTGGTCCTCTGATCAACTACTCACCGGCCGAGGAATACCACCAGGACTATCTGCAGAAGCACCCCCGCGGCTACTGTCATATCCCGCAGAAGCTTTTCGATGCGGCCGCGGCGGCGCGGCCGGAGTAGGCGGCGTAACTCTTCTGGATCCCGTTGTTCTGCACATCGCATGATCCCCTAAATATGTTGGCCGTAGCGCCGATAATCGGTGGGTGAGTACGTGATGCTGACCCATCCACTGATATCGATGTGGTGGTTTGGCTACATGTAGTAGGCTCGTGGAGGTTTCGCGGGAATTGGGGGAGAAGTGAAGGTGCGGCCTCTCTCGGGGCTGTCGCGGCCGGCGAGCGTGCTCCTCTTGGTCTACGCCGGCGTGTCCGTGGTCTGCACGCTGGCGGGTGTCGGCCAGATCGTCGAGTACTGGACCGTCTGGCCGTCCGCTGGTGAACTTGGGACCACCATGCTCATCTCCGACACCGTCTTTGCCACGCTCGCCTTGCCTCAACTCGGACTCTGGCTGGCCTCCTTCGTCCTGCTCCTGATGTGGATTCATCGCGCGAACAAGAACCTTGCCACTCTGACGGGAGCTTCGATCGGCTTCAGCCCGGCTTGGGCGGTGTGGTGCTTCTTCGTTCCGTTCCTCAATCTGCTCATGCCTTATCAAGCCGTGAGAGAGATCTGGCAGGTCAGCCACAAGGGCGACGTGACCGGGCTTCGACTCGTCATGTGGTGGTGGGCGTTGTTCCTCGTGTCGCGGATCATCGATATGGTCGCAGGGCGCGCCTCTGTGTATGCGCAGGACACCGGCGGCTACATCGCAATCGCGGGTGCGTCGGCCGTTGCTAGCGCCGTGGTTGCCGCCGCAAGCCTTGTTGGAGCGGCAATGATCAGACGGGTTACTGCGGCCTACAGCGCGAACTACGACGAAGCGGCCGCGTCCGCAGCGCCGAGCGGATGGTATAGCGATCCCAGCGGACGGCATCAGCTGCGATTCTGGACCGGAACAGCGTGGCACGCGGCGGTGGCGGACGGCGGCGCTGTCTCGCACGATCCACTCATCGCCCCGACTACGCTGTCGTCGGTGACGTCAGCGGCGGAGTGATAGCGGCCGAGGGATCAGCGGCCGCCGGCGTGCCGCGCCGATTCTAGTCCCGCCCCGAGCGAAGCAACGACGAGGCCACGCCTCGTAGGCTGAGCTTTCCGCCGAACACGGGCATCATGCCGGCCCTGCCGTAGTCGGTGATCGGCGCCACGCTGTCGAGGGCGTGCATGTCTTCGGCTGAGATCTCAAAGTCCACGTCCGCATTGGTCTTCATGTGCTCCGCACGTGCCGTCTTCGGCAGCGGCAGCAGGCCGAGCTGCAGGTCGTAACGGATGCAGAGTTGCGGGATGGAGACGCGGTACCTCTCCGCGATCTCAGCGACGTCCTGATTCTTGAGCATCACCCCGTGAGCGATCGGCGAGTACGCCTCCACCAGGAGACCGTTGGCCTCGCAGTACCGGATCAGCTCAGTGGGTACGTTGCCGATGTGCGCCAGAATCTGATTCACCATCGGCCTCACTGAACATGAGGCGAGGATGTTGTCGATGTCCTCCTGCTCGAAGTTGGAGACCCCGATCGCCCGGAGCTTCCCCGCGGCGTAGGCCTCTTCGAGGGCGCGCCAGGCTTCGCGGTTGCCCTCCAGATGGCGGTCCCCTTCGCGGAAGTGCCGCCACGGCTGAGGGCTGTGGATGATCATCATGTCGATGTAGTCCAGGCCGAGGTCCTTGAGCGACGTGTCGATCGACCGGACCGCCTTCTTGAAGTCCTTGACCTCGGCGGCGAGCTTCGTGGTCACGAACATGTGTTCGCGCTGCACGCCGCTTGCCCTGACGCCCTCGCCGACGCCGCGCTCGTTGCGATAGGCCTGCGCGGTGTCGACGTGGCGATAGCCGAGGCGCGCGGCCTCCTTGACCGCGCCGATGACGTCCTCGTTGCTGATGAACCAGGTGCCGAGGCCCAGCTTGGGGATCTCCACACCGTTAGCGAGTGTGTAGCTCTCTTCGAGAATCATGTTCAGTGCTCCCTCGCGCCCTACGACTCGTATTGCTCGTCGCTGACGTGTTCCATCCAATCGGCGGACTTGCCGTCGTCCTGCGCCTCCTGCAGGGCGAGATGCGTCATGGCGCTGTCGGGCGCGGCGCCGTGCCAGTGCTTCTCGCCGGCAGGAAACCAGACTACGTCGCCGGGGGCAAGTTGCTGTACCTCGCCGCTCCACCGTTGCGCCAGGCCGTGACCCTCGGTCACGATTAGTGCCTGCCCGTAGGGGTGGGCATGCCAGGCGGTCCGGGCGCCGGGCTGAAAAGTGACGGACGCGGCGCTCATGCGTCCCGGTCGCTCGGCGGCGAACAGCATCTCCAGGCTGACTCCACCGGTGAACCAGGCATCCGGTCCCGGCATGGACGGCCGACTGTCCTTGTGCGTGATCTTCATCTTCCGTCTCTCCTTCATGTTGTGTTGACCCATACCGTCAGGGCTGCAGCAGTGTCTTGATGGCGCGGCGTTCGTCCATCGCCCGGTAACCCTCGGCGGCTTCATCGAGCGGCAGGGTCAGATCGAACACTCGGCCGGGGTCGACCTCGCGGGCCATGATCAGCCCGATCAGTTCAGGGAGGAACTGGCGCACGGGTGCCGGGCCGCCGAAGACGTGGGCCAGGCTGAAGAACAACGGCATCCCCGGGACGTCGCCGTGCGTGACGCCGACGAAGCCGACGTGACCGCCGGGGTGCGTAACGCCCAAGGCCTGCGCCATCGACTCCGTGGTGCCGACGGCCTCAATGACCGAGTCGGCACCTCGACCGCCGGTGAGCTCTTTCACCGTGGCGACCCCTTCGTCACCGCGGGTCTCCACGATGTCGGTGGCGCCGAACTCGCGCGCCAGCCTCTGCCGCGACTCGTGGCGGCTCATCGCGATGATGCGCTCGGCGCCGAGTTGCCTGGCGGCCATGACGCCCAGAAGACCGACCGCCCCGTCGCCGACGACGGCGACCGTCTTGCCGGGACCCGCCGCCGCGGCGACTGCGCCGAACCAGGCAGTCCCGAACACGTCGGACGCAGCGAGCAGACTGGGAATCAGGTCGTCAGACGGCACTTCCGGGGTGGCAACGAGCGTCCCGTCGGCCAGCGGGATGCGCGCGAACTCGGCCTGCGTGCCGCTCATGCCTACGTACTGCCGGTTGACGCACCCGCTCTGCAGCCCTGCTCGGCAGTTCTCGCAGGTGTTGTCGGACGCCCAGAAGGAGCCGACCACGAACTGACCCGGCCTGACCGTCTTGACCGCGGGCCCGACCTCTTCGACGATGCCGACGTACTCATGTCCCATCGGCATGGGGCCCGGGAAGGTCTCGATCCCACGATAGGGCCAGAGGTCCGACCCGCAGACGGAGGTCGCCGCGAGCCGGATAACGGCGTCGGACGGTTCCACGATCGCGGGGTCAGGCCGCTCCTCGACCCTGACATCTCTTGGTCCGTACAAGATCGCTCCACGCACGAGCCACGCTCCCTTCCTTCTGACGGCCATCCTCGTCTATGCGCCCGATCGGCGAACAGGGGTTGCCTCGATTCCACCGGTCTCGCCATCGCCTCGGCCGGGCCGATGTGACGCTCGCGTCTGGGTCGTCAGCGATGACATACATATGATTGACCGAGAATAGGTGGCTGAAAAGGCATATTCGTGGCTTTGTCTAGCCTATTTCTATGATCCTCTATAGTTCTGCACCATCCGCACTGCTACAATCGCGACACGGTGCCTACGGATCAGGAGTCGCGGTGAGCGGATCTTCGAGACTTGCGGATGTGCTGGAGGCGCAGACCGCGCAAAGCGGCATCTTCATGACGCCGGTCCCGGGTGTCGCCTTGATGCGGGCGGACGCCCCGCTCCCTCGGTCGCCCTTTCTGTACGGGCCCAGCATCATGGTCGTCGCCCAGGGGAGGAAGCGGGTTTGGCTCGGTGACGAGTCGTTCGACTACGACGCCGACAACTACCTGGTTCTCGCGGTCCCGATGCCGATGGACTGCGAGACGATGCCGCTCGACGACAAGCCGCTTCTGGCGCTGGTGATCGCCGTCGACCCAGTCCTCGTCGGCGAGTTGCTGCTGGAGATCGGCGACCACCCTCGTTCGCCGGGGCGGCCCTCCGTCGTCGGCTCAACCGCGCTCACTGTTGATGTGATGGATGCCGCCACGAGACTCGCAGCAGTGCTGGAGACTCCCCTGCGGGCACGTGTTCTCGGACCGCAGATCGTGCGGGAGATCGTCTTCCACGTCCTCGAGGGTGAGAAGGGCGACGTGCTGCGGCTCTTGGCCGTCAACTCCGGCCGCTATGCGGAGATCGCCCGGGTCCTGCGGCGCATCGACCAGGACTACGCGGCGGAACTCGACGTCGCCTCACTGGCGCGCGAGGCGCACATGAGCGTCTCGACGTTCCACCAGGTGTTCCGCGAGATGACGGCGACGTCGCCGCTCCAGTACATCAAGCAGACCCGGCTCCACAAGGCGAGGGCGTTGCTGGTGGATGGCGGAGTGACCGCCCAGGAGGCCGCGCACCGCGTCGGCTACGCGAGCGCCTCCCAGTTCGGCCGCGAGTATCGACGCATGTTCGGCGTCAGTCCGGCCTCGGACAAGGTGGCGGTCGGAGCGTAAGAGCGGCCGGAGACGGCCGATGCCGGCCGTGGCGTAGCTTTCCGGCCGGATGGGCCCATGGTTGCCCGCGCCGGCAATCGTGCGCGCTTCGGTAATGTTGCAGAGGCATGCACAATGCGGTACTGTGCCGGTATGGACGAGATCGCCGGACTCCGCGAGCGCAAGAAGGTGCAGACGCGCACTGCCCTGAGCAGGGCCGTGATGGCTCTTGCGCTCGACCGAGGGCTCGACGCCGTCACCGCCGACGACATTGCGGCTGCCGCCAATGTCTCGGTCCGGACCTTCCACAACTATTTCGGCAGCAAAGAGGAGGCCTTGATCGCCTTCTGGCGGCGGCAATTCGGAGTCTACGTCGCGGAACTGCGTGCGCGACCCGCGGACGAGCCGATCCTGGTGTCGCTCGAGCACATTCTCGCCGGCATCGCGGCGCGGGCCGCCGATCGCTCCTCGGACCTGGCCACCCAGAGTGACCGGGTCTGGATGAGCAGCACGCTCGCGCGCTGGCGCCCCGTCCTGATCGAAGAGGCGACGCGCATGGCCACCGACGCCGTCGCCGAGCGTACCGGCACCGATGCGTCCACCGACATCTATCCCCGCCTCATGGCCGCCACGGCGATCGCGGCGGCGGTGACCGCCTTCGAGTTCGCCGAGGCCTCCGAGCAAGACCCGGAACGCTTCATTCACGAGAGCTTCGCGCTGTTGCGCGCCGGGATTGAGCGCAGCGAGTCCGGACCATGATCATGCCGCTGTACGAGGGCTGAGTCCCGGCCCATCCACCGCTCGCGAAGAACGCACGTGGACTCGCGGCGCGGCCGAGCGCGTGGTCACGGTGCGCTCAAGCCAGGCAATATCCCCAAGACACTGGAGCCTCACACCATGGCAGAACTGCTCTATCGGATCGGCCGGTTCGCAAGCCGGCGACGGGGAACTGTCGTGCTCGTATGGCTCGCCATCTTTGCCGTTGCCGCCGTTGCGTTCGTGTACGTGGGCGGAACTCCTGACGGTGAGATCACGATTCCCGGCACCCCGACAGCGCAGGTGACGGACCGGCTGCAGGCCGCGTTCCCCGAGGCTGCCGGTGGTTCCGGCACCATCGTCTTTCACACTGAAGACGGCTCGCCGTTCACCGCGGCACAGAAGGCGGCGATTGCCGAACGCATCGCGCAGGCCGCAGAGGTCGACGGTGTGGAGAGCGTGCTCAACCCGTTCACTACGCAGGCCAAGCGTGAGCGTCAAGAGGCGAAGATCGCGGACGGGCGAGTCCAGATCGCTGAGGCGCGCACCCAAGTGAAGGACGGCAAGGTGGCGCTCGCTCGCGCCAAGACGGAGCTCAAGGACGGCCAGACCAAGCTGGATGCCGGCAAGGAGCAACTCGTGGACGGCCAGGCGCAGCTCACCGCGGCGAAGGCGGCGTTGCCGGCGGCGCAGGCCAAGATCGACGCCGGTCGCGCGGAACTCGCCGCCGGCCAGGCGCAGCTCGACGCAGCCAAGAAGAAGCTCGCCGCCGGCCAGGCGCAGCTCGACGCAGCCAAGAAGAAGCTCGCCGCCGGTCAGGCTCAACTTGACGCAGAGAAGAAGAAGCTCGCCGCCGGCCAGGCGCAACTCGACGCCGCGAAGGCCCAACTGGTCGAACAGCAGACGCAACTCGACGCCGCGATCGCCCAGGCCAAGCAGGACGGGACATACGACGAGATGGCCGACCAGTTCGCGGCCGCGCAGGCGCAGATCGACGCGGGTATGGCGCAGATCGCCAGCGAACAAGCCCAGATCGACGCGGGTGCGACCGTGATCGCTGCCAAGCAACGGGAGATCGACGCGGCCAAGGCGACTCTCGCGAAGAACCAGGCCAAGATCGACGCCGGCAAGGCGACTCTCGTCAGGAATCAGGCCAAGCTCGACGCCGGAAGAGCGAAGCTCGCGGACGGTCAGGCGCAGCTGAATGCGGGCCGGACGACGATCGCGACAAAGCAGGCGGAGATCGACGCCGGTCGGGCCACCATCAAGGAGAAGCAGGCCGCGATCAACGAGGGATGGAAGACCATCCGCGACAAGCAGGCCGATCTCGCCGCCGCGCCGGCGAAGCTGACGGCCGAGAAGAAGAAGCTCGAGGCCGGCGCCACGCTGCTCAGCCTTGCCTCCGGCCTGCGGCTCATCTCCGACGACGGCAGTGCCGCAGTCTCGATGGTGTCGTTTACTCATCCCGAGATGGAGGTGACTCAAGCCACGCAGGACGGGCTGGTCGCGGTCTTCCGGGATGCGCCTGTCGACGGCGTCGCGGTCGACTTCTCGTCCTCGATCGTGTTCAGCGTGCCGTCCGTCGTCGGTCCGCGCGAACTCCTCGGTCTCGTGATCGCGGCGGTCGCCCTCGTCATCCTGCTCGGCACGATCGTCGCTGCGGGACTGCCGATTCTGACGGCGATCATCGGCGTGGCGATCGCAACGCTTGGTGCACTGTCGCTCTCCGGTGTACTCGAGATGGCGTCGGTCACTCCGGTCCTGGGCATCATGCTGGGACTGGCCGTCGGTATCGACTACGCTCTCTTCATTGTCTACCGGCATCGGCGACAGCTCCGCGAGGGGTACACCGTCGCGGAGTCGATCGCGCTTGCCAACGGCACCTCGGGCAACGCGGTCGCGTTCGCGGGGATGACGGTCATCATTGCCCTGGTCGCGCTCAACGTGACCGGTATCCCGTTTCTCGGTCTGATGGGCAGCATCGCGGCTGTATCGGTCACGATTGCCGTGCTGATCTCCGTCACGCTCACGCCTGCCTTGCTCTCGTTCGCCGGGACTCGCGTGCTGCGCGGCGCGGAGAAGAAGCTGGTCGACGACGGCATGCACGCCAGGCCGACGGTGGCGAAGCCTCTGCCGACCTATCGTGCGCTTGGTCAGGTGGTTGTCGGCATCGCTCTTCTCGCGTTGCTCGCCGTGCCGGCGGCCTCGATGCGTCTCGGCCTCCCGGCCGGCTCGTCCGAAGCCACCGACTCCACACAGTATCGTGCGTACGCGACCATCGCCGACAAGTTCGGCGACGGTCAGAACGGCCCGCTCCTCGTTATCGCCGATCTGCCGAAGGGCACCACGGACGCTGAGCTGCTCGACTACCAGGTGCAGGTCGCGAAGGCGATCTCGGAGCTCGGCGATGTGTCGGCGGTGGCGCCGGTCCTGACGTCGAGCGACCATACCATCGCCGCCTTCCAGGTTGTGCCGGAGCAGGGGCCGACGAGTGTCTCCACCGAGAAGCTGGTGAACAGCATCCGGGCCGCCTCGCCGCTGCCCGGCGACATCGCTCTCAGTGTCGCCGGCCACACGAGCGCCGGTATCGACATCTCTCAGAAGCTCGCGGATGCACTGCCGATCTACCTGGCGGTGGTGATGGGGCTCTCGCTCCTGATCATGATCGTCGTCTTCCGCTCGCTGCTTCTCCCGCTCGTCGCGACCGGTGGCTTCGCCCTCTCACTGTTCGCTGCCTTCGGCGGCACGGTGGCGATCTACCAGTGGGGCTGGCTGGCCGGGGTCTTCGGGGTCTCGGACCCGGCGCCGATTCTGAACTTCCTGCCGACGCTGCTGGCGGGCATCCTGTTCGGCCTGGCGATGGACTACACCCTGTTCCTCGCCTCGGGCATGCGCGAGGCCTACGTTCACGGCGCGCCGGCCCGACCGGCGGTCGTTCTCGGCTTCAAGGCCGGGCGGGCGGTGGTGACCGCCGCTGCGATCATCATGGCGTCGGTGTTCGGCGGGTTCGTCTTCTCCGGCAGCGCCATGATTCGGCCGATCGGGTTCGGCCTCGCGTTCGGTGTTCTCCTGGACGCCTTCGTGGTCCGCATGGTGATCCTGCCGGGCGTGATGCACCTGCTGGGTGATCGCGCCTGGTGGCTTCCTGGCTGGCTCGATCGCCTGATCCCGAACGTCGATGTGGAGGGCGCCGCGCTCGAGCGCAAGCACCCGCACGTGGCGGGCGTGCCGATCGACGAGCCGCACGGCGACGCTGCTCCCGGAAGTCCCGTTCCGGTGACCGACTGACTTCATGTGCCGGCGGCGGGAGCTCGATTCGCGGCCTCCCGCCGCCGGCAGTTGAGTGAGTCAGCCGTGGATGCGGTGGGCGAAGCTGGTGTCCGCAACCTTGTCGGTGAAGGTGACCACCGGGCCGTGGACGAGGAGGCCCTCCGGGACGCGCTCGCGAAGGAGGCTGGGCAGCAGATCCATCGCGAGCCACTCCCGGCCCGCCGCCACCGCGCAGCGGGCCTCGCAACGGTAGAGGTCCTTGTCGAGCCGCTCGATCTCGACAAGCTCCGGCCGGCGAACGAAGCGGGTCGGTCCCATCGGCACGAGGCGGGCGATCTGCGCTATGAGCGCGCGAGCCGCCGGTTCCTCCCTGGTGAAGAACTCGACCTCCGTCTCTCGATAGCCGCGAGGAATGACACGCAGCGCGGCTATCTGGGAGTTCGCGATGTGCACGTGCTCGCCCGTGATGGAGCGGACTGTCAGGGAACGCAGGGATACATCTTCGACGACCCCTTGCACATGCAAGGCGTCGATCGCCACCGTGTCTCCAATCTGAAACCATCCCTCGAAGAACATCATGAGGCCGGCGATCACGTCGGTGAGCAGGCGCTGGGCGGCGAAGCCGAGCATCACGGCGAGGAATGACGCGCCGATAACGGTCTGCAGACGATGCCCGCCGGCGAGCACCACGAGCGATGCCACGAAGGCGACAACAAAGGCCATGGCCGTGATGCTTGCGCGCACGAGAGAGATCGCCGTCTCTCGCTGGCGTAGGCTGGTGATCGCGGCGGTGTCGACCGCATTCTGACCGTGGGAGCGGCGCCGTTCACTGTGGTCGACGCAGAACGTCGCAATGCGTTTTGCCACTCGGCTCACCAGCCAGGCGGCGGCGAACGCGAGGACGATGGTCAGCACCGTACTGAGTGGGTGCTCGAAGAGATGATTCATCGAGAGGCCCTCGGCCAGTAGTCTGTGTGTCATCAGCCGGCGCCGTTACCGAATTGGGGTGCAGCAGAGACGGGAGAGCGAGCTTGTGGAGTGCAGGAGGAGCGCATCAGATACCTGCTCCATATTAGAAGCCTCTCCGTGGCGTCGGCAACCGAGACGCATCAAGAACTGGGCGGCCTCGAGGCCGCCCAGAGAGAGGTCACCGATCTCGAGCCAACGCCCTCACTTCTCGTGCTTCTTGGCGCCGAAAGCCTCCTTGAGCTGCTGCTCATCGTCCTTCGACAGATTGGTGCGCACGACGCGAGCGTTCGTCCCCTTGATCGCGTCGAGGAACTTGTCCTCAGTCATCTGGCTGATGAGGAGGAACCAGCCGGCCTTGCCCGGCGGCACGGCGTCGCCCATCTGCTCGAGTACGGCCTGCTTGCTGCCCGTCATGCCTAGCTTGGCCGTGAGGGCGCCCATGCCGGCGCCGAAAGCCATTCCCAAGAAGGGCACAAGGAAGAGGAAGCCGAAGAGCATGCCCCAGAAGGCGCCGCCCAGAGCTCCCACTCCGACCAAGCTGTGGCCGTGCTTGACGTGCGGCTTTCCGTCCGGGTCGCGCACCACTTCTGCCGCGTCGTCGAGCACGACCACCATGTCGTTCTGCATCTGCGTTAGCTTCACGCCGAAGCGGTCGGCTTCTGTTTCGTTCTCGAACCCGAGAACCATGAGCTCACTCATGCGCTCCTCCTGGGACGTTGCTTGCAGCTCACCCGCCGGCGAGAGTGGCGGGGGGTGTATCGCCTGGCAGCTCGTTCTCCCGTGCCGCTCGACATTCGGGGCAGATGCCGTAGATCTCGAGGACGTGCCCATAGATGGCGAACCGTGTCGTCGCCTCAAGTTGCTTCTCGAGATAGATGAGGTCGCCCTCGCCATCGAAGTCGACGATTCGGTAGCACACACCGCAGATAAGCGGATGATTGTGGCCTACGGGCGGCGCCGCATAGCGGGGTACGTCGCCGCCGACGTGCAGGCGCATCAGCAGCCCGAGATCGGCCAGGAGCGCCACTGTTCTATACACGGTGGCTTGGCCGATGCCTTGGCTCTGCATCGCCTCCGCGGCCTCGGCGGTCGTGCAGGCTCTTCCCGCGGTTGAGAAGTGCTCCCAAACCGCGCGGCGTTGCCGTGTGAGCGGAATGCCGCGTGCGGCAAACACCGCGGCAATCGAAAGCTGATGCTGGTTCAGAGGCTCCGCCACATCTGCATTGTCGCACGGTGAGTCGTGATCAGCCAGACGGTGTGGAGGAGGGCGGGATGAACACAGGGGTGAGGCGCGCGCTGAAGCGTCGGATGATCGTCACGGCTCGCGGACCGAACAATGCGGCGAGAATGGCCGTCGCCGTCAGGTGCGCCACGTCGAAGGGCAGGCCCTGCACGTAGAGAGTCACCAGCGCCGGCCAGGTGCGGGGCGTGAAGGCGAGGAACATCCAGATGCTGACGAACCAGTCGAAGCCCACGGAGAGCATTGCTCCGACGATCGCCATCTGCCACCGCCCCGGA
Source organism: Thermoleophilia bacterium (assembly GCA_041393415.1). Lineage (GTDB taxonomy): Bacteria > Actinomycetota > Thermoleophilia > UBA2241 > UBA2241 > CAIXSE01. The sequence goes on along the minus strand of JAWKKE010000001.1, from coordinate 426,151 downwards.
TGTCGGCCACGAGCGCCCAATGCCCCGCCGGCTACTCCTATGAGACCCCAGCCGAGCATTTGCCACGGCGTCCACGGTCCTTGCCCGAAGAACAGATTGGAGACCGCGGCGGTCGTGACGCCGACCATGAATCCCGGAGCCGGTCCCAGAGCGATGCCGGAGACAAGCACGATGAACGTGACCGGCTTGAAGTTGGGCAACGAAGCAAAGAGGACGCGTCCGGCGGTGGCCAGGGCCGCAAGCGCGGCGATCAGCGACAGCTCGCTGGCGCTAGATTCGCGCAGACCGTAAGCGACGATCCCGAAGCCGATGATGGCGCCGATGAACGCCAGGCTGAGCAGGCTCCAATCGACAGCTCCGGGGTCCAAGACGGCGAGTCCGGCCGCCGCGACTGCAGTGGCGCCCAGCAGAAGCAGCAGGAACCACGCGAGCAGCTCCTGGCGTCGGGCTGGTCGGCGGTAACGGTCAGGAGAGGTCGTGTCTACTGTTCCTGATCTATCCACGCCACTTCAGTCTCGTGGAGGACGTTGCCGAGCGACCGGCGAAGGAGACGGTTGATCTGGGTGGAGAAGAACAGCGAGCCGTCCAGGGTCTCTGCGGTAGGACCGTCGGCGAGCACGCGTCGGTCGCCGAGTATGAGAACGCGATCAACCAATCGGGCCGCGAATTCCACGTCGTGTGTGACCACCACCACGCAGCTTCCGGCCTCCGCTCGTCTTCGCAGCGCCTCGGACAAGGCCGTCTTGTGGCGCGCGTCCATCCCTCTGGTCGGCTCGTCAAGCACCAGCACCGGGCGCTCTCCACAGACCGTCGCGGCGAGGGCTACTCGCGTCTGCTCGCCACCCGAGAGATCGCGTGGGTTACGCGCGAGAAGCGTCTGCAGGCCAAACTCGTGGACGACAGCGGACATCAGGGGGCCGTGCTCATCTTCCTCACGACCGAGGGCGTGGAGCGTGAATGCGATCTCCTCCGCGACGGTGTCTTTGACGAAGAGATCGCTGGGATTCTGACCCAGGACGGCGCATCGGTGCGCCGCCTCCGCGACGCTCATGTCGGCCACGTCTCGACCGAGCAGCGTCAGCTTGCCGGAGAAGGGTCGGGCAAGGCCGATGAAGTGACGAACGAGCGTTGACTTGCCGACGCCGTTCTCGCCCATGATCGCCACCGTCTGACCGCGAGAGAGAACGAAGTTCACGTTCTCCAGCAGCGGGTTCTCGTGATCGTGGCCCACGGTGAGCTTTCGCGCTGCGATGGCGATGTCGCCGTGAGGGAGCTTCGTTGCGGCGGGCAACCGTCGTATCCTCGCTGGGCCGTCCGACGGCAGCAGGCGGCGAGCGTCCTTGACGGTCAGCGGCAGGACGCCTTCGCGCGCATCCGCGGTTGCCGCTGAGCCATAACGAGAGAAGAGTCGGGCAACAGGCGGCAGCAACATGCCGTGCTTCGGCAACGCCCATTGCGCGAACTGCTGTGTGCCGGCGTCTGCCACGAGCGCTCCGTCGTCCAGCGAGATTACCCGTGTCGCGAAGTGAAGGCAGCGCTCCGTGCGATGCTCGGATAGCACGATGGTGGCGCCGGTGTCCTCCGCCAGGCGCCGCACGGATGCCAGCAACTCCTCTGTGCTCACCGGATCCAGCTGCGAAGTAGGCTCGTCGAGAAGAAGCAGGTGAGGCTGCGTGGCTACAACTGCTGCCAGCGCGACCTTCTGTAGCTCGCCGCCGGAGAGCGTCGAGAGTTCAGCGTGGCGCAGATGCGAGAGGCCCAGCAGGATGAGGGCTTCTTCCACGAGTCGACTGATCGCCGGGCTGGGGATTCCCTGGTTCTCGAGACCGAAGGCGATCTCTCGCTCTACCGTCGTCATGACCGCCTGGCCCTCCGGGTCCTGGAGGACGAGGCCGACGGATCGCGCCAGATCGCGCGGTCGGGCAAGGCGCGTGTCGTTGCCGTCGACCTCGACCGTTCCGGCCAGTGTCCCTCCGTGAAAGTGAGGAACGAGCCCGTTGAGGCAGCGGAGGAGGGTTGACTTGCCGCTGCCCGAGCCCCCAACGATGAGGATCACTTCGGCGGGCTCGATTCGCAGCGACACGTCGAGCAGCGCGGGACGTTCGTGTCCCGGATACCAGTAGGTAACGTGAGTCAGTTCTGCGAGCGGGGCCACGAACACGTCCAGACCAGGGGCACCAGCAGCGCTGTCACCAGGATCGCCCACCAGATGCTCGTCATCCCGGCCAGCGGATCGTCGAAGAGTGGATAGAAGGTGTAGGAGAAGGCACCGGCGATGAGTCCTCCGACGAGTGCCGCCGCGGCGATCAGGGCGCTGACCGCGACGACCACGTCGGCAGCGCGCCAGGGGCGTCCGTGCGACCATCGTGAGCGACCGCGCGCTCCAAAACCTCTTGACTCCATGGATGCCGCGACGTCCATCGCGCGCTCGAGACTGCGAGAGAGCAGGGCCGCCAGGAGCGGCGCACGCGCGGCGACTCGCTTGCGCCGAGGGCCGGCGTCTAGCTCGATTCCTCGCGCGCGCTGGGCGTCGGAGACACGACGGGCATCGTGAGAGAGCACCGGGAGTAGTCGTAGCGCCAGCGAGAGCACGAGGCCCACCCGAAACGACAGGCGGCTCAGCAGAGCGAGCTGGTCGCCCGCCTCCAGCACGAGGTAGAGCAACGCGAACGACATGATCACGGCGCCGAGACGCAGAGCCGTCGTGATGCCGTAGACGATCCCTTGGAGCGTGATCGACAGGGTGAGTGGACCGAACTCCATTCGCCACAGGGTGGTGACTCCGCTGGGCACGAGCAGAGGGTTCACCACGGCGAGGACGCCGCCGATGAATAGGGCGGTTCTTGCGTACGGCCACCCCTCGCGCATCCTGCCCGCCGACCAGAGAGCAGCTATGGCCAGTAGCAGTAGCGCGCACGCCTGTAGGGGGTTGGAGAGGGCGATCGCCGTCAGAACGAGCACGCTGAGGTAGGCGGCGATGGCGACTGCGTGTCGCTTCGCCAGTCCTCTCGGGAACCGGCGCGACACGCGACGTGCGCGCGCCGCTCGAGGGCTCGAGGATATCTGGGGCGGCGCGAGCGCCGGACGAGCGGATGGGTCGCCGTCGTGCACCGATTGCGGGGTAGGGGGCCGAGTTGCGATCACGCGATCATTGTTTCCGCCAGGGCAAAGTTGCCAGTTCGTCGTCCGCCACGGCCATCGCCACATGTCCCGCGACGGCATCTGGCGTGAGGAGCGTGAACAGGCGTTCGGCCGTCGCAGGCGACTCGACGATCATGATCAGAAGGAGTTCGCCGTCTGCATCGCCGGGCATCGCCAAGGCGACGGCCTGCGCGGCGGGGCCGGCGTCCGCGGAGCTCGACATCAGCGAGAGGCCGTGGGAGTCGAGGCGCACAAGGTCCATTCCTTCATTGCCGGCGAGTCGGCCGCTCAGCCACGGTGTTGCTGCCGCCTGGGCCGCGGTGGCGATCACGAGGCCGCCCGACGACGGCGGATCGCTGAGAGGCCTCGCGTCGCCGAGTTGAAGTCCGTTCTCCTCGGCCCACTCGTCCAGACCGGGCCAAGCTTGAGCAGAGATGACGTCGAGCGGCTCGCCGGCCCAAGGCGACGGGAACGCCGATAGCGTGGCCGGAATCGACATCGCGCCGACCCATTCGTGGTAGTCCCACCAGACGGTCTCTCCGCCCTTCAGCTCGTAGTCTGCTGCGCCGACGTCGGCCATCGCGCCGTCGACCCAATAGAACCAGTCCGCCGGGTCGCCCGACACCACGCCGCCGTATGTCGAGCGCACCCCGTCGACGGCGTTCACGAACTTGCCGCCGTAGTTCGTTTCCACCTGCGCCTGCTGCGCGAGCAGGGTCATCACATCTTGCTCTCCACGCGACGGCACAACCTCGTCGTGCATCCGCACAGCGCCGAAGTCGCGCGTGATGATCAGTCGGATCTCAGTCGCGGCCGGCCGGTGGCCCGCCGCTCCGGGTGTCGCTGCGGGCGATTGCACATCGCAAGCCGCGGCAGAGACGAGCAGGAGAGCGAAGGGCAGCAAGCGGAGGAGCCACGCCCGACGCCGGCCACGCAGAGACGACGCTGGATTGTCCCCCAAGGTCATCTGCGAAGTCCTCGAAGATCGCGGTCAGTGAATTGCGAGTGATTATCACTTAGCCGGGCTGCGGGGTCAATTGTGACTTCGCGGCTCGACGTCTCTGAAGAGCGTCCATTGGGGAGGAAGCCTGTCGATGCCCCTCCAGTTGAGCGTTGCCTGGTGCAGACGAGATATGATACTCATTATCAAACACGGACGGCCTCAAGCCTTCCCTCGTCGTGGGACTCGCTGGCCGCGCTCCTGAAAGGAGATCAGTATGGAGAGAAGGGTGATCGTGGCGGCGCTGCTGGCGACCGTTCTCGTGCTTGCCGCCGCGCCCGCCGCATCGGCTGCCGAGAGTAGTGTCCGCGTTCAAGGTGCAGGCCAACAGGTGCTCGCCCGCACGACGGTGAACGAGGAGGCGTCCGGCGGGACGATTGCCGACACGGACGGCACGGTGTTTCAGACGGAGTCGGCGACGGCTCTCGGCGCGACGGCACTCGCGCTGCGTCTCGACGGTGTGCCGTGGGACATGGGCGTCGGCAGCTACGGCGCCTTCGTCAACTCGATCGACGGCCTTGCCTCTGACCCCGCCGACTACAGCAACTGGTGGGCTCTTGCAGTTAACGGTTACATGTCGCCGGTGGGCGCCGGCGGTATGCAGACGATGGACGGCGACAGCTACGTCTGGTTCCAGAATCCGGACAGCACGTTCAGCAAGGGTGCGACACTTCTGGTTGTCAGTCCCAGCGGAGGGACCGCCAGGCGCGGATTCACGTCCGGGAGCGCCGTCAAGCTGACGGTGGTCGGCGATGATCTCTCGATGGTGAACAGTGCGGCCGACGCAACGCGCTTCTCCTGCTCGGACATCGAGAGTCCCGCGGAGTTCCCCATCGTGGCTGGCACCAGTGTTCATGTGGGCGAACGCGTCTATGCGGATGTCGACTCGACCATCGCCATCACGGATCTCGCCCCCGGCACGTACGGTGTCTGGGCGGAGAAGGCGATGGACGGCACATCTGTCTACGTGCGCTCAGAGACGACATTGATCAACGTCGGCAGCAAGCCATCGATTCGCAGTCTATCGGCGTCGCGCACGGGCACGCGGACAGTGCGCGTGCGCTACAGTCTCAGCAAGAGCTCCAAGTCGACCATTGTCGTAACAAAGGGTTCGAGGCAGCTTGCGAAGTACCAGAGAACGCAGGCGTCGGGGCTCCAGACCGTGACAGTTCGCATCGGCTCTGGAATCTTCCTGCGGTCGTCTCTCAAGATCACCGTCACCGCGAGGGACGCCTGGGGCCGTTTGGCCGCCAAGAGCGCAGTAGCGAAGGGTCGCTGATGTCTGCGAAGCGGACTGGGGCGGCGCTGGCGGTGACGGTGATTGCGATCGTTCTCCTTCTCGCGTCGGGTACTGTGGCCGAAGCGCAGTCGGTGGCGGGTGCGAAGAGCAAGGCTCTCACGTACTTCCACAAGGCTCAGACGTCGGGAGGGGGCTTCGGCGCGTCGGGCGAGAGAGCGTCGGTCACGCCCTGGGTCGTGCAGGCCATCGCCGCGGCGGGCAAGGATGCGGCGGCGTTCCGGAAGTCCGGTGGCAAAAGCCCGATCACCTATCTGCAGTCGCTCGACATCAAGCGCCAGGCGCTTTCGGGGACCGGTAGTACGCGAAATCCCGCGGCCTTCTACGCGAAGATGATCGTCACCTACCGTTCCGCACGGGAGACAGCGCTCATCACCAAGGCCGGCAAGAAGCGCATCAACCTTGTGACGAGTCTCCTCGCCTACAGGAGCAACCAGAACGGATCCTTCACTACGGAACTGAATGGGCAGGGCTCGTATGCCTCCGTGAGCACAACGGCGTGGGCCGTCATCGCTCTCAAGGCGGCGGGCAAGAGCAAGTCGCAGCTTGCCAAGTCGGTGACCTGGCTGCGGAAACGTCAATTGTCGAGCGGCGGCTTCTCATACACGCCCGGCGGCTCGCCCGATACGGATTCCACGGCCGCTGTCGTGCAGGCGCTGCGCGCCGGCGGCGTCTCGTCCACCGCGTCGTCAATCAAGAGGGCTCTCGCGTACTTGCGAAGTCAGCAGAGCTCCAATGGAGGTTTCACCTCCGGGATGACGAGCACCACCAATGCAGAGTCCACGGCCTGGGCGATCATGGCGATTCGCTCGGCAAACCAGAATCCGAACGGTGCATCCTGGAAGCGTGGCGGCAAGTCACCAATCTCCTTCCTGCTCTCGCTCCAGTCGAGTTCCGGGGCTTTCTACCACTACGGCAAGACGCTGGCGATGCCACTGCTCACCTCTTCGCAGGCTGTGGTGGCGCTCAGCGGGAAGAAGTACCCCTTCTGAGGAGGGGATGAGCGGGGGGGACGGGGCTCCGTCCGTCCTCCCCCCGCTTGAGCGTGCGCTTGATGCCGATACTCGGCATACACGCCGCCCACACATGTCTGCTCGCCGCCGAACGGTGTGCCGCGGTCGGTTTGGTGCCAAACTGAAGGTAGCGAGCCACATCTGCCTCGCGACCTGGATGCCAAGCCCGAGTCTGGGAGGCTCATCATGACCGTGCCCATCGATGCAGTCACAGCTTTCCACAACGCCTTCCGCAAGGACATGGAGGGCGTCGACGCTGCGGCGCTCGACGCCGCTCGCGGTGTGCCGGGAGCGCAGCCCAGGCTGGAGCGCTACAAGTTCCTGAATGAGGTCCTCGTGTGGCACGCCGGCGGTGAGGAGCTGGCCGTGTTTCCGGCGGTCGAGAAGGTCGCGCCGCTTGTCGCCGAGGCCTATGAGCGAGACCACCGCGGCCTCGACGCGGCATACGATAGGCTCGCGGTAGCGATAGCCGCGGCGGATACTCTGGAGATCGCCAGGGCGACCGCCGCCTTCAAGTTTCACCTGGACATCCACCTGCAGAAGGAGGACGCGCACCTGTATCGCATTGTGAGAGAGCGCATCCCCGTGCCCGAGCAGGGCAGGATAGTCGGGATCATGTCTGCGCAGATCCCGCCCGAGCGCCAGCCGGAGCTCATCGCGTGGTTGTTCCCGCTCATCGGTCCGGACGACCGAGAGAATCTCTTGCGCATTCAACAGGGAGTGCTGCCTCCTGAGATCTTCTCTCAGGTTGCAGGACTGGCTCGGCGGGCGGTCGGCGACGATTGGGCGGAGCTCATGCGGCGTATGCCCGAGTTGCCGGCGTGACGGTGGGGCGAACGGAGGAGACCTGTGAGCGGACGAGAGGGTAGCTGTCGGCACGTGTATCGGCGCCAGCGGCGCCGGCTTCTGAGCGCGGCACTCTGTTTCGTCCTGATCGGGGCGTTGGCCGTTGGAGCCGGCGCGTGTGGCTCGGAGCCGGTCGAGAGCGCCATCGACGAAGACAACCAGGCGAAGGCACTCGCGGCCCTGGAACAGGTGGCCGACGAAGCCGATCTGATGCGTGTCGCGCTCGAGGCACGGCTCGCGCCGATTCGTGCCGCGGCGGCCCGTCAGGTATCGGACTCTGCGGCGCTCGCGCGACTCGCGCTCGAGTCAGACAGCTCCGTGATTCGCGAGCAGGTTGTCGAGAGAATCGACGATCAGTCCGTGTTGCTGCAGGTCGCCCTGCAGGGCGGCAGCGAGGGCGAGCGTGTCGCGGCAGTGGCGCGGCTCACCAGTGCCGAGGATCTCGCCGCTGTGGTGCTCGGACTCGGCCTTGGGACCGAGCCGAGTGGCGATGCGGACTCCGACGATGTCGTGCTCAACGAAGCGCTGTCTCGGCTGACGCAGCCGGACATGCTGGCCAGTCTCGACTCGGCGGATGTGGAAACAAACGTCCGCAGCTTGGCGCGCTACCTGAAAGCCATGTCCAACGTGCCCGAGGAGCGCCGGCAACACTTTCTGAGCTCCACGCTGCCGATCGTCTGGTTCCTCATGGATCCGCAGGTCGCCGGCGTGGCCGGTGAGATCGCCGCCGTCAAGGCCGGCTACTCCGAAATCAACGCCAGCCACCTCTACGGTGGTGCTCCCGTCACCGGCGAGGCGTTCAAGCTGTGGATCGAGACGACGGAGCTGAGTGAGCCGGTCGGTGGCTCATGGCGGTCGGATTTCGGAACCTACGTAGAGACCTCCGAGGGAAAAGGGTTCGTGCCGGTGGAGATCTCTCTGGCGGCGGTGCTGGACCCTGTGTTGTCCCGGGTGTCGGCGGCGCAGCAGGCACAGATCGCCGAGGAGCACCACGACGCCGATGTGCGGCTCGCCGTTACTCAGTTGCTCGACGCTCAGACGGTGCTCGGCCGCATCGCAGTGGAGGACTCGGACTACAAAGTGCGTGCCGCTGCGACGGCGAAGCTGACCGACGCTGAGCTGCTGGCGCGAATCGCCGACCAGGACTCCGCGCTGCGCGTTCGCCGGGTAGCCAAGTTGCGGCTGGAGGAGCTCGCGGCTGCGCCGTGAGCGGCGGTGATCTCTTGAGCGGCACCTGGAACCGGCGCTCACGATGACGAGGAGATCCGCTGAGGCTCTTGCTACGTACGAACGGCGGACTGGCCTGCCGCTGTTCGTCGTCTCCTTGCTCTACCTGATCGTTGTTCTCGTCGAGATGCTGCCCGGCATGGGCAGTGAATCGTTCCTGCTCCTCATCGACGGGCTCCTGTGGGCGGTCTTCGCTGTTGACTACCTCTATCGCGTGCTGCTGCTTGCCCCCGACCCGTGGGCGTACGCGCGCACGCCGCTCTGTCTGCTCGACCTCGTCGTCGTGCTGAGCTTTCCTCTCCTGCTCGTGCTCGGCAGCGCCTTTCTCGGGCTTGCGCGTGTCGCGCGCGTGGTCAACCAAGTCATCCGCTTCACCCGCGCTGGGGCTCAGGCTGGCCGAGCAGTGGGACAGGCGCGGCGCTCCTTCTCGCGACGCAGTCTGCGTTGGGTGCTGCCGCTCGCGCTCGTCGTCGTTGTGGTCGCCGCCGCGTCCACCTGGCGCTTTGAGATCGGTACTGAGGGCGCGAGCATCCACAGTCTCGGCGATGCGCTCTGGTGGGCGATGGCGACGATGACGACGGTCGGCTACGGCGATGTTGTGCCGCAGTCGACGGAGGGGCGGATCGCCGGCGTCGTGCTCATGCTGGTCGGCATCACGGTCTTCGGCTGGCTCACCGCGGCGCTGGCGTCTCTCTTCGTCGAGCGCGATGAGGCCGCCGTGGACGAGGAGCTGCACCGTAAGCTCGACGAGGTCAGCGCGCGTCTGGCGCGCATGGAGGAGCGACTCGACGCGCAGCGGCGAGATCAGGGGCCGGATTCACTGGGGTGACGGTTGCCCCCTCCCGTCACCGCCGTGAGTCCGCTGAGGTGCCGCCGGTCGTCGTTTCCTCGTCTGTGTCTTCGGATCAGGTCAACGCTTGCGCCGGCCCATGTCGAGAGTGAAGTAGACCGGACTGTCGCTCGCGGTGAGGGCGCCGACGCCGACGTCACGGAAGACAGGGGTCAGAATGACTTTGCGGTGCGCGGGGCTGTCCATCCATCCTGCTTCAAGCCCTCGCCGCGGGCTACCGCTTGCCATGCGCGCTCTCTTGACGAAGGCGTCGTTGCCGGATGCCGTGTGCACGCAGCCGCGGAGTTCCACGCGTTCACCGATGAACATGGTAGATCTCGAGATTCAGTAACTCCGTCTTGATCTTGAATCTACTATGTAGTGAGATGGGGTTAGCGAACACACGACTCGCGAGTCGCAGTCCGCGTCGAAGTGGGTTGCTCTAGAGTGATCGCGCCCCGACGACGCTCATGGGCGGCTGTGGTTTGTCGCCGGTTGGCGAACGAGCTGTCGTCGCCGCACGGACTCGCCTAGTTGGGAGGCCCTTCTGCTTCGTCTCTCCAGGCTCATCATCCCCGTAGTACTCGTGGTCATGTTGGTCTTCGCAGTGCCGGCGGTGGGCCAACGTTCTACTCAGCCCGCCGACGCACCGCAGTTGTCAGAGAGCGCCAGCTCCAGTGCGAGCCGTGTTCAGCCGGCGAAGCCGCCGAGGGGCCTTGAGGCAGACGTATACGCCGTGTACCGTGCCTACGTCGCGTACGGAGACAAAGCCGCCCTGGCTCAGGCGCATCGCCAATCGTCGCGCACGAGCGCTTCGCGGCTGTGCGTGGTCGTCGAAGCGTCCGCGGCCGGCGAGGCTGCGGCTCGTGACTCACTGGCGGCACTCGATGCGCGGATCGACACCTCTTACGGCTCTCTGATTCGCGCCTTCGTTCCCATTGCCAACCTGAAGAGGCTGGCCGGGGCTCCCGGTGTCGAGCTGGTGCGCCTGCCGATGACACCTCGTTCGCAGGCGGTGAGCCAGGGTGTGGTCGAGATCGGCGCCTCCGCGTGGCAGGCGGAGGGCTGGACCGGTAGTGGCGTCAAGGTGGGTATCGTCGATATCGGCTTCGACGGCTATGTGGACCTGCTCGGCACGGAATTGCCGGCAGCGGAAGGGGTGGTTGCCTGGGGAGGATCCGGTCTGCCGGAGAACGGTGGTGACATCCACGGAGCTGCTGTGGCGGAGATAGTCCATGACGTTGCTCCCGGCGCGAAGCTCTATCTGGCCAGAGTGGAGGACGAAGTCGACCTCGGCAACGCCGTGGACTGGCTGCTGGCCCAAGGCGTCGACGTGATCAGCATGTCGTTGAGCTGGCCCGGAGCCGGCATCGGCGACGGCGGCGGTGAGATCAACGATGTCGTCACCGCCGCCGTCGCCGGCGGCGTGTTCTGGGCGAACGCGGCGGGTAACCAACGGCTCGGCCACTGGATGGGGGACTTCGACGCGAGCACCATCAAGACCGCCGACGGCTATCGGTATCACGAGTTCGAGCCCGGTTCCGACGCGATCGGCAACACGTTTCTCTGCCTCGCCGGCGACGAGATCTACGGTGTCTTGAGCTGGCGCGACTCGTGGGGCGGTGCCACACAGGATTACGACCTCGAGCTCAGGCGCTGGGATGCCGCCGGCAGCGCCTGGGAAACCGTCACGATCAGCGCCAACTATCAGGCTGGCGAGTCGGCGGACAAGCCGTACGAGGTGATCGCGACGCGAGCGTCCAAGGCCGGGCTCTACGCCTTCAGTATTGTGCGCTACGCCGCTTCCAAGACCGCGGTCTCGTTCGACTTGACGCTCTTCTGCCACGATCTCGACGATCCCAGCAATCTCAGCCCCCACTGGTACAGTCACGCAAGGAGTCTCGCGATTCCCGCAGACAACGCGGCGGCGGGCTTCGTTGCGGTTGGGGCGGTCGGCCGACCGAGCGCCTACGCGCTGGAGGCGTACAGCTCCGAGGGGCCGACGCGTGACGGCCGGCTGGCACCCGAGATCGCGGCGCCTTCGAGCGTCCTCTCGACTGTCTACGGTGTCTTTGCCGGCACCTCGGCGTCCGCTCCGCATGTCGCGGGCGCTGCCGCCCTGGTGATCGAGTCGATGTCTGCTGTCGGGCCCGCACAAGTCGAGTCCTATTTGCGGACCAACGCTGTGGACCTCGGATCGGCCGGCGACGACACGCAGTACGGCTCGGGGCGTCTTCTTCTGCCCTCGCCGCCGGTCGACACGCGTCAGCCCTGGGAGGTCACCCTCAACCTCTCGGCCACGGAGGTGGCCGCCGGGGAGACGGTGACCTACACCGGCACGGTAGAGAGCGCCGCCGGCGTCCCGGGGAGCGGCGCGGTCGTGATCCAGAAGCGCCGCGCCGGCAGCGAGACCTGGGGCACCTGGCGCAAGCCGAGCCTCGGCGCCGACGGCAGCTACGCCATCAGCGTCGCCATGACGACCGCCGACCGCCAGTGGGTTCGCGTGGCGGCCGCGCAGTCCGGCACGCCCGATCACCTTGACGGTGGCTGCGCGCCTGGGAGGTCACCCCCCTCTCGCCGGAGGCCGCCGGGAGACGGTGACCACAGGCAGTAGAGCGCCGCCGGTCGAGGAGCAGCGGCGTGATCCAAGCGCCGGCGCGACCACCGGAGCACTGGCGCCGAGCCTCGGCGCCGACGGCAGCTACGCCATCAGCGTCGACGGCCGCCACGCCAGTGGAGTTCGCACCGAGGCGACCACCGCCGGCAGTCTCACCGGCTACAGCCCGATCGCCACCTTGACGGTGGCTGCGCGTCAGCCCTGGGAGGTCACCTCAACCTCCGGCCACGGAGGTGGCCGCCGGGAGACGGTGACCTACACCGGCAGATTCAAGAGAGCGCCGCCGGCGTCCGGGAGCGGCGCGGTCGTGATCCAGAAGCGCCGGCGCCGGCAGCGAGACCTGGGGCACCTGGCGCAAGCCGAGCCTCGGCGCCGACGCAGCTACGCCATCAGCGTCGCCATGACGACCGCCGACCGCCAGTGGGAGTTTCGCACCGTGATGGCGACCACCGCCGGCAGTCTCACCGGCTACAGCCTGATCGCCACCTTGACGGTGGCTGCGCGTCAGCGGAGGTCACCCTCAACTCTCGGCCACGGAGGTGGCCGCCGGGAGACGGTGACCTACACCGCACGGTAGAGAGCGCGCCGGCGTCCGGGAGCGGCGGGTCGATCGAAGCGCCGCGCCGGCGGCGAGACCGGGGCACCGGCGCAGCGGCCTCGCGGACAGCGCGCCACAGCGTCGCCATGACGACCGCCGACCGCCAGTGGGAGTTTCGCACCGTGATGGCGACCCCGGCAGCCACCGGCCAGCCCGATCGCCACCTTGACGGTGCTGCGCGTCCCGGGAGGTCACCTCAACCTTCGGCCACGGAGGTGGCCGCCGAGACGGACCTCACCGGCGCACGAGAGCGCCGCCGGCGTCCCGGGGAGCGGCGCGGTCGTGATCCGAAGCGCCGCGCCGGCAGCGAGACCTGGGGCACCTGGCGCAAGCCGAGCCTCGGCGCCGACGGCAGCTACGCCATCAGCGTCGCCATGACGACCGCCGACCGCCAGTGGGAGTTTCGCACCGTGATGGCGACCACCGCCGGCAGTCTCACCGGCTACAGCCCGATCGCCACCTTGACGGTGGCTGCGCGTCAGCCCTGGGAGGTCACCCTCAACCTCTCGGCCACGGAGGTGGCCGCCGGGGAGACGGTGACCTACACCGGCACGGTAGAGAGCGCCGCCGGCGTCCCGGGGAGCGGCGCGGTCGTGATCCAGAAGCGCCGCGCCGGCAGCGAGACCTGGGGCACCTGGCGCAAGCCGAGCCTCGGCGCCGACGGCAGCTACGCCATCAGCGTCGCCATGACGACCGCCGACCGCCAGTGGGAGTTTCGCACCGTGATGGCGACCACCGCCGGCAGTCTCACCGGCTACAGCCCGATCGCCACCTTGACGGTGGCTGCGCGTCAGCCCTGGGAGGTCACCCTCAACCTCTCGGCCACGGAGGTGGCCGCCGGGGAGACGGTGACCTACACCGGCACGGTAGAGAGCGCCGCCGGCGTCCCGGGGAGCGGCGCGGTCGTGATCCAGAAGCGCCGCGCCGGCAGCGAGACCTGGGGCACCTGGCGCAAGCCGAGCCTCGGCGCCGACGGCAGCTACGCCATCAGCGTCGCCATGACGACCGCCGACCGCCAGTGGGAGTTCCGCACCGTGATGGCGACCACCGCCGGCAGTCTCACCGGCTACAGCCCGATCGCCACCTTGACGGTGGCTGCGCGTCAGTAGGCGCGGGGGTCGTACCTCGCGCGCGTCGCGCGCCGGCGATGACCAAGTAAGGTAGGGTCCATCACCAGCCGGCGGCGAGAGGAGGGAGACCATGCCCGACGTTCACAGCGACGACGTTGCGTGGAACCCGGTTGACGGAGTCGAGACCCGCAAGTTCAGGTGCGAGATCATCGAGGATGAGGCAGACGCGGAGCGCGGAGAGCCCGCGGCACGACTGCAGCTCGTTGGGAGCCCCGACGGGAGGGTGATGCTTGTCATACGCGTGCCGGTTCGCTCTCTCGACACGGTCAGGAAGGAGCTTCGTGATCGCGGCTATCGCGGCACCCTGCCGGTCAGGGTTCGCGGCACGGGGGGGTACGGAACGTGGCTGGGCTACCTCAACGAGCTCGAGGTGGCGCACATCGTCGTCGAGTTGCTCGAGTGGACGTTGACGCCGCAGGAGCAGGGCGTTCTCGATGCCGTCGACGACTACGGCCGGCGAGCGCCGACCGGCTTCAGATCGCCGCGTTTGCGCTAGTCGCTAACGCGAGCTTCGTCATCGAGCTAAATTCGCGTGGTGGCGTGTTCCTGTGATCAGGGCTGCGCACGGGCGCGCTAGACGAATAGGCCACTGGCGGCATCTCGGGTTGTCGCGCTAACGTCCGATATCACAAACGAGTGGGAACAGGCACACCGCGTGGGGCAGCATGCGTGTGCCGCGAGTGAGCGGATAGTGCGTCGTGGAGATGAACTCCTAAGAACTTCTGGCGTGGCTTGTCGCCGCACAGTTCTTCCTGTACGGCCTTGGCTGGGGGATGTTCGCACGCTTCGTGCGCGACGAGCGACCGGCTGCCTTACACTGGGCGGGATTCACGCTGACCGGCGGGATCGCCTTCGTCTTCATCGCGCAGCGCACCGACCCACACACCTGGTGGGTGTACGTCGGCGCCAATGTATGCTTTCTCGTGTCCCTGGTCGTCTTGCGTCGGGGCGTGCAGGTCTTCACCCGATCGCACTCTCGTGGTCAAGATCGCGAGGCGGCTCTCATCCTGGCGATCGCGATCGTCGCGCTGGTTGCCGCTAGCCCAAGCGACGAGGGGGAACCGTGGCGGGCGATCGTGATGTACTGCATCTCGGCGTTGATCCTGGGGCGCGCCGCGAGCGAGGGCTATGGTGCTCGAGTGCGGCTCTTCGGCAAACGCTTCACTTGGGCGCTCACGGTTACGACGATGCTGCTCGTCGGTCTGTGTGTTGCGCGCGCGATTCAACAGGCGCTTGACTGGGATGGCGCCTACGGACTGCATGCGGGCGGCCGTGACGCCGTGTGGTTGCTGCTTGCGTATCTTGTCGGATCAATCTCGTTGAACTTCGCCTTCATGGCGCTCATCATCTCCCGCTTAATCCTGAGCCTGCGCGACCAGGCGGGACTCGATTCGCTCACGGGACTGGCGAACCGACGCGTACTCGACGCAGAGCTTGAGCGCGAGTGGCAGCGTCTACAGCGCGGTGGGCGCACCTTCGCCATCCTGGCGCTCGACCTGGACTTCCTCAAGCGCATCAACGATGCCTATGGGCACTACGGTGGCGATGCGGCTTTGCAGACCGTCGGCGTTCGACTGCGCGGCGTTGTACGTGAGAACGACACGGTGGCGCGCACCGGCGGCGACGAGTTCATCGTCTTGCTGCCGGAGACCGGTGTGAGCGGGGCATTGGCCGTGGCGCAGAAGTTCGTCGTACGCATGCGTGGCGAGCCTTTGGAACTCGCCGGACGGAGTCTGCCGCTGACCGTGAGTGTGGGTGTGTCACTGGCGCGTTCCGACGACGACAGCGTCCTCGATGTCATGCGGCGAGCCGACGGGGCGCTCTACCGTGCCAAGATCGAGGGTCGCGATCGTGTGGCACTCGACGCGCCGCTCAGCCTTGTCCGCGGCAAGGACGAGATGCCGCTGCAGGCTGTTTCGCGACCCGTCAGCTTCTAGGGCGGTGTTCCCGCTCTCGTGGTCAACCGGTTAGAATCGGTCGACCACGGCTGATCCTCGGCGTCTGGGGCATTACTTGACACGAGAAGAGGTACAGCGCATCGCGGTCCCGCGTCTCACCTTCCGGCTGCCTCCCGATCCCTCGCGCCTTCTTCGTGCGCGAGAGCGTCTGCGCGATTACATGCAACAGTACTGCGGCGACGAGGAGATCGTCGAGAGCGCGGTGCTGGCCGTGCAAGAAGCATGCACGAATGCGATGTGTCACAGCGGCTCGAAGGAAGATATCGTCGTATGCCTGTGTGCCGACGGCGGCGACCTGATCGTCGAGGTGCGCGACCAAGGCGCGGGGTTCGACCTCGAGCACTTCGATCTCGTGGCTCCTCCGGGGCTGCTTGAGACCGGTGGCCGCGGCCTCTACCTCATGGCGCACGTGATGGATGTCCTCACCGTGAGTCGTGACGAGGGCAATCTGGTGCGAATGGTCAAGCACGGCGCGTTCGGCGCCGTCGCCGCGCCGCCGGCGTCGGTCGATCTCCTGCGCCACGACACCAGCCAAGCGCTCGTCGCGTCTCGCGCCGCGCGTGCTCACGTCATGCTGGAGGAGATCGACGAGGCGTTCATCGCGCTCGACTGGGAGTATCGCATCTCCCACGTCAACGCTCTGACCGAGCACATTGTGAGCAATCCGCGCGACGTGTTGCGCGGGCGGCGCCTCGAAGAGGCCCTTCCCGCGCTCCCGGACGAGGTGCGCGATGCGTGCCGCGAGGCGATGGAGTTCGGCAGGTCATCGGTCGTTGAGTTTCTCTGCGGTCTCGACGATCGCTGGACTGAGGCGCGCATCTACCCGACGTTGGCTGGTATCAGCATGTACGTGCGCGATATCGATCAGCGTCGCCGTGGCGAGATCGAGCGTCACGCCACCGAGGAGCGTCTCCAGCAGCAAACGGCTGCTCTACTAGAGCGCGTTCGTCTCGACGAGGTGCTGCTTTCCGTCGATCAGTTGATTCACTCCACACTGGAGATCGACGAGATCATTCAACGTGCCCTGGACGAAGCGCTTGAGGCGCTGCACGCCGAGGCCGGCACGGTCGAGATGCGTGAAGGTGATGCCTGGCAGATGCGCTACCAGCGCGGTGTCGGACCAGGCGAGCACGGTCAGCGACGCAGCGACTGGGATATGCCGGTGGCGGCGCGCGTGGCCGAGGCCAAGGCGGTGGTCGCGTACACGGACCTCCTCGAGGAGCCGGAGACGGTCGCGTTCGCCAGCCTGCACGGCGTGCGCAGTTGTCTGGCCGTGCCTCTGGTCACTCGCGAGCTCATCGTGGGCAGCCTGGCATTCTGGGGACGCTCGCCGCGCCTCTTCTCGGCGCTGGAGACCGAATTCGCGCAGAAGCTCGCCTCGTCAGTCTCGCTGGCGCTCGAGAACTCGCGCCTGTACGAGCAAGAGGCGCTGGCGGCTCGACTTGGCGAGGCGCCGCCGCAGACCTTCATGGGGCGCCTCGTCTACGGCTCGCGATTTCACCCGCTCTGGGTGCTCCTGGTCTCGGTGCTCTTTCAGGCGCTGCTGCTTGTGCCGATTGGCGCCAGCGATTCCGTACGCAGCGTCTACGGTCTTCCGGGTTCGCTGGTGGCGCTTGTGGCGGTGGTGACCGGCGCGCTCGCCGGGCCGCGAATCGGTGCGCTGGCGGCCGCCAGCGGCGGCGGCATCTTCTTCGTCGCGGTGGCGGAGCAGGGGTCGCGCGTGAGCCCGATGACGACGCTGCTCTCCGCCGGCGTGTGGGTGGCGGCCGCTTTCATCTCCGGCTACCTGGCGGAGTCGTTGCGGGCCCAAGCCGAACGGCGTCGAGCGACGGGTGTGGCGTTGGGCAAGGCGGCGGCCGTCCGTGAGGCCGAGCTCGCGGAGCAGCGCCGCGTCGAAGCGCTTGCGGCCGAGTTGCGCGTGGAGCGCGAGCAGTTGCTGACGATGATCGAGCAGATCGAGACCTCGGTTACGATCCTCGATCGCGACTTCTGCTACCGGGTGGTGAACTCCGCCTACGCGCGCAACGCCGGTCGTCGGCCGGAGGAACTTGTTGGGGTGAATCATTTCGATCTCTTCCCCGATCACGAGGCCATCTTCCGTAAGGCCGTCGAGAGCGGCGAGGAGCAGGGCGGACGCGCCATGCCGCTCGACTTCGCGCATCAACCCGAGCGCGGCACAACGTACTGGGACTGGCGACTGGCTCCTGTCAAGGACACAAGCGGCCACGTGCGCACGCTTGTGCTCTCTCTGGTGGAGGTGACGGACCGCGTGCGGTCCGCCAAACTCGGCGAGACGATGAACGCGATCAACGCTGCCTTTGGCTCGAAGCTCGACGCGCGGTCGATCGAAGCGAATGTGCTGCAGTTGGCGGGTGAGGCCTTGAGCGCCGACTGCGGCTGGGTGGTCGCCAGGGAGCGGGGACGTTGGCGCCCGATTCGAACGTGGAATCTGTCGAGCGGTTTCGAAGCGGAGGACTTCGCTCCGGACGAGCTTCCCGTGGCCGAGCTTGCGTTGCGCGAAGGGCGTGCGATCTTCTCGTCCGACTACGAGCATTTCGATCACGCCAATCTGCCGCTCGCCCGTCGCCTGGGCATGGTTGCCATCGTCGTCATACCGATCACCGTCGACAAAGGCGTCGCGGGCTGTGTGCACTTCATGTATCGCCGGCGGCGCAGCCACAGCCCGGCGGAGATGGACTTCGTCCGCGAAGTGGGAGCCGCGACGACGCAGGCGCTCAACAACGCACGCTTGCTCAACGACGTGCGTCGGGTGGCGACCACACTGCAGGAGAACCTCATCCATCCATTGGATGAGTTTCCCGGTCTCGACCTCGGTCGCGTCTCGCAAACGGCGTACCACCCCGAGCTTGTCGGCGGCGACTTCAGCCACGTGTTTCGGATCGGCGAGGGGCGTGTTGGGATCCTCATCGGCGACGTGGAGGGCAAAGGGATTCGCGCTGCCGGGCTCACCGAGACGGTGCGCAGCGCCGTCGTGGCGTTTTCGCTCGTCGATCCCTCGCCTGAGTACGTTCTGGGGAAGGCAAATCAGATGCTCGTCGAGGCCGCCGGCACCGATCAGTTCGTCACCGCCTGCTTCCTGCTTGTGGATCTACGCTCCGGCGAGACCAGCTATGCCATCGCCGGCCACCCTTCGCCGGTGCTCAAGCGTGCCGACGGCGCATCCGCCTTGCCGGGCGAACATGGCCTGCCGCTCGGCATCTTCCCGGCGACGTACGCGCTCGGGCACCTGCGGCTCGACTACGGCGACGTGCTCGTGCTCTTCACCGACGGCGTCACCGAGGCGCGGCACGCGGGGCAGTTCTTCGGCGAATCCCGCGTGCTTACGACGATCGCGGAGATGGGTGCCGTGAGCGCGCAGGAGGCCGCTGAACGTCTGCGGGCGGCGGCCTCCCAGTTCGCTCAAGAGCTTCGCGACGACCTGCAGATTCTCACTGTGAGGTATCTGCGGCGGTAGAACTGGGCATCGTGACAGAAGACGACGGCGCGACGGCGCCGCAACTTCGAGGGAGGCTAGCTATGGCAGACAAGAGGGCGCAGCATCTTCGACAGTTTGTGGCGCCATTTCAGGTGCCGCCAGGCAAGAAGGTCAGACTGGCGCGTGACTTCGACCCTGGCTACACGGCCGACTTCGTGCATCGCGACGACGCCATCGAGTTCCTGCAGCACGGCGTCCAGCTCCTCGCCGAGTATCAGGAGCGGCTTGCCGCGCAAGACAAATGGGGCGTCCTTGTCTGCTTGCAGGCGCTCGACGCCGCCGGCAAAGACGGCACCATTCGCCACGTCATGAGCGGCGTCAACCCGCAAGGTGTGCACGTGCAGAGCTTCAAGGTGCCGTCGGCGGAGGAGATCGATCACAACTACCTCTGGCGCTACTCGCTGGACCTTCCAGCGCGTGGTGAGATCGGCATCTACAACCGCTCACACTACGAAGAGGTTCTCGTCGTGCGCGTTCACCCCGAGCTTCTGGAGCGGCAGCGCCTGCCGAAGCAGGCACGCGGCAACGGTGTGTGGCGGCGCCGCTACCGCGACATCAACGCTTGGGAGCAGCACCTCACCGACAATGGTTTCCGTATCGTCAAGCTCTTCCTCAACGTCTCCAAAGAGGAGCAGCGCGAACGCTTCCTCAAGCGTATCGACGACCCCAACAAGAACTGGAAGTTCTCGGACGGCGACGCGAGGGAGCGTGAGCACTGGGACGCGTATCAGAAGGCGCTTTCGGAGATGCTGTCGGCGACGAGCACCGAGTGGGCGCCGTGGTACGTGATCCCTGGTGATCACAAGTGGTTCGCGCGCATGTGTGTCTCGGCCATCCTGGCTCTCACGCTGATCGACATCGACCCGCGGTTCCCCGTCGTGGACGATGCGAAGCGGCAGGAGCTTGCACAGGCGCGCCTCAGGCTCATGGCTGAGGGGCTGGGCGGGAAACCGGGGCAGGAGGCGGCGAGCGCGGCAGAGCGGCTGGCGGCGACCGTCGCTGCGAGCGCCTCGGCCAAGAAGGTCGACGCTGATACTGTCGGCGCGTGGACGGCGAAGAGCGGCGCCACCGGTGCGGGAGAAGACGAGCTGGCTGCATGTGGGGAAGGCGCCGGCAGGGACGACTCACCGCCGGCCTGCGAGGTGCATATGGATGCCATTGTTCGCACCGAGAAGCGCCGGAAGGCGCGCGAGAAGGCCGAGAAGAAGTCCAAGAAGGCGCTGCGCAAGGCGGCCAAGAAGGCCCGCAAGGCGGAGAAGGAGATTCGCGAGGTCGAGGCCGAAGCGGCCAAGAGCGAGGGCTAGGGGCGGTCCATGCCTGCTTTCGGGGCGAGGCGATTCCGGCCGCTGTTGGCGGGATGCGCGCCGGCGACGTGCTCGTGCAGCGGGCATCACAGCGACGTAGGATTGGCGCCATGCGACGCACGTGGGTTCTGGCGATAGCGGCCGTCGCCGCCTTGTTTGCGGCGTGGTCGGTGATGGCCGGGGCGGTTGCGCCAGAGGCGCGGGCCGCGTCGGCGCGCTGGGTGCGCGTCTCGGTGGCGACCGTCTGGGTGGAACCCGGTCAGGCACGCAAGCTCGACGCGCCGGCCGTCGCGTACCCTGCCGATCCGCGCGCTTGGATCGCGAGCATGTCGGTCGCCCAGAAACGCTGGCTCGTCGGCAGGCTCGAGACGCAGGTGCTGTACGGCACCAAGGTTCGCCTGCTCAAGACTTCTGGGGCATGGGCCAAGATCGTGATACCCAGCCAACCCACGCCGCGCGACAAGCGTGGCTATCCCGGCTGGGTGCCGAGGAAGCAGTTGACGGCGCGGGCGCCGCAGGCGGCCCCGCGCCAAGCCGTCGTGCGACGCCCCACGGCGTGGCTCTACGAGACCGCCGAGCTCAAGATGCGCGTGCTCGAACTCTCGTACGGCACGCGCCTGCCCGCTGTCGCCTGGTCAGACAACGCGGTCGAGGTGGTCGCGCCCGATGGTCGGCATCACTTCATCGAACGCGGTGTCGTGGCGATGCGTGTGTCGGGAGCTGCGTGGCCGGTCGTCACCGGCAAGCGGATCGTCACCGAGGCGAAGCGCTTCCTTGGTCTGCAGTACCTTTGGGCGGGTACGTCCGGCTTCGGCTTCGACTGCTCCGGCTTCACGTACTCGGTCTACCGCGCCGTGGGAATCACGATCCCTCGTGACGGCGCGCCGCAGTTCGCGGCCGGTCGCAAGGTGGCGTCGCGCTCCGCGCTCCGCCCCGGCGACCTCGTCTTCTTCCGCGCCTCAGGATCGATCCATCATGTCGGTCTGTACATCGGTAGCGGCAAGATGATTCACGCGCCGCGCACCGGCAGCCCTGTGGCCATCGTCTCACTCGGTTCCGAGCCGTATCGCAGTGAGTTCGCCGGCGGGCGGAGGTACGTGCCCTAGTCGCGCCACGCACTACTCTCTCTTGCGCCAAGAGCCGCGCGATACCGTAATATGTCAGTAGGTTCGTCGACGCGTCCCAAGAGCACAAGGAGGTCAGACCATGGCTGCACCGTATGTCGATCCCGATCTCTGCACCGGTTGCGGTGTGTGCGAGTCCATATGTCCGGAGGTGTTCGAGCTCGGCGACGACGGCATCGCGCACGTCATCGACGAGGATGCCTGCGACAGCGCCGGTTGCTGCGATGAGGCCATCGACTCCTGCCCGGAGGAAGCCATCAGCATGCGCGACTGAGCGCACGGACGGTTTGATGCGCCGCGCGCCGCTCTCGCGGTGGCGCGCGGCGCACGTGTCACACGTGCGACGCCAGGGTACATCCTGCGGCAGGTTGCTGCATTTGCAGCGAGGTGTGAATGGCCGGCGTCGCGCTGGTGTTTCCGCCCTCGTCGACGTGGTGTTTCGTGGCGAAGCAGATGTGAGCTTTCCGCACTTCGTCGACGACTATCTTGCAGCGGGAGCACGGCGCGAATGCCTCGATGGGCTACCACTGTCCAGCTATCCGGGGTTGGTCACAATGCGCAACGGCTCCGCCTTTGCCGTTCAACCCATCCACCACAGCGAGTCCGAGCTCGCTGTCTTCCCGCCGCCAGACCGATCTGACTTTGATCACCGCGCGTATCAGGCTGCATCGATCGCGCGTGTCGGTGAGAAGGTCGCCCCGGTGATCACCACCTACGGCTGTCCTTTCGCTTGCGACTTCTGCTCTAAGCCCGTGTTCGGCGATACCGTTCGTCACCGTGATCTGGACGGCGTGTTCGCCGAGATCGACGAGCTTCGCCACTTGGGCTACGACGCGGTGTGGGTTGCCGATGACACCTTCACCCTGCGACGCGTCTTCGTCGAGGACTTCTGCCGTCGTGCACGCTCTCGTGGGATGACTTGGAGTTGCCTGTCGCGAGCCAGCGGAGTCGACGCCGACCTAGCATCTCTAATGGCGGCTTCTGGCTGTAGCCATGTCTACCTGGGACTCGAGTCCGGTTGCCCGGCGACACTCGCGTTGATGAATAAGCGCGCGACCGTCGCCGAGGGCGTGCGCGCCACCCAGATCTACCACGAGGCGGGCATCGCTGTAGGTGCGTTCTTCATGGTCGGCTATCCGGGTGAGGATGTTGCCGCCATCGAGGAGACGTTTGCGTTCGCGCTCGAACTGCCGCTAGACGAGATCTCCTTCAATGTTCTCATGCCGCTGCCCGGCTCACGGCTGTATGAGCGTCTTGGCGGTCGCGACGCGACACGCGACTGGACGCACGAGAACGAGATCACCTTCGTCCACGACAGCGAAGTTGATGAGGTGTGGCTGCGCCGGCGCGTCGACGAGACGCTGGCCGTCTTCGCTGAGCGGCGCGCGATCCTCTCAGCCTCTCCTTGACGTTCTCTCAGCCAGTCCACAGGTTGCTCTCGCATACTCAGGAGCCGCGCCTGGGGGACGAACAGTGCGCAAGTCGCTCATGCTGGGGGAGCAATCAATGGGGCTCGCGGGGACCGTTTCAGCCGTCGCGGATGACACCGTCATCAAGGCGACCGGGATCGAGCGCACATACCGTCGTGGCGAGATCGCCGTGCCCGTGCTCAAAGACCTCGAGCTCAATGTACGACGCGGTGAATGGGTCGCGTGCACAGGGAGGTCCGGCTCGGGGAAGTCGACCCTTCTCAACATCCTTGGACTCCTCGACCGCGCCGACTCGGGGGAGTACATCCTCGGCGGTCACGATGTCTCTGCGCTCGACGATGCCGAACGCTCGCGTCTGCGCAATCACCTGCTCGGCTTCGTCTTCCAATTGCACAACCTTCTGCCGCGCACCACGGCGCTGGAGAACGTAGCGACGCCGCTCGTGTATCGCGGGCTGCGGCGTCAGGAACGGCTCGAGCGCGCCCATGCGGCGCTGGCCGCTGTGGGTCTCGAAGACCGCGCTGACCACGATCCCGGCGAGCTCTCGGGAGGTCAGATGCAGCGGGTGGCCATTGCGCGCGCGTTGGTCGGCGATCCCGAGTTGCTCCTCGTGGATGAGCCGACGGGCAGCCTCGACTTGGTCGCTACTGCGGAGGTGCTCGAGATCCTCGATCGCCTCCACGCAAGCGGCCACACCATCTTCATGATCACGCACGAGGACGATGTCGCCGAGCATGCCGACCGGCGACTCGTGCTCGGCGAAGGCCAGCTGCACGATCACGCGACGTACGCGGAGGCGCACGTATGAGACGACTCAGTATTGCCCAATCCCAGCGGCGAGCGCGCCGCACTCGCCGCGGCGGTTTTCTCGTCGGCGTGATCGCGTTTGCCTGTCTCGCCGCGGCGGCACTCGCGGCTTGCGGTGACGAGACGCAGACGCCGGCGGCCAACGGCGCGGCTGCGCCGACCGCGATGCAGGTGCTTACGGAGGTGACGCGCGGCGATCTGACCGAGACGACCACGGGCCGTATCGCCGGCGCCGTCGTCGACGAGAAGACGACGAAGGTGGTGGCGACCGTGGCGCAGGAGAACGCGAGCGCGGTCGACGTGGGCCAGAAGGCCACCGTCGTGTTTCTGCCGTCGGGGTCGACACGCCCGAGCGGCGCGCCGGAACCGCAGGGTAGCCCCGGCGTGGATGGTGTTCCCACGACTGGACCGAGCGGCGCGCCGTCCTCGGGCGACGGTCAGCCGGGTGCATCCGGCGACGGGGACGCGTTCGGTCGCGGCGACCTAGGCGATGGAGGCATCTCCGGTACGGTGACCGCCGTCTCTGCGAACAGCGATGGTTCGGTCGCCGTCACGATCAAGCTTGACGAGGCGCCGACTGACGTCGAGGCGACGGACGAGTCGACGGGCATGGCGCTCATCCAGACTACGGTGCTCGCCAGCGATGTCGTCATCGTTCCCACGGATGCGATCACGGGCACTGGCGACTCCGCGACGGTTCAGGTGCTCGCGAACGGGACGACGAGCTCGCGCGATGTCGTCGTCGGCCAGCAAGCGGGCGGCATGACCGAGATCGTCTCTGGTCTCGAGGTCGGTGAGAGCGTTGTGTGGTCGCGGAGCTTCTCCGCCGGGCGTGGCTTCGCCAGTCCCGGCGCCGGCCAGGATCAGATGGGCCCCGGGATGCCGACCGATGCGCCCGGACTTCCGCAGGGTGGCACCGAGCAGTGAGCGCGCAGCGCGCGACGCCAACGCAGACTGAAGGAGAGCGGGCATGAAGAAGCGCAGACGCTGGTGGCTCCTCGGCGCCCTCGTCATCGTCGCTGCCGCCGTGAGCGGGGGGCTGTACTGGTACTTCGGCGGCGACGAGGCGACGCCGGTGACCTATCTCACTGACACCGTCAGCAAAGGCACGCTCTCGCAGACCATCGAGGCCGACTTCACGCTGGCTTCCGGTCAAACGGCGACGAGCATCTCTGTCGCCGGCACGTCCAGTAGTTCGAGTAGCACCACGGCGGATACAGACAGCACCACGGCAGATGCGGCCGATGCACAGGAAGTCGCGTTTGCTGCGACTGCGTCCGGATCCGGCGCTGTGGCTTCGGTCGACCCGATTTTCGCCGCCTACGCCTCGTGCTCTCCGACGCCTTCCCCGACGCCGACGATCACTCCCACAGATACGCCCAGTCCTACACCCACGCCTACGCCCACGTCGAGCGGCCGGCCCACGCCCACCCCAACCCCGACGCCGACATCCGGTGAACTGCCCTCGGGCTCCGGGGGAAGCAGTTCGGGCGGCAGCAGTTCGGGCGGCAGCGGCACCGTCGGCAGCGCGAGCGCCACGACGACGACCACGACGAGCACAGTATCGTCAACGAGTGTCAGTGGTATCGTCACGCGGCTCTTGGCGGCTGAAGGCGCTGCCCCGCAGACGTTACAGCGCCTCCTCAAGGTCTCCGGCAAGTACATCTTCGCCTTCGTCAGTCCGGCGCCGCTGTGGAAGGATCTGTCAACAGATCTGGCAACGAACGAGCAGCGCGCCAACGTCATCGCCTTGCAGCGCGCCTTGAAGGCGGGCGGTTATTACACCAAGGCGATCAACGGTCGCTTCACGTCGGCCACAGAGACCGCCTACAAGGCTTGGCAGGCCGACAACGGACTCAGCAAGACGGGTGTGGTCGATGTCAGCCGTTTCGTGTGGCTTCCGAAGGGGAGCGTTATCTCCTCTTGGAACGTGGCGCTCGGCAGCCAGGTGAGCGGTGGCACGGCGCTGGCGTCGATCTCCGTGCCCCAGGCTCTGATCGCGACGGCCCAGGTATCGCAGGCCGACATCGGCCAGCTCGAGGTCGGCCAGAAGGCGGAGATGACGATCGACGGGTACACAGACGATGCTTTCAACGGCGTGATCACCTTCATCGCCAGCGACGCGACCTCCGCGTCGGGCGGATCGTCATCTGGGTCGACGCAGTTTGCGATCACGGTCAGGCCGAGGAACATGCCCGATGTGGCGCGCTCAGGGATGACGGGCACGCTCACGATCGTTATCGCCGAACGAACCGACGTGCTGCTCGTACCTACCAGCGCAATCACCGGCGACACGAGTACGTCGTACGTGCGCGTCATGGTCAATGGCGAGCCGGTTACCCGCCAGATCGAGACGGGCCTGGCCACCTCCGAGTACACGGAGGTCACGAGCGGCCTTACCGAGGGTGAGACGATCGTCACGGGTGAGTTCACGAGCGGCGCGACAAGCACCAGCACAGGCACGTCAACGGAGACGAATCGGAACAGCATGCCGGGCGGCGTGCCCGGCAGTGGATTCCAGAACGGCGGTGGTCAGATGGGCCCGCAGGGTGGTGGCCAGTGATCGTCTTCCTCGAGTCGCTGCGTCTCGCGCTCTCGAGTCTGCGGGCCAACCCGCTGCGGGCTGTTCTCACCATCCTCGGCATCGTCATCGGCGTGGCTGCGGTCGTCGCTCTCACCGCTATCGGTACCGGCTCGACGAAGGAGGTCGAGAGCCACTTCACCGCCTTCGGCACCGATACGATCACGGTTGAGGCGAGTCGCTTCTCGTCGAGCTCGGACGGTCTTTCGGCAAGCGACCTTACGGCCGTCGATGAGACTCCCGGCGTCAAGCAGACGGTGGCCACCGTAGACACCAACGCGACCGTAACGTACGACTCTACGAGCGCGATGGCCACGATCACGGGCTCGTATCCCGAGATCGCCGAGATCGATCACCTCACGGTCGTTGCCGGCACCTTCTTCAGTCAGTTCGACGTCGACCGCGCTCTGCCCGTAGCGGTACTGGGTGCGACGACGCTGGAGGATCTCGATCTCACGCCGCTGCGCGCGCTCGGCCAAACGATCAGGATCGATTCCGTCTCGTACACCGTGATCGGTGTCCTCGAGGAACAGGGCGGCATCAGCTTCGCCTCGGTCGACAGCAGCGTACTCGTGCCGCTGAGCTCGATGGAAGGGCGGTTGGTTGCCTTTCGGCCGGACATCTCGTCGATTCGTGTGCAAGCGGAGCCGGAGGCCGTGGACTCCTTCTCGGCGGCTGTGGAGGCCACGCTGCGCACGCAGCATAACCTCGCGACGAGCGACCAGAACGACTTCCAGATCGTCGATGCGAGCTCGATCGCCTCGGCGGTGTCGTCGAGCACTCAGACGCTGACGGAGCTCATGGCCGCCATCGCCGCCATCAGCCTGATCGTCGGCGGCATCGGGGTCGCCAACGTGATGCTCGTCACGGTGCGTGAGCGCACGCGCGAGATCGGCATTCGTCGTGCTGTGGGCGCGACGCGGCGGGACATTGTCGTGCAGTTCCTGGTCTACTCTGTCGTGACGAGCATCATCGGCGGCCTTCTCGGGCTGGCCGTCGGCATCGGCGCGGCGTACGTGGGCGGGTCCGCGCTCAGTGTCGCGCCGGCCTTCTCCGCCCTCACGGTGTCGCTGGCGATTGCCGTGGCGGCCTCCGTCGGTGTGATTGCCGGCATCGGCCCCGCGGTGCAGGCGTCCTCCGTGGAGCCAACGATGGCGCTCAGGTACGAATAGGCATCTGGGGCGCTGGACGTAGCGGGGGCGCTCCTCTTGCGTTGTCACATGAGGCTACAGCCGATCGGGTCGTTCGGCGGTTCCTGCTTCTAGCGCGCCAGCCTGCGGAAGGCGATGATCGTGCCGATTTGCAGGATGACGCCGGCGATCGCGTTGGAGAGCAACGCCGCGCCGATGAGCCCCCAGTCGTAGCCCTCGGTCATGAGGGCGCGGATCGCCTCGATCTCGTAGCTGACCGGGTTCCAGTCGTTGACGATCTGCATCCAACCGGGCATGAGCTCACGCGGCACGAAGGCGGTCGAGATGAAGATCAGTGGAAACATGAGCAGCGAGAGAGCGCTTGTGGCCTGCTCGCTCTTGGTGACCAGCGCCGGGATGAAGCTGACGCCGGCGAAGGCGATGCCGAACACGCCGGAGAGCAGCAAGATGAGCACGAAACCGCCGATGCCCGTCTTGAGGCCGGCGCCGAGCAGCAGGCTGGCGATCAGCAGGACGCCGGCCATCACGGCGGCCTGGAAGAAGAGCGGCAGCATCTCGCCGGCGAGGATGGACCAGCGGCCGATGGGGCTGGTTCGCAGGCGGTCGAGGTAGCCGTTGCGGTACTCGACCAGGAGTCCGTAACTGGCCCAGCCCACCGCCATGAAGGCGGCGAAGACGATCTGTCCGGGTGCCAGGTACGCGAGGTACGAGCCTCCGCCGAAGGCGGGCAGAGCGACGATGTCTTTGTAGAGCTGACTGAAGACGAGAAGCTGGATCAGCGGGAAGAAGATGATGCTGATCCAGTTCGCCGGTACGCGTAGGAACCGTCGAGTGGTGCGCATGCCCAAGTAGTACGACTCGAAGGCGAAGTCGGTGAGGCGGCGCATCGTCACCACCCGAGGATGATGGGCTGGTTGGCGGTCTCTTCACGGATGTGGCGCCCGGTGTACTTGGTGAAGACGTCGTCGAGGCTCGGTGCGCTCATCTGCAGGCCGCTGATACGTACGCCGCCGGCGTCGAGGCGACGCATGATCTCCGGAACCGCTGCGCTGGCGTGCTGCACCGAGAGCTGCACACCGCCGGGCTGCTCGACGATGTCTTCGCCCGAGACCAGCGCGGCGAGCAGGCTGCGCACCACGGCGATGGCGCTGCCGTCGTCGATCTGCAGGACGACCGTATCGGCGCCGATGCCGGCCTTGAGCGTCGCCGGCGTGCCGTCGACGACGATCTTGCCGGCATCGATGATCGCCAGGCGTGAACAGAGTCGATCCGCTTCTTCCATGTAGTGCGTCGTGAGGAGCATGGTGGTGCCCTCACGGTTGATGCGTTCGAGCTCGTCCCAGAGCGCCATACGACTCTGCGGATCGAGGCCCTCGGTGGGCTCATCGAGGATGAGCAGCTCGGGCCGGTGCATGAGCGCGCTGGCGAGGTCAAGGCGACGCTTCATCCCGCCCGAGTAGGTGCCGGTGAGCTTCTTGGCCGCTCCGGTGAGCCCCATGAGCTCAAGGAGCTCATGGCTGCGGCGGCGGATCTCGGCCGCCGGGACGCGATGCAAGCGGCCGGCGAGCTCCAGGGTTTCGCGCCCCGTCGAGAAGGCGTCGAGCGACGGCGCCTGGAGAGCGACGCCCAGGCGTGTGCGCACTTCGTGCGCCTGGGCGCAGACGTCGAATCCGGCGACGCGGGCTGTCCCCGATGTGGGGCAGAGGAGCGTCGCCAAAATGCGGATCGTCGTCGTCTTGCCGGCGCCGTTTGGTCCGAGGAAACCGAAGAGCTCGCCGTGCTCGACGCGGAAGCTGACGCCGTCCACGGCGCGCGTGTCGCCAAATACCTTGACGAGATCCTGGACGTCGATGACGGGTACGGTAGTTGGGTTAGTTGCCATGGCTGTAGTATGCCCGATCTCGTCTCGGCGCTCGCGCCACCGCTCTCCGGTGCTTCTGACGGCCGGTTGTCGGGCGCGGCTCTGGTATCATCGCGCTAACCGCGCCGCGGGGGCGGCTGTGTGTGCCTGCCCGCGGACGAGCCGGCAGTCGGGCGTCGCCCAGGAGGGATATGTGAAGGTCGCGGTCTTCGGTCTTGGCTATGTGGGCTCAGTGACGGCCGCGGCACTGGCCCGTGACGGGCATGATGTCGTCGGCGTCGACCCGGCCGCCCTCAAGGTGGAGATGATCTCGGCCGGTCGGCCCCCGGTACTCGAGCCAGGGCTCGACGAGCTCACGGCGCGCATGGTTACCGAAGGTCGGCTGCGCGCCACCACGGATATTGCCGAGGGCCTACGCGGCGCCGACGTGTCGCTCATCTGCGTCGGCACACCATCGCGCCGCGACGGCTCTCTTGATCTCGGCTACGTGCGTGAGGTGGCCGGGCAAATAGGCGGCAACTTGTCGCTCGCCGCCCCCGAGCACATCGTCGTCGTGCGCAGCACCGTGTTGCCGGGCAGCACGCGCGAGCACGTCATTCCGGTGGTCGAGGAGGCCTCGGGGCGTGAGGTCGGCGACGGCTGGGACGTCGCCGTCAATCCCGAGTTCCTGCGCGAGGGCTCATCGCTGGACGATTACGACAAGCCGAGCCGGGTGCTCATCGGCGAGCGCGTCGAGGGTGTCGGCGCTCGCCTCCTCGCTCTCTACGAGCGTGTCCACGCCGAGCGCTTCGTAGTGCCGCTTGAGGTCGCCGAGGCGGTCAAGTACACCGACAACGCCTTCCACGCGCTCAAGATCACCTTTGCCAACGAGGCGGCTCGGGTGTGGGCCTCGCGCGGCGCCGATCCCGCGCGCGTCATGCAGGTCTTCGCTGCCGATCGTAAGCTCAACGCGTCGCCCGCCTACCTCCGTCCGGGGTTCGCCTTCGGCGGCAGTTGCCTGCCCAAGGACTTGCGCGCGCTCACCTCCGCTGCGCGCGACGCGCATGTGCGGGTGCCGGTCCTCGACGCTGTACTGGCGAGCAACGAACTCGAGGTGTTGCGCGGTCTCGAGGCTGTTGTCGCGACCGGCCGCCGGCAGGTCGCGCTGCTCGGGCTCGCCTTCAAGTCGGGGACGGACGATCTGCGCGAGAGTCCGTTACTCGAGCTTGCGGAGCGGCTGCTCGGCAAGGGCTTCGCCCTCAAGATTCACGACCCCGCCGTGCAACTCTCCGCTCTGCACGGCAGCAATCGCGCCTTCCTCGAAGAGCGCATTCCACACATCTCGGCGCTCCTGCACGAGAACCTCGACGAGGTGCTGGCGGGGGCCGAAGTCGTCGTCATCGGCCATGGGGCCGCACGCTACCGTCGTGACGAGGAGTGGCGCGCGGACGGCAAGGCCGTCATCCGTCTGGAGTAGGGCAGGGGGCTCACGTGAGAATCCTCATCCTCTCGTCACGGCCGCCGTGGCCGCCGACGCGCGCCGATCAAATGACCATCGACAGAATGATCCGGTTTCTCTCCGGGCACGGGATCGAGGTCGATCTGGCCTGCTTCGTCGAGAACGAGGCCGAGGGCCGAGCTGTGCGCCAGGAGCTCGGCCCGCTCTGCCGGCGCATCGGCATCATCAAGTTGCCCAAGTGGATGGCGTACGTCAATACGGCACTCTCGCTGCCGAGGCAGCTGCCGATGCAGGTCGGCTACTTCACCTCGGCGCGAATGACGCAGATGATTCGCGAGGCCGTCGCCACACAAGACTACGATCTCGTGTACGTCCACCTTATTCGCATGGCGGAGTTCGCTCGCGATCTTCCCGTGGCCAAGGTCATAGGTCTGCAGATATCGCAGGCGCTCAACCTGCAGCGCATGGTCGAGAACGTGAGCGACCCAGCTCGGCGCGTCTTCTATCAAGTCGAGGCGGCCAAGGTGCGGCCGTACGAAGCCAACGTGAGTCGCGACTTCGACAAG
Source organism: Thermoleophilia bacterium (assembly GCA_041393415.1). Taxonomy (GTDB): domain Bacteria; phylum Actinomycetota; class Thermoleophilia; order UBA2241; family UBA2241; genus CAIXSE01. The sequence continues at coordinate 394,737 of JAWKKE010000001.1, read as the reverse complement.
GTCTTCCTTATCGGGCAGCGCGACATCGACGAGATCAGCAAGACGGTGCCGCTGACCAACGCCGTGATTCAGCCGCACGGCCAGGATGTGCCGGCTGCCGGTCTGGTGGAGCAGGCGCGCCGCGAACCTGGTGCGATCGTCATGAGCGGCGTGATGGGCACGTACACCAATGTCGATGCCGCGACCTGGTTCGCTCAAGACGTATTCCCCATCGTCGAGCGCGCCGTGCCGGAGGCGAGCTTCTGGATCGTCGGCCGCCAGCCGCAGCGCGATGTGTTGGCGCTGGCGCGCGACGATCGCATCGTCGTTACCGGCGAGGTCGACAATGTGAACGACTATCTCCTGCGCGCCGAGGTTGGGGTCGCCCCGCTGCGCATCGGCGCCGGTATGCAGAACAAGCTTGTTCAGGCCATGGCTGCGGGATTGCCGGTGGTGGCGACGCCGGTCGCCAACGAGGGCATCCAGGCGCGCGATGTGGAGCACGTGTGGCTGCGCGACGAACCACGGGCCTTCGCCGACGCCGTCATCACTCTGCTGCGCAATCGCGGTGCGCGCGAGCGGCTCGGGGCATCGGCGCGTGCTTTCGCCGAGAAGTACTGGACGTGGGACGCGCACTTCGAACAGCAGCTCAACGTCTTCGAGGAAGTCGCGCACAAGCAGTGAGGCCCGCGCCGCTGTGAGGGCGGCTGGCGGCGCGCCGTGCGTTCTCAGATAGCTCGATAGAGTCTCTCAGCTCTCGCTCAGCGCCGCTCGCTAGCGTGCTCGCTGAGCATGGACGCGCACAACGAGATCCCCGACGACTCCGATTCCGACTCCGCGGTGCAGGCGGAGCGTCGCTGGGTACGCTGGGCGCAGATATCCGCATTCATCATGCTCGTCGTCGCCGCCGTTGCCCTGAGCGTGCTCTGCGGGCGCACGGCCCTCGGCAATGTGTACAGCGTCGTGCGCCTCGTCGTCTCTCGTGGCAGTCTGCCGGACTGGCTGATGTGGGTTGGCCCGGCGGCCGCACTCGCCGCCGCCGCCGGCTCAGTTCTGTATCTCGCCTGCGGCCGCCGCCGCCTGATCAAGGTGGGTCTGGTGCTTGTGACGGCGGCGGCCCTGGCGCTTCCCGGAGCTGCCGTAGGCTGGGCCAGCGCCACCGCGGCGACCCTGAGCGCCAAGACCTCCAGTATCCAAGCGACCGTCGCTGAAGCGCGTGCGGAACTGCAACCGTCGCTCACCGGCGACGCCGTCAACATCCTCGTGCTCGGCAGCGATTACGCTGAGGCGGGGAGCAACGGTCGCTCCGACACCATCATTATTCTTCGTCTCGACCCCGACACGGGGACTGTCGCGATGCTTTCGCTGCCGCGCGACCTGCGCACCTACATCCCCGGTGTCGGCGTCGACAAACTGAACGCCGCCTACGCCTACGGTGGCGTGCCGTTGACGATCAAGACGGTGAAGCGTCTCACCGGCCTCTCGATCCATCACTTCGTGCAGATCGACTTCGATGGCTTCTGGCAGACGGTCGACATCCTCGGTGGTGTCTACCTGTCCATCGACCGGCGCTACTACGTTCCCGAAAGCGCCAGTTACAAGTCGATCGATTTGCAGCCCGGGTACCAACTCGTCGGCGCCAAGCAGGCGCTCAACTTCGTCCGCAGTCGTCACGACGAAGGCGGCGACTTCACGCGCATGCTGCGGCAACAGCTGTTTCTGCGTGAGGTGCAGCGTCAGGCGGAACGATGGAGTACCGACTGGCAGCGCGTCATTCGTCTGACCAAGGCGATCTGCACGCACACCAGCACCGATCTGGATACGCTGGATCAGATTCTCCCCATCGTGGGTTTCGTGAGCGATCTCGACACCGGCGACGTCACCAGCGTGCGCGTTACGGGTTCGACGCCGACCATCGATGGCGTCTCGTACGTGGTGGCGACGCAGGCGAAGGTGGACGACGCGGTGGACGCCTTCCTGGCGCCGTCGCGGGCGGCGAAAGCGGCCGAGGAGACCGATGAGGCGGTCGAGGAGTCCAGCGAGGCGTCTACGTCGGAGACCGCTGCTCCTCCATCTGCGTCGGCGGCGCGCACGGCGGCGAGCTACGCCGAAGCCGCGGACGCGACGACGCAGAAGGTCGATCTGTCCTCGTGGTCGGCGCTCGCCGAGAAGACGCCGCTCGAGCTTGAAGCGCCGACCGTCTGGGCGAGCGGGCTCGCCTACGACCAGTTTCGTGCCTACGCGATCCGCACCACAGAGGGACGTCGTGTGGCTGCGGCGGTGGTCGTGGGCACGTACGGCAGCGGCTCGTGGAGCATCCAGGCGCTGCGCTGGACCGATCCACCGGCGATTGCTCACCCGTCTGCGGTGCGCGTCGTGGACGGTCGACGCTACATGCTCTTCAAGCAGAGCGGGCACCTGCACATGATCGCCTGGAAGGAGAACGGTGTCCTCTACTGGGTGCTGAACACCCTTGACGATCAACTGCCGAACGATCTGATGCTGGCATTGGCGACGTCGTGCCAGCCGCTGACGAAATGATCCGAATCCACAGGAAGCTCAGGGAGACCGCTCAGCTGGAGCTCAGACCGGGGGGCGATACTGGTTCTATCAACGACGAAGGGGTTGGCATGTACAGGCTCATCGTGATGCTCACGGCGGTTACGGTTCCAGTGTTCGGCGCGATGCCCGCGCAAGCGAGCACGAATCAACTACAGGTCACGAGCACACGCGGCACGAGCGCGATTGTCGCTCCGGCCAATACCGGCGTCCAGCAGTCGGCTTCGTCGTGGACCGACTCACTCTTCGTATGGATGCAGACATCCGCCTCCAGCGCCGCGCGCGCCACGGCGGTCGCGGTTGCACAGTCGCCGCTCTCGTATACCGGGGCGACGCCGCGCGCCGACGCGGCGCGAGCACCGCCGACGCTCCGCGGCGCTGCTTAGGCGAACGCTCCGGTGAGCCCGGGGGTGGACTGGCCCATCCGCCCCCGGGCTCACACGTCGTTGGGGCTACGCTCTCCTGGTGCAGTTTTCCCCTTCTTCCTTCTGTTTGCGCAGGTACGGCGACCGTCGAGACCGAACTAGACGGACAGCAATCAGCCTCGCGGAGGTATGATGCTGTGAGGGTCTCCCAACGCGCGGAGGCAGGACGTGGCAGGAGGAGGGCCGCATTGAGTATTCCGAGAACAAGTCGCAGACTCGCCGTCACTCAGGCCGTGATCGTTGTGTTCGTCGCCGTCTTCGCGACCTCGGCGCTTGCGGCCACGCCTACGGCGAGCAACGCGCCGGGCGCTTTGCTTGGCAACAGCGCGCCGTCTTGGTGGATCAACGACTACCTGGGCACGAGCGCCAAGTTCACCAGCGACGCGCCGTCCAACGCCGTGCTGCCCGTCGTCTTCTCGTTCCCGATCACATTTGCCGCCAGCGACCACAACAGCGGCCTGAGCCCGAGCCTCATGTCGTGGCGGCTACCCGATTGGCACGGAGACGCGTGGTTCAGCGAGTGGCACGCCGTCCACTCCGGTGACACGGTGTGGTTCGACGTGCGCGGCGGTGCCGTCGACGACGGCGTGTACACGCTCGAGGAGAAGGTGGCGGACAAGGCCGGCAACGAGGCGTCGAAGTCTACGCCGGTCATGATCGACACGCGGCCGCCGACGACGGACGGCCCGTCGGGCTGGATCAACGGACTCGTTCCGTACCAACTCACGGCGACCGATCAGGCGCTGGGCGCTGGCGTCGCCGCTACCGCGTATCGCGTCGACATGGCGACCCCCTGGACGATCAACGCCACATTGAGTCCTGCGACGACGCTCGTGACCTCGTTGCCGGTCTGGCCGGCGGTCCAGGGCGCGTTCCATACCATCGATTTCGGGTCCGTCGACGCGGCGCTTCCCGCCGACTACGATCCCACGTCGACCGTGTTCGCCGGAACACCGAGCTACATGTGGGGCAACTTCGAGGGACAGACTTGGGTTTGGGACCAGCAGCAGAGCGCCGTCAGAGTCCTCACCGGCTACAAGACGCGAACAGTGCAGCTCGACGTCACGGCTCCGGTCGTTACCGCCAGCGACTTCGTCGGCGCGTGGCAGGCGGGACCGGTGAGCGTCAACTTCTCCGGCACGGACGTGGGCTCCGGCTATGCCTTTACGGAGTGGAGCACGGATGACGTGAACTGGACGCAGGGCGAGACGGCGCGTTTCAGTGGTGATGGGCCGTTCACGGTGCGCTATCGCGGTGTCGACAATGTCGGCATTCGCTCTGAGATCAAGACGACGACTGTGCTCGTTGCAACGACAAAGCCGACCGTCGCGGCTAAGAACGCGACCGTCAAGCGGGGCCACAAGGCGAAGATCAAGTTCAACGTGACCGCGGTCACGCCGCGAGCGAGCGTCAACATCCTGGTGCGCAAGAAGGGCCAAACGTACCTGCTGAAGCGGTACAGTGGGGTCGGGACCAATAAGTGGGCTGCGCGCTCGTTCAGAGTCAATTTGCCGAAGGGTACCTATCTCATACGCGTCGATGCCGTCGATCTGGCGGGCAACGCGCAGACTACGCGTGGCGCGGCCAAGCTGATCGTCAAGTAGGTCCGCCGCACCGTTGTGAGACGGGCCCGGGTGGATGCGGTGTCCACCCGGGCCCGTCTCATTTCGCGCACCCGCGTGCGACGCTAGACCTCGACGCGGAAGGCCCCGTTTTCGACCACGGAGACGCGGCGAAGCTTGTCTTGTGGCTCCAGGCGCGGCTCAACGAGGCCCTTGATGTGGAGCACGACGGACTCGAGCGACGACCGTCCGGCGGCTTCCTTGAGGTCCTTGCCCTCAAGTTCGCCGATCGCGGCGATGATGGGGCCGGCGTCCGTCATGAACGGGCGCGCCGGCCCTTCGAACTCGACGTGGACATCGTACGTGGCGGGTTTGGTCTCGCCCTTGCGCGTCCATTTCGCGTTGAAAGCCTGATCCCATGCGACGATCATGGTGTCACCTCCGTGAGGGTGGGTGATGAGTTGTTCTGAAGGAGATATACCCGGCGTTGCATGCGGCAAGCTCTGCCCTCGTTGCCTCTCGTGCGTGCCGGGCGACGAGCCGTGGAGCATGGCCTCGCAACGGTCCGTCGGGGGTGTACGCTGAAGATTGCCGATGGACAGCGAAAGGGGTGGCGGTGTCATGAATGCAGTCGTCGTCTACGAGTCTCTCTGGGGCAACACCGCGGCGATCGCACACGCGATCGCGGAAGGACTCGGCGCGGGCACGCGCGCACTCTCCACCGCGGAGGCGTCGAGTACCTCGCTCAGCGGTGTCGACTTGCTCGTCGTGGGGGCGCCGGTGCTGGCGTTCAAGATGCCGAGCGAGCGTACGCTCAAGAGTCTTTCGGTGGCTCCGGCGGATGCCCCGGCGCCGCCTGATCTCTCGCAGCCGCCGATGAAGGTCTGGCTCGAGGCGCTGCCGGCCGGACGCGGCTATGCGGCGGCATTCGATACACAAGTCCGCGGTCCGTTCGGCAGCGCGGCCTCCTCGATTCGAAAGTCGCTCGAGCACGCCGGCTATCGCTCGCTCGGCAAGCCGACCGGCTTCATCGTCGGTGGCAAGTACGGACCACTCAAAGAGGGTGAGCTCGACCGTGCACGAGTGTGGGGTGAGGATCTGGCACGTGCCTACGCTGCGACAGTGAACTCGTGACGGACGTGCTTCTCCTCGTGGGTCAGACGCCGTTGCCGGCGTGGGCCGGCTACGCCATTCTGCTGGGAATAGGCGCCGTCGCCATCGGTCTCGTCGCCATGCTGGCTCGATTTCGTGGCGAGCGCCGAGGACTTGGCGCGTTGGTGCCGCGCCGTCGTCGCTGACAACACTCTCCTGGACTCCGCGACGCGAACGTCAACCGCGTCTCGTCTCGTCGCGCGCTTCGCCAGACGGTAGAGTGAGCGCGGAACGGAAGCCGAGAGAGAGGCACCGCATGAGCGGAATGATCCCTGACGACGTCTTCGCCTTGTCTGCAGCGACCGATCCGAGGCTCTCGCCCGATGGGACGCATGTCGCTTACGTTGCGACACGGATCGATCGTGCGACGAACGACTACGTGGGGTCTATCTGGATCGCGGTGACCGACGGGTCGGCCGCGCCGCGGCGGCTCGAGACCGGCGCCGGGGACGCTGTCGCTCCGCGCTGGTCGCCAAACGGTGCGCGGATCGCCTTCACCTCCCATCGCGACGCAAAGGTTCGCCAGCTCTACGTCGTCGACGCGACCGGCGGCGAACCGAAGCGGCTCACCGACCTTACAGAAGACGTCACGGACGCCGTGTGGTCGCCGGACGGCGCGGCCCTGGCGTTCGTCTCTCGCGTGCGCGATGCGGACTACGATGAGAGCGATGAGCGTCGCCGCCGTCCGCGGCGCTTCACGCGTCTGCAGTACAAGCTGGAGCACGTGGGGTGGACGGCCGACCGTCCGGCGCACGTCTTCATCGTGTCCGCCGAGGGCAGTGCGCCGCCGCGACAGCTCACGAGCGGAGACTTCGAGGATGCTTGCCCGGCGTGGTCGCCAGACGGCGCGCGCATCGCCTTCGTCTCCGCGCGTCACCCGTTCTGGGACACCGAGATCGTGCGCGATATCTACGTTGTCGCCGCAACTGGTGGAGAGCCGCACCGGCTAACCGATGGCCGCGGCGCTATCGATCTCGTCTCTTGGTCTGCCGACGGCTCCTGGCTGGCGGCTCAGTACTTCCCGGGTGTCTTCGACGATCCCCGACACGGCCAGATCGCGCTCGTCGACGCGCAGAGTGGCGTCATGCATACCGTGACGGCGTCGCTCGATCGCAATTGTGCTCCCTACCCGCCGCTCCGGGAGCCCGTCTGGGACGGCGACGGCGTGGTCTTTGCGGTGGAGGACGCGGGCGTCACGCACCTCTACCGTGCCACGCGCACCGAGCAACCGCGTCTGGTCGTCGGTGGCGTGCCCACGGTCACGGGGTTCGACGTTCGTGCCGGCAGCATCGTACACACGGCCTCGTCGCCTACGCGGCCCTCGGAGGTGTACAACGGGGCACGCCGGCTGAGCGACGTTGCCCATGAGTTCGTCGCGCAGCGCGAGTTGGTCGCTCCGGAGCGCTTCACGGCCGTCTCGACCGGCGGAGCCGAGGTCGAGGCGTGGGTGATGCGGCCGGCAGACTTCGTTCCGGGCCGTCGCTATCCGATGCTCCTCAACATCCACGGCGGACCGTTTTCCCAGTACGACTCGGCCTTCTTCGACGAGTTCCAGGTGTACGCAGGCGCCGGCTACGTCGTCGTCTACGCCAATCCGCGCGGGTCGTCGGGCTACAGCGAAGCGTGGGGCCGCGCCATCCGTGGCGACGGCTCCGAGGGCACGGGGTGGGGTTCGGTCGACTACGACGACTGCATGGCGGTGGTCGACGAGGCGCTCCGCCGTTTCGAGTTCATCGACCCCGAGCGGCTCGGTGTCATGGGTGGCTCCTACGGCGGCTTCATGACTTCGTGGATCGTCGCGCACACGACGCGTTTTCAAGCGGCTGTTTCGGAGCGCGCCGTGAATCAATTCGTGTCACAGTGGGGCTCGAGCGACATGGGCTGGGACCTCAAGGGCTACACCGGCGCGTTCCTCTACGAGGACCCACAGACGTACCTGCGCCTCTCACCGGCAACTTACGCCGCCGCCATCGAGACGCCACTCCTCATTCTTCACTCCGAAGACGATCTCCGCTGTCCCGTGGAGCAAGCCGAACAACTGTTTGTCACCTTGCGTCTTCTGCGCAAGCCGGTTGAGCTCGTACGTTTTCCGAAGGAGTCGCACGAGCTCACTCGTTCGGGCAGTCCGGTTCACCGTGTGCAGCGGTTCGAGATTGTGCTCGAGTGGTTCGAGCGCTACCTCAAGCGCCGGCCGCCATCCGATTGATCGTGGCGGCCTGGTAACCGGCGCCGAAACCGTTGTCAATGTTGACGACAGAGACGCCCGGCGAGCACGAGTTCAACATCGACAGCAGTGCCGCGACTCCCCCAAACGAGGCGCCGTAGCCGATGCTTGTCGGGACGGCAATGACCGGGCAGCGCACCAGGCCGCCGATGACGCTCGCCAGGGCGCCTTCCATGCCGGCGACGGCGACCACTGCGTTTGCGCCGGTAAGTACCTCCTGTTTGTCGAGCAGGCGGTGGATGCCGGCGACCCCGACGTCGTAGAGGCGCTCAACCCTGCTGCCCGAGCACTCGGCGGTGATCGCCGCCTCTTCGGCTACTGCGATGTCTGATGTGCCGCCGGTGCACACGCAAACGCTGCCTGTGAGATGAATCTCGACCGGGTTCACTACCGCCAGTCTGACCTCCTCGTGAACGCGGACCGGTACGCGCTGGCGCAGCGCTTCCAGCGTATCGCGGTCCGCGCGGGTCGCGAGGATGTTGCGATGGCCGTAGTCGACCATGCGCTCGGCGATGGCGACGACCTGGGCCGCTGTCTTGCCGGCGCAGAAGATGGCTTCGGGGCTGCCGCGGCGCAGAGCGCGATGGTTGTCGATGTGCGCAAAGCCGAGGTCGTCGTAGGGCAGTCGCGCGAGTCGGTCGAACGCCGCCTCGACTGCCAGTTTGCCGCTCGACACTTCGTCAAGGAGACGGCGCAGATCGTCGCTGTTCACGCGGGCTCCAGTCGCCGGCGAACTCTCGTGTCAAGCGCTGAGCCTCGACCGCTGTGGTGTGTCGGTGCTCTCACTGCGTCGCCGACGCAGACGGCGAAGGCGCCAGAGAAGATGACGGACTGGCGCTGGCGCTCACCATGTTCAGGGGGATACTGACGACGTGGATAGGCCGTCCGCTGGCGGCCGAGATCTCATAGACCTCAAGCGTGATCGTGGGCGTTGTTGCGGAGAAGCGCAGTGTCTCGTTGAATGTGCCGCGCGTGCCCGAACCAGACGTCGCCATGGCGCTCTCGCTGACAAGAGTGTTGCCCTCTCCGTCGCGCACCCGGACCATCAGTTGAGCCTCGAACGTGTTCGCCGTGCCCGACACGACGAGGGGGCTCTCCACGGTGTCGTTGACCGCCGGCCGCTCCACGAGAATCGCCGGCGTCACGTCTTCGAAGGTGAGACGTGACTGCGGCCGGCCTATGGCGCTGCCGTTTTCGCGACGGAACACCAAAGGCTTACCGTCGAGGCGGAAGTTGACGCTCTCGATGGAGGGGAACTGCGTCAGCGTGTAGACGACTTCACCGAGTCGGCCGCGGTCTTCGATCGGGTCGACGCCCGCGCCGAACTCCCCGCTCAGGTCGACTGTCGCGACGCCGTCGGCGACGGTGAGGCCGAGGAACTCAGTACCTGGTGGAATCTGTGTGTGGAGCCCAGCGGCCTGCTCTTCCGCCGTCGGGCCGGCCAGGAGCGCTTCGAGGGCCGCGTCTGCGATGGTCGCGGCGACGTTCACCTGGCGATGGGTCACGCCCACGTAGTTGCCGCGGAGGAAGTACACCGAGACGGTCCTAGTGGTGGAGGGTGAAGCTGAGGTTGAGGTTGATGGTGAGGGGCTCACTGAGCTGCTGGGTGCGACGCTCGAGGTGGACGTTGGCTCCGTCGTGACGCCGCTGGCCGAAGGGCTGGGGCTGCCGGTCTCGCTGCGCGATAGTCCACAGCCAGTCGCGAGGAGCGCGAGGGCCAGGCTGGCGAAGACGATGATGGCGAGGCGTCGTGTGCCCATTATGTGCTCCTCGGTCGCGGCTACGCAGTGGCGGCGTACATGATTCGGTGCTACGCGCACTATACCCGGGCCGGGGAGGCATACGCGCGCGCGTGGCGAAGCTGTGGTGACGACAGAGGATCTCGCGCGTCGACGAAGACTGGACAACTGCGACGCGCTCGTGTGTGACTTGAACGTGGAGGGATCATGGGTGTGGGTCAATCGTTGCGCAAGGCCGTCGGTTACTTCGGCGGCGGCGATCAGGATGAGTACGACGACGAACGCTACGAGCACTACGAGGACCACGCCGAGGAACACGACGGGGCGCACACGCTCGTGCTCGTGCGTCAGACCTCGCGCGATTTCTTTCTTGCGGTGCCGCACGCCTTCGACGATGTGGAGAGTATCGGCAACCGTCTCAAGTCGAGTGTCCCCGTGATCGTCGACGTCCACGCTCGCGATCGAGCGTTGATCGAGCGCGTCGTGGATTTCTGTGCCGGCCTCGCGTACGCGCTGGACGGGAACATGTATCGCATTGGCGAGAGCATCCTCCTGCTGACGCCGAAGGGTGTTGACCTTTCGAGCGAGTCGGGCGCGGAGGTGTTCCGCTACCGCTGCTTCGACTAGCCGTCGCGCGTTGCCGTAGCGTGGAGGCGGCGGCGTTAGACTAGGCCTGCAGCGGCCCCCCAGGAACGGTTTCAGCGAACGGTGAGTCCTTCAGACACGAGCGCGGACGGTCCCCACATTCGTCTTGAGTTCACTCTGGCGCGCGATGCCGCACGTCTGCCGCGCGCCCGTGACCGCATCCGTGATTTCTTGCGGCAGTTGCCGATGGACGAAGAGGCGAGTGACGCAGTTGTCCTCGCCGTGATGGAAGCGGCAACTAACGCTCTCAGCCACAGTCTGGGTGCCGGAGCCATCGAAGTCGGCCTGCACTGCGACGCCAAAGAACTCGTCATCTCGGTGCGCGACGACGGTCAGGGCTTCGATCCGTCTCTCTTCCCACTCGACGAGACGCCGGATCTGGCGAGTCTTGGCGGTCGTGGTCTCTTTCTTATCGGGCGCCTCGTCGACCACGTCGATTTTCGCTTTGATGGCGGCACTGAGGTGCTGATGCGCAAACGTCTCCTCGCGGGCGGAACTTCCGATGGTGTCCAGTCGGCGGTACAGACCGCGCGGAATGACCTGAGAACGAGTCTGGCCGACGTTCTGGAGACGTGCGATGACGGGTTTGCGCTGCTGGACTGGGACTGGCGGCTGCTCAGCGTCAACGAGGCGCTGCTGGCGTACCTGAGGTCTACCGGCGAGCCTCTGCAAGGACGCACGCTATTCGAACTGCTCCCGGAGCTCTCTGACGCCGACTACGAGTCGTCCTTGCGTGCCGCCATGGACGAGGGCAACAAGACGTCCATCGAGCTCTACGTGGAGAGGTGGCATGCCTGGTTCGAGGTCCGAGTGCTCCCCGTCAGCGTGGGTATCGCTGTCGTGCTGGTCGAGGTCAGTCAGCGCAAGATCTCCGAGGCGGAGCACGAGCGCGAACGTGCCGGCAACGCGGTATTGAGGGCGACGCTGATGGCGATGACCGAGATCCGTGCGGTCATGCGTGCGCGCCAGGACATTGCTGAATCGGCGCGTGCGTGCGGGAGCGTCGTCGCACGGGCGCTGACCAGCACCGCCGGATACGTGACGGATGGCGGGATGGAGCGGCGCGACTGGCCGTACGCGTTCGCGCTTCGCGCGCCGCTGGCCGTGTCCGGCGGACCCTATCGCGAGATTGCCGTCGGTCGCAGTGATCGCGACTACTCTGGCGACGAGTCCAGGGCACTGGCAATGCTGGCGACGGTTGTCAGCGAGGAACTCGAGCGAGCCCGAGCTTCGGCCCAGCTCGAGCTCTCGTGGGCGCGCGCTCGTGTTCTTGCCGACGTAGCCGCCGCCGGGGCAGACGTTCCGGAGCAGGCGGCTGCGGCTGTGCTCGACGCTCTCGCGACGCATTTGGGGCTGGAATCCGGCAGCGTCGACTGCTTTGTGGAGGGCAGCGATGAGTTGCTCTGCATGGCGACTCACGGTACAGCATCGGAACAGAGCGTCGCGGATCGTCAGATCGCTGTGCCTGTTGCCGTGGGCGAGACGCGACTCGGTGTTCTTACGCTTGCCTTCTGCCGCCCCCGCGACGTCAACGCCGAGGATGTGGCGTTCTTTCATACTCTGGCCGATCTGCTCGGCCTCGCTCTGCAGCGATCGCGGCTTGCCGAGGAGCGCAGGCGGCAGAGACGTCTGCTGCAGCGCGCCGGCGAGCTCAGTCTCGTGCTCGATGTCGTCAACGACACCGTTCGCGAGGTGAGGGAGCCTGCGGACGCCATCGCTCACGCGGCGCAGCGAGCCGCCGAAGCCTTGGATGTGACGTTCGCGGCAGTGTGGCTCTGCAGCGACGAGCACTGGTCGCTGCTCATCGACGAGGAGTGCGACGAACCGACACGGCAGCGCACTCTGTCGTGTGCGACTCTCCTGCGAACGGTCGGGGGCGCGCGCGCCGTCTGCAGCGCGCTCTCGCACGGTTTCGTCGACTCAGCGGACAGACCGCTGTGTACAGTGGGAACGTCGCTTGTCGCCGGAGGCGTAGGCCTCGGGGCCGTGGTGTTCGTAACCGCATCGCGGCGCGAGTTCAGCGAGCCGGAGTTGGACTTTCTCGACAAGCTGGGTTCGGTCTTGGGCGGCGCGCTGCAGAATGCGCGTCTCTATGACGCCCTGAACACACAACTTGAGCTCGCGGATCTGCTCCTGCGCGCCTCGAAGGTGCTCACCGAGTGGACGGATCTCGCTCCTATGCTCGACCGGCTCTCCGAGGTGCTCTTGCTCTCGGCTCCCGGCTCCCGTGTCAGTATTGCTCTCTTCGAGGCGGCGAACACGATGCTGCACATCGCCGCCTCGACTGGAATCGCGCCCCTGGCGCGCGGCGATGCGCCGCTCGATAGTCTGTCTGGTGACGTGCTCGGGATCTTCTCTGCTCCGAGCACCCTGGTCGTCGACTACGAGGCGCGACCAGACGATCGTCTCTACTTCCTCGGCGATTGCTTCGCGCCGCGGTATGGCCTCTACGTTCCGATCGCGTCGCGAGGCAAGCTCGTCGGCCTTCTGATTCTCGAGGCGCCGGCGGCGCGCGCCGGCTTTCGCCCAGACGAGATCCAGGCTGTTGAGGCGATCGCCGACCAGGCCGCCACGGCGATCGAGAACGCGCGGCTGTTCGACGCTGAGGTGGATGCTCAGCGGCGCGCCGCGCGCGAACTCGAGATCTCGCAGATGCTCCTGACGATCGCCGGCGCCTTCGCCTCGCAGACAGACTCGCGCCAGTTGCTCGATACCGTGGCACGGACGCTCACGCGGAGCTTCGGTGACGCTCGCGTGACGATCTCGTTGTTGAGCGACGCCGAAGAGATGACGATCGTCGCTGCGGCCGGCGAGCATCCCTTCTCCGTCGGCACCATCTTTGCGCTCGACGACTTCTCCGGTCCTGCGCGGCGCTCGCTGGAGAGCGGCCGAGCTGCGCTGGTGGACTACGAAGCCATACCTCTCTCGGAAGGATCCGTCTCGTTGAGTTGGGGGATGCGGATCAGCGTCGTCGCGCCGTTGGTGACGCGCGGACGGACGATCGGCCTCCTGACGATCGATCACGCCAATCAGCGGTGGGGGTTCACACGTCGTGATGTGAGCTTGGCGCAAGGGATTGCCGACCAGGCGGCGATCGCCATCTACAATACGGCGCTCTTCGAGAAGGAACGTGAAGAGGCGCAGTTCGGTGAGGCGCTCGACGAGGCCGGCAGACTGCTGCACTCAACCCTCGACAGCGACGCGATTCTCGCCGGTGCGCTCGAGTCCGGCGGCCGGGCGGTGCACGCGACCTCTGGTGTGATTGCGCTCGCCGAGCGATCACGTTGGGTCGTGCGCTACCAGCACGGCTACGCGATCGACCTTGTGGGACGCGCCTGGCCAGACGAGGAAGTGCCGTTCATGGTAGAGGCGCGCCGCCGTCGCGGTCCGGTCGTACTCGACGATATCCTCGGTGATCACCGCGCCATGGCCGGATCTTCGCGTCCACCGGGGGTACGTGCTGTCTTGACGGTGCCGCTCGCGATCGGCGACGAAGTGGTCGGCGTTCTCGTGTATAACAAAGGAGAGGTGGCCAGCTTCTCGGAGCGCGAGGTGACGTTTGCCACTCGCCTCGCGCTCTCGGTCTCGCTGGCGCTCCAGAATGCACGCTTGTTCGCCAACGAGCATACGATTGCCGAGACTCTGCAGGGGGCGTTACTGGCTATGCCCGAGAGCATCCCGGGCTTCCACTTCGCTCATGCCTACCACTCGGCCACCGTCGCGGCGCGGGTAGGCGGCGACTTCTACGATCTCTTCGAGTTGACCAAGGGGGTCGTCGGCGTTGTCGTCGGCGACGTGTCCGGCAAGGGGCTCGAGGCCGCGGTAACCACCTCGGTGGTGAAGAACGCTCTGCGCGCGCAGGCAGTGGAGCGCGAGAAGTCGCCCGCCGAGGTGATGCGCGCGGTCAACGAAGTGCTCCTGCGCGCCTCTGCGCCCGAGGTCTTCTCCTCCGTGTTCTTCGGCGTAATCGATGATCGTGGCGGGCGTCTTGCGTACTGCAACGCCGGACACACGCCGGCCTTCGTCATGCGTCGCGACGGGACGGTTGACGAACTCGATCCCACGGGCCCGGTGGTCGGTGCGTTTCCCGACATGGCCTTCGCTGGAGCGGAGACAACGCTCGCTCCCGACGAGCTTCTCTTTCTCTACACCGACGGTCTCATCGAGGCGCGGGCGATGGGGGTGCTGTTCGGTGAGCCGCGGCTGAGGGCGCTGTTCAACGAAGCCGCCATGCTCGACCCTGTGACTGCGGTGCAACGCGTCGCCGCCGCAGTGGTCGATTTCACCGACGGTTTGCTCACCGACGACCTGGCACTCCTCGCCGTCGCGCGTTCTGCTGTGGCAGACGTGTGACCGCAGCGCGTCCGCGTCCGGACGTGTGGATCCGACGCATGCGGGTAGGAAGGCGCACAGAAGGCGAGAAGATCGCGGAGAGGCGTCGCAGAAACGCTCAAGACTCTTCGTGCCGTCGTCGATCTGGGGGATGAGTACAGGAGGTTCGTGCAGATGGGCAGCAGGACGCTGGTGACGCGCGAGCTTCGTGATACCGCGGAGTTGCACGCCATGCGTGTGTCGCTGCGCGCGGCACTCTCCTCTCGCGCCGACAACCGCGTTCTGGCGGACGTTGTCGTCGCCACACAGGAGGCGGTTGCCAACTCCCTGCGGTCGAGCGACGCGGCGGCACGTCCGGTCAACGTGTACATGCACGTGGATGACGAGTACGTCTGGGTGGATGTGTCCGACGCCGGTCGCGGTCCGGCGCCCGCACGTGTGGAGCGCATCGAGTGCCCGCCGCTGGAGTCGACCAACGGACGCGGTCTGTTTCTCATGCGGGCGCTCATGGACGTGCTAGAGGTGAGCACGTATGCGACGGGTTCGCGCGTGCGTATGGGGAAACGGCTCACGGCGTAGAGCGCCGGACGTGGGATAGACTCCCTGCACGCAATCATGGAGGGAGTCGCGTCGTGAGTGTTGGCTACGTCGACGTCGGCGGCGGGCGTCTGTGGTATGAGGAGGCCGGGGAGGGTCCCTCGATTCTGCTGCTCCACGGGGAGGCCGCCGACAGTCGTATGTGGGATGCCCAGTGGACGGCTTTCACCGACCGTTTTCACACGATTCGCCTCGAGCTCCCGGGATCCGGGCGTACTCCCTACCCGTCGGGTTCGTGGCAGCCCAGTGCAGTCATCGAGTGCTTGCTCAACGCGCTCGGTATCGAGCGTGTCGCGGTTGTGGGCTGCGCGCTTGGCGGGACGCTCGCTCTCGACTTCGTCCTCGAGCGTCCCGATCGTGTGTGGGCGGTCGTCGCCGCGTCGCTGTCCGTCTACGATCACAGCGACGGACTGCTCGATCTGCGTGCTGCCGAGGTCTTCACGCTACTGGTCGCCGGTCGCCCGTCGCGGGCCGCCGATCTCTACCTCGACATCTGGTGCCCTTTGCGCACCGAGG
Source organism: Thermoleophilia bacterium (assembly GCA_041393415.1). Taxonomy (GTDB): domain Bacteria; phylum Actinomycetota; class Thermoleophilia; order UBA2241; family UBA2241; genus CAIXSE01. Next base: position 379,007 of record JAWKKE010000001.1, on the reverse strand, counting down.
CGGAGATCGATGCTGAGATCTGTGCCATGGTGCACGACAACATCACCATGCTCACGCAGATTCCCAACCGTCGCCTGGAGATCGGCGATGTGTCCGTGGACCCGCGTGTGCGCGAGATCGACACGCCGGCGCTGGTGATCTGGGGTGATCGTGACGAACGGGCGGCCCAGGCGGCGGCCCAGCGTGTGGCGACGCGTGTGCGTCATGCGATCGCGATGGTACTGCCGGAGACCGATCACTACATCCCGATGCGCGCACCGGAGGTCTTCACGACCGAAGTGACGAGCTTTCTGGCGCAGGCCGCTCCGGCTTCATGAACAGCGAGGGGGCGGGGGCGCCACGTGGCGCCCCCGCCCCCTCGCAGCGCGGCTGCCTACTTGTACATGTTCTCGAGCAGCTTGCCGGCGAGCTGGCTGCCAAATGTGCTTGGATCCTCGGTGTACACGGCGGGGTTCCAGTCGACGCGCACCACAGCTTCGCCGCTGAGAACGACGATTCCGGCGCGACCATCGGAGAACGTGCACACGAATGCCTTGTCGCCGAGGCCGCTGACTTCCTCGACTGAGTCCGAGGTGGCATAGCTCTTCTGCAACTCGAAGCCGGATTCGCCGCCCTGTACGTCGACGCCGAAGTAGATCTTGGAGTCGGCCGTGCCGGCGATGACGAAGCCGCCCGCCGGCCTGCCCGATTGCGCCGCCGACGAGGCCTCCGGGAAGACTTCCATCGTCTCGCCTGTGATAGCGCCGACCTCTTCGGCCGAGATGGCGTCGGTCATCGTCCAGCCGTCGGGCAGCGTGATCTGTGCCGGTGTCGTTGCACTCTCGCCGGCGGACGTTGCGTCGTCGCTCGATGTGTCGGAAGCGGACGAGCAGCCTCCGGCGGCGAGCGCGACGATGGCGAGAAGCAGGGCGGCGAGAGCGACGATGCGGCGCACGGGCGAACCTCCTGGGTGCACGTTGGTCAGTTTACGATGCGTATCGTACGCTCGAGTCTGCGCGGATGACAGCAGACCGGCGTTGGTCGCCGGTCGCTCGTTCGTCGCGCACGGGGCTCGCAGTTGGCTATCGGCGGCCCGCGTCCGCGTCTTGTCGCGCGCGATGAGACATGTCGGACGCGCGCGGCAACGGTCTCTACGCGGCTCTCTGCTGGCCGTTGCCGCGATTGATGAGCCTGAAGAAGTTACTGCGCTCACCCTCGCGATCGACGTCTTGATAGAAGAACTCGAGCGCCTGGTCCTCGAAGCGCCGGAAGAATTCGTCCCAGGTGATCTCCTCGAGCCAGATGCCGTGCACGTCCGGGAAGTCCAGTCGCAGGCCGCTGGCCTCGCGTCCTGGCCCGTAGCCCTTGACCGCCGCCGGGCTGGCGCCGCGTTCTTCGGCCCATCGCCTGATGGTGGCGTGATCTGTCGTTCGTTTTGTAGTGCCTATCATGACCGCCTCCTGCGGCGGACCACCTTCCTCACTCACTCTTCGTGTAGCCGAGCGGCGGTCGATCCAAACGTGGGTGGGGCGGCCGCCGTGCGCTCGTCTTGCCAGCGCCGGACGCTCTCTTTCAGGAGACTCATGATGTCGATGACCTGCGCCGGGGCTGTCTCGTCCGACTCGGGAGGGGGAGTGGGCGGCGGCGCGGCTTCGACCTTGCGTCGCACGAGGTCGAGGATGTCGTCACGATACCCGTCTCGGTATTGCTCAGGCCGCCACGGTTCGACCATGGCTGCAATGAGTTGCTCGGCGAGCACGAGTTCCTTGTCTTTGACGCCGAGTGCCTCCAAGTCTGTGTCGGGGATCTCGAGGTCGGCGCTGTCGCGCAACTCGTGTGCGTAGCGCAGGAGTTCGAGCAGGAGCAGCTTGCCAACTGGGACCACGGCGGCGAGATACTCCTTGGTGCGAATCACAACCTTGGCGATAGCGACTCGGTCGCTGCGCTTGAGGGCTTCGCGCAGTAAGGCGTAACCCTTCTCACCGCCGCGGGTAGGGGCCACGTAGTAGGGGCGATCGTAGTACTGCGGGTCGATCTCGGCGGCGGCGACGAATGTCTCGATGGCGATGGTGTGCGACGCCCGGGGATCCAGAGTCTCCAGTTCCTCGTCGCTGACGACGACGAAATGCGTTGGCTCGTACTCGTATCCCTTGACGATGTCGGCCCACGCGACTTCTCGCCCGGTCTGTTCGTTGACGCGCTGCTCGCGAACCGGCGAGAGGGTGCTGCGGTCTAGTTGGCGAAAGCGCAGCGTGTCGCGGCTCTCGGCGGGGAAGAGCGCCACGGGAACATTGACGAGTCCGAAGCTGATGGCGCCTTTCCATATGGGCCGGGGCATGAGCGCCTCCTCGCAGTTGACTTTGCCGCCCGCCCGGGTGGTAGTCGTGAGCTTCCCGGGCGGGGAGTGAGGCAAACGGCGAGTGCGCTGGCGCTACTTGTGAAGGTCGTCGTGGACCTGATCGAGGAAGGCTTGGCCGGCTCGTTCGGTTAGCAGGCCGGCAACTTGAGTGGTTGCGCCGGCGTCGGCGAATACGGGCAGGCGCAGAGCGTTGCTGCGAAACGGCCCGCGTTCGCGCATCCGGGTCAGGTCGCTGTGTCCGAGATCACCCAGCGCGGCAACCGCGTCGAGGACGAGTGTGCGCTCGCGAACTCCGTCTTCCTCACGCGTCTCCATGCTCAGGGCGAACACGACTTGATCGTGAAGTAGGTAGGCCGGCTGCCCCGCGAGGAGGCGCCGCATGGCCGCTGAGGGAGCCTCTTGCGCGGTGCGACCGTTCGGGTAATCGAGAAGCTGCCAGTTCCCCATCTTGCCCTCCTTCTTGCGGTGCGTCACAGTGTACGCAGCACGGGGGGTGTTGTTTCTCTACCGTGCTTGCGTGGGCACAATCTACTTTGCTAGCATAACTTGTTTACTCCTCAATCACTTCGTGGCAGGTGACGACGCGTGACCGAATCTGAAGACCGCACCCCACAGGGAGAACTCGGCGTGCTCGCTCTGGACGAGGTCCAGGCGCTGCTCGACGAGGGTCGCGAACAAGGGTACCTGAAGGCGCCCCAAATCGCCGCAGCACTCGGTGATCTTGAACTCACGGTGGAGCAGATCGAAGAGATTCACGCCGTGTTTGCTGACCTCGGAATCGACATCATCGATAGTGAGGGGCACGCAGCTGAGACCGAGACCGTGGGCGAAGATGAAGGTTCACTCAAACTCGACCTCTCTGTTAAGTCGCCGTCCAGCGACCCAGTACGCATGTACTTCAGCGAGATGGGCAAGGTGCCGCTGCTGACTGCCGAACAGGAGGTCTCGCTGGCGCGGCGCATCGAGCGCAAGGACATGGAGGCCAAGCGGCAGCTCATCGAGGCGAACCTGCGTCTCGTGGTCTCGATCGCTCGGCGACACACCGGCCGTGGCATGTCGCTTCTGGACCTGATCCAGGAGGGTAATCTCGGTCTCATCCGCGCGGTTGAGAAGTTCGACTACAAGCGCGGCTTCAAGTTCTCGACGTACGCAACCTGGTGGATCCGCCAGGCGATCACACGTGCTCTGGCCGACCAGGCGCGTACCATCCGCATCCCGGTGCACATGGTCGAGAACATCAACAAGTTGATTCGCGTGCAGCGTCAGTTGCTGCAAGACATCGGCCGCGAGCCGACGCCGGAAGAGATCGCGGCCGAGATGGGCATGACTCCAGACAAAGTGCGCGAAATGCTCAAGATCAGCCAAGAACCGACGAGCCTTCACACGCCTATCGGTGACGAGGGCGACACTATGCTCGGCGACTTCATCGAGGACAAGGAAGCTCCGTCGCCGGTCGAAGAGGTCGACGAGATCGTCCAACGCGAAGAGTTGGAACGCGTCCTCGACCTGCTTACGCAACGTGAACGCAAGGTCATCGAGCTGCGCTACGGGTTGGCCGGCGGTCACCCCAAGACGCTCGAGGAGGTCGGCGTCGAGTTCGGCGTCACGCGCGAGCGCATTCGTCAGATCGAGGCGAAGACGCTCGCCAAACTCAAGGCGTATCGCGCCGCGCAGTCGCTGCGCGGCTTCATCGACTAGGCCCCCGGGCCGGCGGCCGACTGCCGGGGACGCGCCGTCGCCAGGATCGAGCCGACGAGCACGAGAGGCATGCCGAGAGCGATGCCTGCTGTGAACGGTTCGTCGAGAACTGCGACCCCGAGCAGCACTGCGACCAGCGGATTCACATACTGCACGATCGTGGTGCGCGAGGGACCGGCCTCGCGCACCAGACTGAAGAACAACAGGAGCGCCAATCCCGTGCTGACGACTCCGAGCACGAGCACGGCCACGATGGTCGAACTCGAGATGGGGTACGGTGGCCAGAGGGCCGCGGCAGGTGCGAGGAGCACGGTGGCGAGCGCCAGAGAGGCCAGGGTAACGCCCATGGTTGGCGCTGTGCGAAGCTGGTGGCTTACGAGGTAGGGGCCGGTCGCCCAGCAGAGGGCGACGACACCGACCTCGGCAGTGGCCAGGGGATCGCTGGCTCCCAGGTCCAGACCCACCAATGCGGCGACGCCGGCGAATCCAAGGATGAGTCCGACACTGCGGCGCCAATCGTAGATCTCCTCGCCGCCGGCCTTGCGAAAGAGCACGGCCGCGATGAGCGGCACTGAGGCGACGAGCAAGCCCGCAAGCGAACTGGTGATGCGTTGCTGGGCGTGCGCCAACAGAAGCCCCGGAACGATCAGTTGAATGAGGGTGTAGATCACGATCCAGCGCCAGTATTGCCGCAGCGGCTGGAGCTCACGGCGGCGCAACCCGAGCGGCGCCACGAGAAGAACGGCCGGCACCGTGCGCAAGAAGACCAGCGTGGCGGGGTGCACTTCGCGCACGGCGATGGCCGTGAACATGTAGGGGATGCCCCAAGCGATGCAGAGGGCAATGAAGAGAAGCCAGCCGCGGCGCGACACTGGATCGGCTCAGCGCCCGCCGGGGATCCGCCGGCGGGCGCGCAATGGGTCGGTGGTCATGGATACTATTCTACGAGGAGCGATCGGCTGAGGAGGCGGCGGTGGGCGAGCGCGGCGGCGTGTGGTGATGGCGCGACGTGCCGTCAACGCTGTTCGCTGGGCCGTCGTCGCGTCGCTCGGGAGTCGCATCCTGCTCTTCGTCGTTGCTCTGGCGACGGTGGCGACGATCGGCGTGCGCGAGCGTGCCGCCTTTCTCCGCGATCCTCGTGCGGAGGCGCTGAGCGGCTTCGCCGGGCGCCTCTTCGGGCCGTGGGCGCACTGGGACGGTGTGTGGTATGTGCGCATCGCCGCCGACGGCTACGCCGCCCACGAGAACAGTCAGGCCTTCTTCCCTCTGTACCCGCTGCTCGTCCGTGCCGCCGCGTACGTGCTCGGCGGCGATCTGGTCGTCGCCGGCGTTGTGGTGTCGGTCGTCTGCTACGGCGCTGCCATGGCCCTGCTCTTCCGTCTCGTGCGCGACGAGCTCGGTGCTCCAGTGGCGCTCTGGAGCGTCGTCTTCATCTCTGTGTTTCCGACGGCGCTCGTCTTTCAGGCCGTGTACAGCGAGTCGCTGTTTCTCATGCTGACGCTGCTCTGCTTCAGTGCGGCGCGCCGCGGGCAGTGGCTGGCCGCCGGTGTGGCCGGCCTGCTGGCAACCGCGACGCGAAGCACCGGGCTCGCGCTCCTCGTGCCTCTCGCCTTCATGTGGTGGGAGCAGTGGCGGGGTGCGGGACTGCGTCTGCCTGGGGGGCCGGCGGCGCCGAAGCGTCCCGGGAAGCGTCCCAAACCGTGGACGGTCGTCGCCTTGGCGCTCGTGCCGGTCGGCCTCGCCGTGTACATGGTCTACCTCTGGCAGGCGTTCGGCGATCCGCTGTTGTTCGGCGCCGTACAAGGGAATTGGGGTCGCGGGTTGGCCGCGCCGTGGACGGCGATTGTGGAGGGCGTTCGCAGTGCGTACGACGGCGTGGCTTGGCTGGCCGGCGAGGGTCTTGGTGCGCTCGCGGGGACGCGCAACGATTCTGGCGGCATGCCCATACAGGAACTCGCGAATGTCCTTGAGTTCGCGGGTCTGGCGGCGGGGATTGTGCTGGTCGTCGTCTGCTGGCGCACGCTGCCCGCCCCGTACACGCTCTACGCCCTCGCCGCGCTCCTCTTTCCGCTCTTCTATCCTGCCGCAGGGCGACCTCTGTCGAGCTTGCCGCGCTTCGTGCTTGTCGACTTCCCGCTCTTCATCGGCCTCGCGGCAGTGCTCGTCCCTCGTCCGTTGGCACGCTGGGCGGTTGCCGCTTGTTTCTCGTTCCTGCTCATCGTGGGCACGGTGTACTTCGCAGCCTGGTTCTAGGGGAAACACTGCCGTCTCTCGTTAGGGTTACGGTACGCTAGAGGGGCACAAGCCCACGTGGCACAACCAAGTGAATCAACGGAGGGGGCCATGGATCAGGTGCGACTGTCGCGCAAGGATCTCGACGCCGTCGTCTTCGATATGGACGGGGTCGTCACACGGACGGCGGTCGTCCACGCCGCGGCCTGGAAGCGCCTTTTCGATGTCTACCTGGAGCGCCATGCGGCCGCGGAGGGCACACCGTTCGTGCCCTTCGATCCAGACGCCGACTACCGGACGTTCGTCGACGGTAAGCCGCGCTACGATGGCGTCGATTGCTTCCTTCGCTCCCGCGGCATCGAGCTCCCCTGGGGCGAGACATCCGACCCGCCCGAGGCGGAGACGGTCTGCGGCCTCGGGAACTCGAAGAACGAGTACTTCCGCAGCGAGATCGAAGAACATGGCGTGCGCCCCTTCGAGACCACAGTCGAGCTGGTGCGCACGCTGCAGGCCAACGGCTTCGGCACGGCAATTATCTCGGCCAGTCGCAACGCCGAGGCGGTGCTCGGCGCGGCCGGCGTCGGCGATCTCTTTCCCGTCCGCGTCGATGGGCTCGTTGCCGAGCAGCTTGGTCTGCCCGGAAAGCCGGACCCTGCGGTGTTCATCGAGGCCGCGCGCCGCGTCGGTGCCGAGCCGGCGCGCACAGCGATCGTGGAGGATGCGATCGCCGGGGTCGCGGCCGGCCGTAGCGGCGCCTTCAAGCTCGTCATCGGCGTCGATCGCAGCGGCAGCGACGCTCCGGGGTTGCTCGCCGGCGGCGCCGACGTCGTCGTCGGCGATCTCGGTGAAGTCGAGGTCGTCGCGGCCGAGCCGCCGCTGGCCGCTCCGCTGATGAGCGCAGACGAGATCGTCGACCGGCTGCAGGCGCCGCTGGCCGTCTTTCTCGACTACGACGGCACGCTCACACCGATCGTCAACGATCCTGCCGCGGCCTTTCTGCCGGCGGCGACGAAGGACGTTGTTGAGCGGCTGGCCAAGGTGTGCCCCGTGGCGATCGTGAGCGGGCGCGATCTCGCCGACGTGAAGCAACTCGTCGGTATCGATGGCCTCGTCTACTCCGGCAGCCACGGCTACGACCTGGACGCGCCGATGAACCTCGGCGGCCAGCGACAGGTAGGTGACGAGTATCTCGCCGATCTCGATGCGGCCGAGCAGGCGCTCCACGACGCGCTCGACGAGGTGCCGGGGGTGTTCATCGAGCGCAAGCGCTTCGCGATCGCCATCCACTATCGCAACGTCGACCCAGCCAACGAAGCGCGTGTTGACGCAGGCGTTGGCTTGGTGGCGCCGCGCTTTCCGAAGCTCCGTCGAACCGGCGGCAAGAAGGTATTCGAGCTGCGACCGGGGATGGCGTGGGACAAGGGCAGTCTGGTTCTCTGGTTGCTCGAGCAGCTCTCAGCCGCCAACGCCACACCGCTCACCCCGCTCTACATCGGCGACGACGTGACCGACGAAGACGCCTTCAGGGCCATCGCCGCCGATGGCATCGGTGTGCGCGTGGGTGAACGCCACGAGCCCACTGCGGCGCACTACGTGCTCGCCGATACAGAGGCGGCGCGCCTCTTCCTCGGGGAGCTCGTCGTCGCGATTGGGAGGAGGAGCTCATGAATCCTTGGGTCTTCGCCTGGGAGGGTTTCGATCCCGACGGTGAGGGCCTGCGTGAGGCTCTGAGCACGCTCGGCAACGGGTATTTCGCGACGCGTGGCGCGTTGCCCGAGGCCAGCGGCGAAGTCTCGTATCCCGGCACGTATGTGGCGGGGTGCTTCAATCGGCTCACGACGCAGATTGCGGGACGCGACGTCGTCAACGAGGACATGGTCAACGTTCCCAACTGGCTTGCGTTCACGTTTCGTGTGCCCGGCGAATCGTGGCTCGATCTGCGCGACGCACGCGTGCTCGAGCATCGCCTCGAGCTCGACATGCAGCGCGGCATTCTCAGCCGCTTCTCGCGTTTTCGCGACGCCGGTGGGCGCACGACGGAGCTTCGTCAACGGCGCTTTGTGCACATGGGGCGACCGCATCTCGCCGGGCTCGAGACGACGCTGACCGCCGAGGATTGGGCGGGTCCCATTGAGATTCTGTCGGCGCTCGACGGCACCGTCACAAACATCGGGGTGCCGCGCTACCGGGAGCTTGCGCATCACCATCTGGTGCCGGTGGTGAGCGCGGTCGACGACGACGGGACGGCCGTTCTCGTCGTCGAGACGAGTCAATCGCACGTTCGTCTGGCGCTGGCCGCTCGGCACGCTCAGGACGGTACACCGGTGCGCACCAGAGAACTCTGCGAGCTGGACGAGCTCGCCGGTTACGTGGGAGGACGTTGTCGCGTTGAGCTGGAGCCCGGTGTGCCGGTGACGATCGAGAAGATCGTTGCGCTGCACACGTCGCGTGACGCGGCGATCTCGGCGCCGGAAGTCGCCGCCCGCGCCAGTCTCGCCGGCGGCGAGTCGTTCGCGGAGCTTCTCAGCTCACACGAAGAGGCCTGGCGGCGTCTGTGGCGACGTGCCGCGGTCGACGTGCCCAGCGATCCCGAGACGACGCGCATCGCCCGGCTGCATGCGTTTCACACGCTGCAGGTTGCCTCGCCGAACGCCGCCGGCCTGGATGTGGGAGTGCCCGCGCGGGGCCTCCATGGGGAGGCTTATCGCGGGCACATCTTCTGGGATGAGCTGTACATTCTGCCGTTCGTGACGCGGGCTCTGCCGCAGGTGGCCCGCGCTCTGCTGCTCTATCGCTATCGCCGGCTCCCCGCGGCCCGCGCCGCGGCGCGGGCCGCGGGCAAGGCCGGCGCCATGTTCCCCTGGCAGAGCGGCAGCGACGGCAGCGAAGAGACGCAGACCATGCACCTCAACCCCAACTCGGGACGTTGGCTTGAGGACAACTCGCACCTGCAGCGCCACGTCGCCATCGCTATCGCTCACAATGTATGGAAGTACTACGAATGGACGCTCGACGATGCGTTCATGAGCGAATACGGAGCCGAACTCTTCCTGGAGTTGCTGCGCTTCCTCGCCGGGCTTGCGACCTTCAACGAAGCGACCGGGCGCTACGACATTCGTGGCGTCATGGGTCCGGACGAGTACCACGACGGTTACCCGGATGCCGAGCAGCCGGGTATCGACAACAACGTGTACACGAATGTGATGGTCGCTTGGATGGCGACCAAGGCCGACGAGATCCTCGCGCATCTGCCCGCGTGGCGCCGGGACGAGCTCTGCCAGCAACTCGGTATCGACGACGCCGAGCGCTCGCTCTGGGACGATCTCTCACGCCGTCTCACGGTTGTCGTCGACGAGGGAGGCGTTCTCAGCCAGTTCGAGGGGTACGCTGAACTCGCTGAGTTCGATTGGGAGGGCTATCGCGCCAAGTACGGCGACATTCATCGTCTCGACCGGATCCTCGAGGCGGAGGGCGACACGGCCAATCGCTACAAGCTCTCCAAGCAGGCTGACACGGTGATGCTCTTCTACTTGCTGTCGGAGTCCGAGGTCGGTGCCGTGTTGGAGCGTCTCGGGGTCGACTTCTCCGCCGCTGCTGCGCGGCGGACGATCGAGTATCACGAGCGCCGCAGCTCGCACGGCTCCACGCTCAGTCGTGCGGTCTACGCGTGGGTGATGGCGCGCCACGACCCGGTCACGGCCGGGCGCCACTTCAGAGCCGCCCTCGGCAGCGACGTGAACGACATTCAAGGCGGCACGACCCGCGAGGGCGTCCATCTCGGCGTGATGGCCAGCACGGTCGACATGCTGCAGCGCGGCGCGCTTGGCCTCGCCTGCGACGCGGACGGCCTGCACTTCGACCCATCGCTGCCGGATGAGGTCAGCGAGGTCGCCTATCGCATGGTGTTCCGCGGCCATCTCATCGTCGTGCGCTGCACGCCCACACGGCTGCTTCTCGAGCTGGCTCCGGGGGCGGCGCCGGCGATCCGCGTCAGCGTTGCCGGCGCCGCCCACGAACTCGCCGGCGGCGCAGTGCTCGATCTCCCTCTGCCTGCCGCGGAGGCGCTCTCGTAGCTGCGTCAGGGGGACACCTGAAAGCGCGTCGCGGAAGGAGAGTCGGGCGCGCTGGCGAAGCTCGCTCGTACGTCGCCGGCAGGCGCCATATCAGTCTGCCCGCGGCCCTCCGGGTTGAGGTCCCTCCCTCGGCCCGCCATAATGCCTGACGGGGCATCCTGACGGCTGACAAGGGAGAGCGCCCGAATGATCTTGTTTGAAGGCGTCACGAAGACGTACGACGCCAGTACTGTCGGCCTCAAGAACTTCAACTGCCACATCGGCAAGGGCGAGTTCGTTTTCCTCGTGGGGCCATCCGGATCCGGCAAGTCCACGCTCATCAAGTTGGTGCTGCGTGAGCTGATGCCGGATGAGGGTCGCATCCTCGTCGCTGGCCGCAACCTCAATACACTCAAGCGCAGCAAGGTGCCTCTCTTGCGGCGCAACATCGGCTGCGTCTTTCAAGACTTCAAGCTGCTGCCCAACAAGACCGTGCACGACAACGTCGCTTACGCGCTCGAGGTCGTCGGCGAGCCCAAACGGTCCATTCGTCGCAAGGTGCCCGAGATCCTGAACCTCGTGGGTCTCTCGGAGAAGATGAACAACTACCCGCACGAGATCTCCGGTGGCGAGCAGCAACGCGTCTCCGTGGCGCGCGCCTTCGTCAATCACCCGCCGCTGTTGCTCGCCGACGAGCCGACCGGCAATATCGACCCGGATACGGCGGTCGGCATCATGCAGCTTCTGGTGCGCATCCAGCGCACCGGCACCACGGTTGTGATCGCCACCCACGACCGCGACATGGTCAATCGCATGCGGCGACGCGTGCTGCAACTCGATCACGGCGAACTGGTGCGCGATGAGCGTCGCGGCGCCTACGACCAAGTGAACGAAGCGAGCGACGAGGTTGCCGATGAGGACTAGCTTCTTCCTTGGTGAAGCGCTCGGCTCGATGCGGCGCAACTGGGTGATGGCCATGGCGGCCATCATCACCGTGTTCATCAGCACGGCGATCCTGGGCGGCGTGCTCGTGGCCCGAGACAACCTCAACCAGGGGGCGACCAGCCTCAAGAATCGGGTAACCGTCGAGGTCTTCATCAGGGACGATGCGACGGCCGAGGAAGTGCAGGCGCTGCAGCGCAAGATCGAGCAGATGCCCGAGGTCAAGACCTTCCGCTACATCTCCAAAGAAGAGGCGCTCGAGATCTTCAAGAAGCGCTACGGCGACCGCATCGTCGACAATCTCACCGACAACCCCTTGCCGGCTTCGTTTGAGATTCAAGCCAAGGACGCGAACGACGTCGACAAGATCGCCGAGCAGTTCTTCGACGACGCCACCGTGGATCACGCTCCGGGAACGCATAACGGCGTCAAGTACGCTCAAGACACGGTCCGCAAGATGCTCGGCACGCTGAGCCTCATCGAGAAGGGCATGTGGGTTCTCACCGGCATCTTCGCCATCGCTGCCGTTCTACTCATCAGCACGACGGTGCGGCTCTCCATCTTCGCCCGGCGTCGCGAAGTCGAGATCATGCGCCTGGTCGGCGCCACGAACTGGTTCATTCGCTGGCCGTTCGTGCTCGAGGGCTTCATCACTGGCCTGATCGGGGCGCTCTTGGCCTCGGCCTTCGTGTATGTCTGCAACTATGCGCTGTCGAGTTGGATTCAGGGCTCGGAGATCAACTTCCTGCGTCTGCGGATCTATCCGATCCTCCTGCGTTCGGGGACATGGCCGCTCGGACTGCTGCCGACGCTGGCGCTCATCGGCGCCGTGCTCGGCGCAGTCGGCAGTCTCGTCGCTCTGCGTCGCTACTTGAAGACGTGAGGCCTACAGGAATCTGCCCTCCGACCGAAGAACTGGTATGAATCGCTATGGTGACTGACCTTCGTAGACGCATCTTCATCGTCGCACTAATGGTGCTGGCGTTCGTTGCCTGCCTCGGCGCATTCGCGACCTCAAGCCATGCCGCCACGCAGTCGGAGATCAACAGCAAGCTCAAGAGCGCGCGTGCGAAGATCGCCGACGCCAACGACCGCAAGAAGACGCTGAGCAATCAGATCGCCGCGATCGACAAGCGCCTGACGCAAATCGACGCCGAGTTGCATCGGCTGGACACCCAGATCGCCTCGGTCGAGGGCAAGCTCTCGACCACGCGCGAGAAGCTCGAGGCGCTGCGCGAGCAACTGCGTCTCAAGCGTCTCGAGTTGGTTCAGGCCGAGAAGGACCTTCAGTCCGAGGAAGACAACCTCGCTATGCGCGCCGTGGCGGCGTATAAGACGTCGGATCTCACCTACATGGACGTGGTGCTCGCCTCGACGAGTTTCGAGGACCTCGTCTCGCGCACGCGTATGGTCGGCGACTTGATTAACGGCACCAACGACCTGGTTGGGCAGTTGGAGCAGGCGCGCGATCGCGTTCAGCGCGAGAAGAAGGAGATCGCCACCAAGGAGCAGGACGTCCACAGCACGGTCGTGGACTTGCAGCAGCAGAGCGACGATCTGGCGGCGCTGGAAGCGGCCCAGACGCAGCAGAAGGCTGACTCGAAGGCGGCGCGGCTCGAGAAGAAGGGTGCGCTGTCGGCCGTCGAAGACGATATCGCCGTGCTCAAGAAGCAGGAGGCTGAACTCCTGGCCGAGAGCCAGCAACTCTCGGGTGTCATCAACAACTCGAGTGGCGGCGGCGGCACCGGCGACATGATGAGGCCGGTGAGCGGCCCCATAACGTCGCCCTTCGGATGGCGTATTCACCCCATCTTCGGCTACCGTAAGTTCCACACCGGTGTCGACTTCGGAGTGGGTTACGGCACGCCGATCCATGCCGCCGACTCCGGCACGGTGATCTACGCCACGTGGATGGGCGGCTACGGCAACGTGATCATCGTGAATCATGGCGGCGGCATCTCGACGCTCTACGCTCACCAGTCGTCGTTCGCGGTCAGCAACGGTGCTTCTGTAACGCGCGGACAGGTGATCGGCTACGTTGGGTCTACCGGCTACTCCACCGGGCCCCACCTGCACTTTGAGGTCCGCGTCAACGGTAATCCGGTCGACCCGATGGGTTACATAAACTGATGCGCGCCCTGCGCGCCATCGTCATCGTCCTACTCGTCGCCCTGGGATTCCTCGGGGGGTATTTCGCCGGCTGGTTCCTGCACGGCGACAATCTTTCGCTCGGCTCTCTCCGCGACAACAAGACTGCAGCGGAGGAGGCCGGCGCGTTGCAGGAACGCATCATCCAGGAACTACTCGACCGTTACTACAAGCCCCTCGACGCCGATGAGCTGTCGCAGGCGGGGGTGAGTGGAACGCTCGAATCGTTGAACGATCCCTACACCGTGTACTTGACCCCCGAGGAGACGCAGGCCTTCGAGGAGAAGCAGAAGGGCGAGTACTCGGGCATTGGGGCAGCTCTGCAAGCGACGGACAAAGGCCTCGTAATCACAAGCGTCTTCGAGGGGTCGCCGGCGGAGGAGGCGGGGCTCGCTCCCGGCGATACGATCGTCACTGTGGACGGAGAGACCACCGTCGATGTCGCCGTCGAGACGAGCATCGCTCGCATCAAGGGCGAAGAGGGCACGGACGTCGAACTCGGCGTCAAGCCGAAGGGCAAGGATTCGGTGCGTAAGGTGACGGTGACGCGACGTACCATCGAGATCCCCGAGACGAGCACCGAGATGATGAAGACCGAGGGCGAGAAGGTCGGTTACATCCAGCTCTACGAATTCGGCGGAAACGCCGCGCGCGATGTGCGCGACGACGTTGAGTCGCTCACGGCTAAGGGTGCGCAGTCGTTCATTCTCGATCTGCGCTACAACGGCGGTGGCTTGCTGACTCAGGCCGTAGACGTGACCGGCATCTTCCAGACAGGCGTCGTCACTTCGACTAAGGGTGAGAACTCGCCGCTCGAGGTTCTGGAGACGCAGGGGCCTGTAGCCACCGACAAGCCCCTCGTCGTTCTCGTCAACAACTACTCGGCGAGCGCCTCGGAGATCGTTACCGGCGCACTCAAAGACCATGAGCGGGCCGAGATCATCGGCACGCGAACCTTCGGCAAGGGCCTCGTGCAGAGCATCATTCCATTGGACGACGGTGCTGCACTGAAGCTCACGACGGCCTACTACCTCACGCCCGACGGCACGAATATCAACAAGAAGGGCATCACGCCGGATATCCGCGTCGTCGACGATGAGGCGACGAAGAAGGACGAGCAGGTCCAGCGGGCGCTCGAGTTCCTCGCGTCGGTAGACTGATCTGAGCCGTATGACGGCGCGTCGCCAACGACCAGGACACGGCGCCCGTGATCGCTCTGCGCGGTCCGCTCCGGGTGGTCGCAGTCGCACCGTGACGGGCAAGAGGCGAGGTGAGCCGGGGACGGACGAGGGCGCGCGCGAGACGGCGGAGGCGCGCGCCGCACGCATGGTCGCATCTGGCAAGCCGATGCCGTATCGAGTGACGCGCTGGGGCAAGTTCCCTGCGCTCGAGCCGCTCTTCGCCGACGAGCGTATCTACCTCATCGCCAAGGGCGGCAGACCGGTGCAGATCGACCAGATCGTCTTGGCCGAGCCGACACGCGGCGACCGCCGGCTCGTCGTCCGCGTACTCGGTGATGTGGACGACCTCAACGCCGTCCTGCACGGCATGATGTATGCGGCCGGGCTGCCGCAGGGATTCTCCGATGCCGTGCTGGAGGAGGCGGCCGCGGTCCAGGGTCGCGCCACGCGACCCGATGCCGGCCGCCGCGACGTCAGCGATGTGCCGACCTTCACGATCGACCCCGACACGGCACGCGACTTCGACGACGCCATTAGCGTGCGTCGCGAGGAGGGCGGATACCGGGCTCACGTGCACATCGCCGATGTGTCGTACTTCGTCGACGGCGACGGCGCCATCGAAGAAGAGGCGCGACAGCGAACGTCGAGCGTGTATCTGCCGTTGTTCGCCGAGCCGATGCTGCCCTCGGCGTTGAGTAGCGATCTCTGCAGTCTCGTCCCGCGTGAGCTGCGCAAGTGTGTCACCGTCGAGTTCACCTTCGATGCCGACGGTCGTCGTACTGGGGCGCAGTTCTACCGCTCGTCGATTCGCAGTGACCATCGGCTCACGTACGGCTTCGTCGACACGATCATTGGGCCGCACGACGCCGAAGTGGCGGTCCGTGCGACGACCGGCGAGGCGGCGGCCGGGGTGTCTGACGTGGCAGGGGTGCCCGGTGCGACGACGAGCGCCGACGAGGCGCTCAAAGAGCAGCTGCTCCTCGCCGCGGAGCTGGCTGCCGTACTGCGCCGCCGCCGACAGGCCCGCGGCGCGCTGACGCTGAGCTCGTTCGAGCCGGAGTACACCTTCGACTCCATCGGTGAGGTCACGGGGGCTGTGATGCGGCCGGAGACGCCATCGCATGCGCTCGTGGAAGAGTTCATGCTGGCCGCCAACGAGGCAGTCGCCGAGTTCCTCTTGCGCAAGAAGGCACACGCGCTCTTTCGCGTGCACGAGCCGCCGGACGTGGCGAGTGTGCGCGAGCTCCTCAACGCGCTCGAGGAGCTCGAGGTCCCCACGCCGTCGTTCCCCGCCGGCGAGGGTGTGCCTGCCGCCGATCTCGCGGAGGCCTACGGCCGCGTGAGCCGGATGGTTGCGGAGACGAGTGTGCGCGAGGGTCGTGGCCGGCAGGCGTGGTCGGTCTTGTTGCTCAAAGCGCTCAAGCAGGCTCGCTACAGCCCGGTCAATCTCGGGCACTTCGGTCTCGCCAGCGCTGCCTATCTGCACTTCACTTCACCGATACGCCGCTATCCGGACCTCGTCGTACATCGCAGCCTCCTTCAGCACTTGGGGGAGGGCGGCGGTGAGCTGGGCGACGCTGAGCTCGTCGCTGCTGCCGAGTCGTGCTCGACGCTCGAGCGCGATATCTCTCGGCTCGAGCTTGCCGCCGACGATGTCGTCCTCAGCTCTCTTCTGGAGCGCCGTCTACAGCATGAGGGATGGGAGCAGGCGTTTGGCGGTGAGGTCATCGGTCTTATCGGCGCCGGTCTCTTTGTGCGCTTCGGCGAGGTGTTCGAGGGCTTCGTGTCGTCGCGGCGGTTGGGTGGCGAACGCTTCGAGGTGAGTCCGCACGAGACGGCGCTCGTCGGCGAGACGAGTGGCCGCCGCTACCGACTCGGCGATCCCATCGCCGTGAGAGTCGAGCGTATCGATCGTCTGCGGGGGCGCGTCGATCTGGTGCTTGCCGACGCGCCGGAGCCGCGACCACGGCCGGCGCGCGGTGGCAAGGAAGGCGGCTCCGCCCGCGGTGCGCGTCGATCGCAGCCGGTGCACCGTGGTCGCCGGCCCTCGAGCGGTCGTCGCCACTGATCCTCTGCGCACCGGCCGGCTAGGGCGGCGGCGGCCGGCCGGGTACGGTACGCTTGGTACATGGCAAGAGAGACGGGCATCAAGAAGGTCGCGGACAACCGCAAGGCCTTTCACGACTACTTCATCGACGAGACCTACGAGGCGGGCATCGCGCTCGTCGGCACGGAGGTCAAGTCGCTGCGCGACGGGCGCATCAACCTGCGCGACAGCTTTGTCGAGGTCAAGGGGCCTGTGTACTCGCCGGAGCTGTACCTCGTCAATGCTCACATCAGCCCGTTCGAGCAGGGCAACATCTGGAATCACGAACCATTGCGTCCGCGTAAATTGCTCCTGCACAGGCAGGAGATAGAGCGCATCGCACAGCGTGTTCGCGAGCGCGGCTACACGGTTGTGCCGACGAAGGTGTACTTCAAGGACGGGCGGGCCAAGGTTGAGATTGGCTTGGCGCGCGGCAAGAAGCTCTACGACAAACGTCAGGATCTCGCCGCGCGCGACGCCAAGCGCGATGTGGAACGCGTGCTTCGCGGGCGCGGTGACGAGAGATAGGGCGGGCGGAACCTGTCGCGTCAAAGCAACGGCCCGCCGGCGCTACGCCGGGCGGGCCGTTGCTTTGACTTGGTCTTTGAGTGCGCCGCGACCGCGGCGCCAGGTCAGCCGCCTCAGGTGAAGCCGCAACCCGCCGGCGCGCCGCAAGAGGGGCTGGACGAGCTGCTGCTCGACGTCCCGAAGTTGAAGCCAGTGAACTTCTGTTCGACGTCTGTAGAGCCGCACTCCGGACAGACGCGCTGGTCATCCTTGAGGAAGCCAGTCGAGAACACCTCAAATTCGGCGCCGCAGGCGCAGCAGTTCAAGTCGTACGTAGCCATCGGCCAGTTCCTTTCTCGCGTGAAGCCAGCTTACGCCGTCGTCACGGGGCGTTTCAAGAGAGCGAGAACGTGGGGCACACGCCTGCGCATACGCCGCATTCGGTGCAGAGATCGGGATCGATGCGTGGAGCTGAGGTGACGGAATCCTGGCTTATCGCCTGCTGTGGGCAGAAGGAGACGGCCGGGCAGCGGTGGTTCCTGGGGCAGTGCTCCTCGCGGATGACGATCATGCGCTGGGACCCTCCCTCGTGTCTTGCGGTTCAAGATACCCCGTAGGGTATCGGCAGTCTACCCCACCGCGCTTGCCGAGGCAAGTCCTGCCGTCGCAGATTCTCCCATGGCAAATCATGCCGTTGCAGCCGTGCCTGATGCCTCTAGAGCGGCGTCTCGGTGCCGTCAATGGATATGAGGCGTACGCTCACGGTGTCCGGCACCGTGTCGCGGATCTCATTGCTGAGTGTCGTCGTGTCACGCGTTGCGCTCGGACCTACTACGGTGACGACGATGTCGTCGTTGATTAAGTTCACTCCTTCGACGCGCCACGGCGTGCCGTTTGTCCAGTTGTCCACGGCGGTCCGCGTGGCGCCGAGGTAACGCTGGTAGAGGTAGGTGCGCACCGAAGCTCCGCTCAGCGGAATGAGTAAGACGATCAGCGCGATGATGATGGTGGCGCGGGCGCGGCGGCCGAGGCGTGGAGAGATCTCGGCTGCCTCGCGGAAGTAGTGCGCGCCGCCGAAGACGAGCACGCCGGCAACGACGATCGCGGCGGCGTTGGTGAGAAAGAGGATCAGGGCGCCTGTGGCCAGATCGAACCGGCCGGCGCCGATGGTGATCCCTACCACCGCCAGCACCGGGACGAGCGAGATCGCAATCGCCACGCCGGCGACGATGCTGGAGACGTCACGGCGTGCCATGGCAAAGGAGCCGGCCAGGCCGACGGCGATGGCGACTCCGAGATCGAGGAGCGTCGGCGCGGTGCGGCCGGCGATCTGTGGATTGGCGTCGATCGGCATGCGTTGGAGGGTGAGCGCGGCGACGAGCACACCGATCAGGATATTCAGAGCGATGCCGCCGAGGAGGAGCAATACGCTGGTGCGGAGAGCTTTGGTGTCGCCGATCGTTGTCGCCAGAGCGACGCCGTAGATCGGCGTCGCCAGCGGCGCGATGATCATCGCGCCGATGACCGCCGGTGTGGAGTCGCCCACCACACCACCGGCGGCAATGAAGCTTGAGAGCGCTAGCAGCATCCAGAACTGCGTGTGCTTGGCGGCCTTGTTGCCCTCGCTCACAAACAGGCTGCCGCGGAGCTCGGCGAGCGAATAGCGATATTCGGAACCGGCGTCGATCACATGACTCAACCAGCCCAAGGGAACTCCTTTCAATGGTCACTCAAGGGCGTGATGTGCGCATAGTACATCGCCGACGCTGCTCGCTGAATGCCGCTGGTGGCGGCGGAGCCGTTGAGACGCCGACGCCCTCCCCGGGTGGGCCTGTCGGTGGCCGGGGAGGGCGTCGCTCACAGCTCTTCGTATGTTCGCCTCAACCGAAGTTGATGCCGCCCTTGGAGCCTCCGCTGGCGTCTGACGGTCCGGAGCCACCCTCCTCAAACGGCTGCACACAGACGAACCCCTGGCCCTGGAAGACGAGCTGGAACGTCTCGCCTGACGAACGGCCGGTCAGCGCCTTCAGGGAGACATCGCTCTTGATCGATGTCGTCAGTCCGGAAGACCAGGCAACGGTCGCGTGCGGATCGGTGCACAGCGGGTGGGCGGCGTCGACGCCGAGGACTACCGGCCTACCCATCGTCGAGATGGCGCAGTAGCCTTGCCCGGCGAGTTGGACCGCGAACAAGCCACCGGCCATGATGCTGCCGCCCTTGGTGCGCACAACATCCCATTCGAGCGTGTCTGAGTAGGCGAGGCAGTTGGCGCCGTTGACGAAGATGGTCTCGCCGCGCATCTCGAGAATGCGCACCGTCTTGCCTTGATCGGCAAGGTAGAGGATTCCGCTCCCCATGCACTTCATCATGGTCGCGCCCTCACCGGTCATCTTCTGTTTCACGTACTTGCCGAGACCGCCGGCCTCCTTCATGCCGGTGCGCTCGAACTTGATGTCGCCGTAGTAGGCGATCATCGCTCCCGCCTTGGTGAAGACGAGACTGTTGGCCAGGTTAACCTCGAGTGTGCGATCGTTCTCCAGTTGCCAGAGGCCGCCTCTGTCTTGCTGCGCGTTCTGCTGCACGAACTCGGCGAGGGTCTGCGCGGTGTTGTCCTGCACCATCTCCGTCATGGCTTTCTCCTTTTGATCTGCCCTGGGGATCATAACGGGGGTATCGGTCGCCGGTCGGGGCAGGCTTAGCCTGTGGTACACTCAGGGTACCGATGCCCTCGTAGCTCAGAGGATGAGAGCGCGCGCCTCCGGAGCGCGAGGTCGAAGGTTCGAATCCTTCCGGGGGCACCATTAGCCTCACATTCGCCGCGGAGACTGGCCCAGAAGCGGCGAAGCGTACTCCATCCGGACTCCCCCTTTTCACGAGGGCTCGTCGTCCTCTTCGCTGGCCAGCGCCACCAGGGACGCGACCAACTCAGCCGCGGACTCCTGCAGGTCAGGCAGCACGTGACTGTAGGTGTCCATGGTGATGCTGATGTTGGCGTGTCCGAGCCGCTCCTGGACAACCTTGGGGTTGACGCCGGCGCGCAGCGCAAGCGTCGCCCAGGTGTGGCGCAGATCGTGCATGCGGATCCGCGGCACGTCAATCTTCTTCACGGCCTGCTCAAACAGCTTCTTCACGCGGTCTGGATGCCAGGGCTCGCCGTTCTCGCGAGTGAACACATGCCCTGTGGCCTGCCAGGCGTCGCCCCAGTCGTCGGCATCGGCGAGCTGCCGCTGGCTCTGAAGCCGCAACATTGCGATGGTCCCGGCGTCGATGCTCACGGGGCGACCCTTGCGTGACTTCGTTTGCGCTCGTTCCTGGACCTCGTAGCCACTAAGGACTCGCTGTCGCTGAATCGACAGTCGGCCTCCCTCGAGGTCCACGTCGGGCCACTTGAGGCCAAGTGCCTCACCCCTTCGCAGACCGGTGAGAGCCAGCAGGTGCCATAGGGGGCCGAGTCGGTCATCATTCGTGGCTCGCAGGAACGTCAACAGTTCCAGTTTCGACCACGTGTGCATCTCGGGCCTGCGGACCTTGGGACGCTTCACTCCGGTCGCAGGGTTCGTGCGAAGCAGCCCAGCCTCAACGGCGTCGTTCAAAGCCCGGTGCAGGGCCACGAGCACGCCCCGCCTCGTCTCGGCCGCCAGCGGCCTACCCTTCGACTTGGACACGTCCTCCGCGAGCTGCGAGGCCATGCGCGTCACGTCGTTCCTATTGAGCCTCTGCAGCGGTATGTCCCCGAGGTGGGGGACGATCCTCTCCACGTGGAGCGTGTAAGAGTCCACGGTGCTCGGGGGCAAGTCCTCGGCGCCGAGCGCCGGCAGCCAGCGGTCCTCGAGGTAGGCCCGCACGGTCAGGTCGACCGGCGGGACGTAATCGCCGCGCTCGCGGTCGCGGAGCTCGTCGTGGAGGGCCTTCTCGGCCACCTTCTTCTTCGTGTACTTGTGGGCGCGGGGAGGAGCTCCTGCCGGCGTGCTAGGAGCTCCTCCAGCTCGCCGCCGCAACTGGGGCAGGCGTCCGGCGGGTCATCGTTGGACCAGTAGCGACGTCCTTTGCCGCGCCGGTCAACGCAGGTAGGGCAGCGAAGCGCCGCTTGCTCGCCGAGCTCGAGCGAGATCCGCCAGTACCCCGCCCGCTTGATCACGTGTCCGTTCATCCAGCCTCTTCGGTGGACTCCCTACTCATGTCTCGCTGCCGACTCTTGCGGCACCTGTCGCTGCAGGTGAGCTTGTCGGAGCGCGCCCTGGTCGCATCCCACCAGCGCCCGCACACCGGGCATGGCCGGTACTCCCGCTCGCCGTCAATCGCCAGCGCCAGCTGCAGCCACATGGCGGCGATCAGCGAGGTCACCTGGAAGGTCATGCGCAGCGGCGCTCCGGGGCTGGTCGCGACCACCATGGCCACGGAGAGATCGGCGCAGTAGGTGCTCACGAGCTGCGCCAGGGCGGTGCGCGCCACGGCCTTGGGCGAGAGGTTGCGGCGCTCGAGGTAAGCGATCGGCGTCTGGTAGGAGACGCCGACGGCCTCGTGGTACTCCTCGGCTTCGGCCAGGTGCGGCCGAGAGAGCCAGAGCTCATGCACCTCACGGCCGATCGGCGCGAGCACCGCGGCCTCAACGTGCTCCGGCCCCTGCTCGTAGGCCCACCGCTCCTGCGCCTCCGGAAGATCCGAGACCACGAGCTCGCGGCCCACCATGGCATCAGCGCGGTCTTCCCTCACGGCGTCCCAGAGGTCGACCGCGAAGCCCAGGATGCGGCGATGAGCTCGCCACTCCTCGAGCGGCCGTCCCAGGGCGACGTTCGACCCCTCCGCGAGCGGCGCGACGGGCACGAGTGCCTCATCGAGGTCGCCGTAAGCCCGCGCAAAGGCGATGAAGCCCTGGGCCTCGTCGCCGAGTCGGGCGAATCGCTCGAAGAGGCCCTCTTCGTCGCGCATTGGCCGATACGAGTCATCGCTCGGCCAGCCCGCCAGGATCCTGCGCCCGTCTGCCTCATAGAGGGCAATCTCCTCCATCCGTGGCCACTCGAAGCGGACCAGGTCCGCCGGGGCCACCTCACTTCTCCTTGTCACATATATGTCCATTCTAGCCGATGCACAAGACGATAACCGGATGCGATACTACGTCTTGGATTTGCCAGGAGTCAACGACAGGAGGGCCTTCCATGCTTCTAATGACCAAGCTCCGCAAGGAGAAGGGCTGGTCGCAGTCCGTGCTCTCGCACCGGAGCGGCGTGCACGTGAGCACCATCTCAACATCGAGCGCAGGCGCCTCAGCCCTGGCCCGGTCAGCGCGCCTCGCTCGCAAGGGCCTTCGGCTGGCCGGAGGAGCGCACGGACGAGCTGTTCGAGGGAGTAGGCGATGAGTGAGCCCGAGCTGCTCAGCGTCGACGACCTGCGCCGGCGGCCGACGATCACGATCCGCGAGTACGCGGCCTTCGTCGGCGTGAGCAAGGACACCGCCTACGAGGCCGCCGCCCGCGGCGAACTGCGCGTTCTCCACCTCGGGCGCCGAGTCATAGTGCCGACAGCGCCGGTGCTCGAGTCGCTCGGGCTGCTCGCGGCGGGGCCGGAGAGCGAGCGTGCCGAGTAAGGCCTCGGGCATCGCCCTCTTCTGGGACGAGCACGCCGAGATGGCGGCCCACGGAGCCGCCCTCGCGAATGACTCCGCCTGCCCCGTGTACGCACGGGAGCTCGCGCCCGAGGCGTTCTACAAACCCCGCGACCAAGGGATCGCCGCGGCGATCCGCGCGCTGCACCAGCGCGGGGGCAAGGTTGACGCCGTGACGGTCGCCGCCGAGATCGGCGCCGACGCCGCTGAGAAGGCTTACCTGCACACGTGCGCTGAGTTCGTGCCGAGCGCGGCCGCCATCGCTGAGTACGCGGCGGTCGTGAACCACAACGCGCGATGCCGGTACCTGAAGCACGAGTCGGTCAGGGCGCAGGAGGCGCTCGCGAACCGCAATGGGGAAGGGGAGACGAAATTCCGCGAGATCCTCACCGCCGCGCTCGAGCGCGGCGTGCGCCGGCCGGCGCGCAGCCTGCAGGTCGTCACGGGGCCGGTACTCGCCGCGATGAGCGCCGAGCGCGTCAGCTACGTGGTCCAGCCCTACCTCGCCCGCGGCAACATCACGCAGCTAGCTGCGATCATCAAGGGCGGCAAGACGCACTTCGCCCTCGACATGGTGTCGGCGCTACTGCACGGCTCCGACTTCGTCGGGCACGCAACGGAACGCTGCCCGGTCCTGTACCTGACCGAGCAAGGCGTCGTCAGCTTCCGCGTCGCTCTGCGCCGCGCCGGCGTGCTCGACTCCCCGGACCTGCACGTGCTCCTCCACCGTGAGGTGCGGGGCCTCGAGTGGCCAGAGATCTGCGAGTTCGTCCTCGCCTACGTCGTGGAGCACGACATCGGGCTCGTGATCGTCGATACGCTCAGCCACTGGGCGGCGCTCCCTAAGGACGCCGAGAAGGACGAGGCGACGGCCCGCGAGACCGTGGCGGGCATGCTCCCCTGGACCGAGGCCGGCTGCGCCGTGCTCGCCATCCAGCACGAGCGCAAGGGCGGCGGCGAGATCGGCGAGAGCGCCCGCGGTTCAACCGGCTTCGGCGGCGCCGTGGACACCCTGCTCGCACTGCGCCGCGACGAGGCCGAGCGCAGCCCGAATCGTCGCCGCCTGGCCGGCGTCACGCGGCTCGACGACGACCTGCAGGAGGTTGTGCTCGACCTCGTGGACGGGCACTACGTCATTGTGGGCGAGGTGGGCGAGGCGCGCCGCCTGCAGGTGCAGCGAGCCGTGATCGACTGCCTGCCCACAAGCTCCGCGGCGGCGTTCGACCTGGCCGCCATCGTCGAGCTGAGCGGGGTTGCCCGTACCACGGCTCAGCGGCTCATCGCGGAGCTGCGCGCCGGCGGCGCCCTGGCGGCTGAGAAGCGCCGTCGGGAGGACGGCCGCGGCATGCGCGAGGTCTTCTGGATGGGGGACCCCGAGTGAAGCGCGTCCGCCTCACGCTGCCCGCGGCGCCCGGACGGCTTGGGCAGCGCGATTGGGACGCCGCCCAGCGGGCGCGAAGCGCGGGCACCGTGCCCTTCTCCAGCTTCAAAGCTACGCCGCCCACCGGGCAGCGCGCTTGGGCAGCGTGCCCTGCGGCCCTCATCCGACCCGCTGCACAGGGGGAGAGCCCCCTTAAGGGGCTCCCCCGACTGGGCAGCGCGGGAGGGCTGGGCACCGTTTCACCGAACGACTCCGAGGAGGCACCCATGGTCACCGATGAAGAGCGTAGCCTCTACGGCGTGGACCCGAGCTCGTGGGTGTTCTGCTGCCGGTGCGACCAGGCCATCACGATCGAGGAGCGATCGAGCATCGCCTTCTACAGGCTCGGGCGAAGCCTCGTGCACGGCCGCTGC
The DNA here is from genome assembly GCA_041393415.1 of Thermoleophilia bacterium. Taxonomy (GTDB): domain Bacteria; phylum Actinomycetota; class Thermoleophilia; order UBA2241; family UBA2241; genus CAIXSE01. The sequence continues at coordinate 354,427 of JAWKKE010000001.1, read as the reverse complement.
CCGAAGCCGGGAACGGCGCCGCGCGCGCCAATGAAGGAGCGCGCCGCCCGCGTCGCGCGCTACGGCAAGGCTCACGCTTGAGGCCCTGGACCTCCGCAGAGCTCGAGGCGCTCCGGATCCTCGCACCCGTGCTCGGCGGCCGCGGCTGCGCCGAAGCCTTCGAGCGGAGCCACTCGCCGACCAAGCAGAAGGCCTCCGAGCTTGGCGTCTCCCTCCGGCGCCCGAAAAGTTGCCAGACCGACTTCAGACCCTTGGCCGGGCCGACGGTGCTCAGGCGGATCCGCGAGCTCACCGAGGCCGAGCTCTGTCCGACGTGTGGCAAGCGCCTCATCGGCGTGAAGCGCACCGGCCTCTGCGGCCGCTGCCACTTCCAGGGCCTCGTCGCGGTCCACGAGGAGGAGATCGCCAGACTCGAGGGGCAGCGCGAGCTCTGGGCCGCGCGCTCGAAGCTCCGGCGCCGGCGCCGTGAGGTCATGATGTGAACGGAGTGTCCGACGTCCCCGAGACTCCAGCTCCAAAGGTCGACGACCGGGGATCGCCCTCGCGTTCGTCTAGGGCAGGGTCTAGGATGACGGCAGAGAACCGGTCTGGGGAGCGGCCCGGGCTAGCACGCTGCGCGAACGGTGGGCTAGCAGACGACACTAGACGACGAGGGGTGGCGTGGAAGAACACGGGGGGCCGGCATTGACCCTGCCGCTCGGTACCGAGGCGTACACTGCTGACGCTCCGCGGGTCGCTGTCCATGGCTACGTTCTGTCGACTTCGGACTTGGACGCCGCCCTGTCGCGGCGTCTGCCGCCGCTGCTTCGAGATGATGAAGGCAGGGAGAGACTTGCCGCTCTGCTCTCGATGGCCGCAGACACTGCGTTTGCGGTGGACGGTATCAATCGTCTCCTTTCTCGCATTCCCGACCCGCCGTCTTGGCGAATCGGGGAGGCACTCGCGGAAGCCCTTCTTACCGATTACCGTAGCTGCGAGTTCCCTTGGCCTGGAGGACGTGACCTCAAGAACCCCAGTGCCAGTGCAGCGGGTACCGACTTGGTGGGCTTTGCATCCCTCACCGGCGACGAATGCCGGTTCGCTTTCGGGGAGGTCAAGACTTCGAGCCAGAAGCAGTGGCCACCAACTGTGGTCGACGGACGACACGGCATGAGGAAGCAGCTTGAGGACTTGTGCACGTCGACCGTGTTCAAGGACAGCCTGGTCACCTACCTTGGCCACCACTCGATTCAATCCGATTGGCAGGCTCGGTATGTTGGAGCGGCTCGCCGGTACTTCGCAGACGAGACCGACGTCTCGCTCTTTGGTGTCTTGGTGCGTGACGTGGACGCAGATGCGCGCGACCTGGCAGGCAGAGCGACCACTATCGGCGGGGCGTGCCCGGCGGGGACCTCGATCGAGCTGCTCGCCATCTATCTGCCGCCAGACTCGATTGACGCTCTTCCCGCATTAGTGGCTGCCGCCTTGGGAAGTGCGCAGTGACAGTCAAGCTTGGTGATCTCACCGCTGTGGACGCGCATTGGGCGGTAGTCGCTTTCGGTGAGGAAGAACGCGACCGCCTGTTGAGCCTTGCGGAAGACCTGGCCGTGAAGGACGCCGTTGGGCGCCAAATGCATCTTGGTTGCACGCTGGATTCGAACGACCAGCGGCGGACAGAAATGCTAGCAGCAGCGTATGAGATCGCCGCCCTTGAGGGCTTGGACGCCCTCCTGGATGGGCGCAGCGATGAGGAGGGTCTCAGGCTGCAGGCGCAGGCTCAGGCGGGCGCCCATCGGGCATATGGACTCCTGCGCGTGATCCCGGAGCCTTCGACTCCAGAAGACACCATGCTGCGCACGCTTCGTCTTGGGGCCTTTGCTTACTGCAGTGATAGGTGGACGGACTTGCGCCGGTACCTCGCGGAACCATCTCTGGCGGCGACCTCTCCGCTAGCAGCCGGAGACTGGGACAAGCGGGTTCTCGCCGGCGTCTACTCTGCCTGGGTGTCGCTGCTACGCAAGCGAGACTGGAACGACTTGAACTCAGTAGCAGATGCAGTCTCCATCCTTCGGAGTGAGCAAGACAAGTACGAGGCCCATCTTCTCGAGGGAACTGATTCGGCTGCCGCGGAGGGGCTCGCACTGCGATTGCTCGCCCTGTACCACTGGGCCCGCGCTACCGAGCTGCTTGGTCAATACATGATTCAGGGACAGCCCCGCTCCATCGACGCCGAATTGGACAAGCACTTCGAGGCAGCAGCGGAATCGGCAATGTTGGCTGGCGACTTTGAGCTCGAAATGGTCTTGCGTTGGCTGCACATCGCGGCGAGGAAGATGACTTCTGGCTCCGTCTGGTGGGTGGCTCACACTGTCAACTCGCGAGTCACCCAGTTCGTAACTCATATGACGAAGTCCCAGGGTATGTTCGAGCTCTTGCCTCCGCAGCGCGCCGCTATCCGCGAGCAGGGGCTGCTGGATCAGGCGGCGCGTGCCGTTGTCGTGGACTTGCCCACATCGGGCGGGAAGACGGTGCTCGCGGAGTTCCGTATGCTCCAGGCGCTGAATCAGTTCGTCGCAGACGGCGGGTGGATCGCATATGTCGCACCGACGCGCGCACTCGTCGCGCAGATTACCAGGAGGCTGCGAAGTCACCTTGATCTTCTCGGCGTCCGCGTGGAGCAGCTGAGCGGGGCCGTCGAAGTGGACGCCTTTGAAGAGGAGCTGCTAGGCGGAGGATCATCGAAGGAATCATTCGACGTTCTTGTCTCGACGCCCGAGAAGCTGCAGTTCGTAATCCGAAACAAGAAGGTCGCTCGACCACTTGTGCTACTGGTCGTTGATGAGGCTCACAATCTCGAAGACGAGGCCCGCGGTCTCCGGATCGAGTTGCTGATTGCGACAGTCAAGAGGGACTGCCAGAGCGCGGCATTCCTGCTGCTAATGCCCAATGTCCCGAACGCGGATGATCTTACGCGGTGGCTTGACCCCGACAGCGGCAAGACCATCAGCCTCAGCACGAGTGCTTGGCAGCCGAATGACCGTATCGTCGGCGTGTTCCACGCGGCAAGTGAGCCGGCGAGGCGTGGCGACTGGCAGCTGCGATACAAGACGGTCATCACCGACCCCGGCACAACCTGTCTGTCTGGTGAACACCGAGTGGGCGCCGTGCGACCCCTCGATATCTCCTTCGCCAAAGCCAGGGCGACGCTTTCCGCGCAGGCGGTCGGTATGGCCGCGGCCTTCTCCGATAGAGGCACGAGCATTGCGGTGGGCTCGACAGTGCCGAACACCTGGAGCATGGCGAAGCTGGCGGCGTCGCGTTTCGGGCCATTCGATGACGTCCCTGACGACATCCAGCTTGTCCAGCAGTACCTGAGGAACGAAATAGGACCAGACTACGAGCTTGTCGACCTGCTCGGATGCGGAGTGGCCGTTCATCATTCAGCCCTGTCCGACGAGGCCCGAACGATGATCGAATGGCTCGCGGAGCATGGCTCGCTGCGGGTCCTTTGCGCGACCACGACGATCGCCCAAGGTATCAACTTCCCAGTGAGCTCGGTCTTCCTTGCGTCGAGGAAGTATCCCTACGGCAAGGAGATGTCGCATCGCGCTTTCTGGAACCTTGCTGGACGAGCAGGCAGGATTGGGCACGATAGCGTCGGGGTCGTTGGCTTGGCCGCCGGCACCAACCCCGTCGAAGTGGAGAGGTACATCGGACTAGCGACCGAGAATCTGGTGTCCAGGCTGGTGAGTCTTCTTGATGAGCTCGAGCAGGCGGGTCGCCTGAACGACTTGGAGCTTGTGATCGAAGAGGACCAATGGTCCGACTTCAGGTGCTACGTCGCTCATCTATGGAACGAGAAGCGCAGCCTCGATGCCGTGCTCGCGGAGACAGAGCAGCTGCTCCGCAACACGTTCGGATATGGGTACCTGCGTTCGCGTTCGACTGAACAAGATCGAGCGAAGGCGAAGCTTCTGCTCGATGCGACACGTGGCTACGCGCGGAAGCTTTCCCAACATCCCGAGAACGCCGTACTTGCTGATGCTACAGGCTTCTCTCCTGAGGGCGTCTCAAAGGCGCTCCTAGGGCTCCAGCGACTGGATCGCAAGCTCACAAAGGCCGATTGGGAACCGACGAGCCTCTTCGACTCCAGCGGGTCCTCGCTGCCAGCTCTGATCGGCGTGATGATGCGCCTTCCGAGCATTGGGCAGGACTTGGAGACGATTGGCTCACATGGGACTTTGAACCGGAGAATTGCGGATATTGCCCAAGCGTGGGTCGGCGGTGAATCCATACAGGCAATTGCCGATGGGTACTTCACCGGGAACACATCGACCGATCGGATTGGCCTCGCGTGCAAGGCCATCTACAAGGTCCTAGCTAACAGTGGAACTTGGGGACTTGCCGCTCTGTCCAAAATGCCCACAGCCGGGTTCGACGTTGACAAGCTGACCGAGGACGAGATCAGACGCATCAACAGCGCGGCCGCCATGCTCTATCACGGAGTGAACACGGAGGCAGGAGTGCTCATGCGCATGAACTCGGCCCCCCGAACAGTGGCTGGATCGCTGGGTGCAGAGTTCGTTCGACAGGCTGGCGAGGAGCACGTCCACTCTGTCGCAGCAGCTCGCGCATTCCTCGCGCGGCTGGATGACTCCGGTTGGTCTAGAGCCCGCCCGACCGGCGCAACGATGTCTGGCCACGACTATCGCCGTGTCTGGCAGGTGCTTTCAGGTGTATCCACCGGCAACGCCGAGGCGTAGACGAAGGGCCATCAGGGCTACTGGTCCCCACGCCGTCATCGCATAGTGTTAGGAGTACGGTCACGGGCCCGGTTAGCCGGCTAACGAGACGCATGCTCAGGGGCTTCGTCGGCGATATCGGTAGTCAAGCCTCTCGGCCGGCTTCGGGCGGAATGGGTAGTTGGCCTCCAGTCTGCGGTCCATTTCTGCGTCGGGTTCCCAAGGGTAGTTGGCCATCATCCAATCGATTTCGATCTCATCCCCGATGCGAGACACCGCCACGCCAATCTGGCGGTCAAGCTTACAGTCGTATTTCGCCGCCATGGTGTAGTTCTTCAGCGCCGTAATGCGCTTGTCGAACTGGCCATCCGGGACTGGGAAGACCACGAATCCCGTACCTCTTGCCGGCACCAGCATCCGTGCGGGCATCTCGGGATCCTCGCCGCCGGCCTTCTCTAGAGCCCAGTCGCGTAGCTTGCGAAAGCTGCGCATCTGCACTCGGTTCATCCACATGAACTCATCCAGGATTGCGTAGTACTCGGTGCCTTGGCCTTGACCCTCAACGTAGAAGACGCGGTCTCCAAACTCGATGAGCATCTTGCCTACATCGAACGACTCGTTGTCGTGTAGAGCGTCTTCGATGGTTCTTCGCATTTCATTGGAGTCGTATCTGCCAGACGCGTCCTCGTTGATGAAGGCCGCCACCAGAGCCGCCTCACCGTGATTCCAGTCTTTGAGTCTCAGAAGGAGGTCCTGCCGGAATGCGAAATACGCGGCGATCTCACTGGGTAGGGCGAGAACCCGACAGACTTCGCGGTAGTCGTCGAGGCTGAGGATGTGCACGAATCCCGCCTTGGTACTCAACCTGTGGGTCTTGAGCTTCACGTAAGCGGGAGGGTCCTGGGCAACCGAGTAGAGGGCTACCTGGATGATGCCTGCGTCGGGTCCCGAGAGGTCGTGGACGTGGCCTCGCCGATTGGGCAAGGACAGATCGGGCTCCGTTTCGAAGAAGTGCTTCGTGTCCGCCAGTTGCCGGCATGCGCTCTTCTCGACCTCGCGCTTGAACCACTTGACGACTGCATCTTCGGAAGTGTCGGCATTCGGACTTCTCTCCTTCGCCTGGAATGCCAGGACGGCTCCTGGAAGGAGAACGACGTGGTCAGCGAGTTCATACTCCTGCCTGGTTGCGGATCGGAACTGATTGGCTGCAAACGTGTACTCGCCCAAGAAGACGTTGCCGTTGAGATCGGCTAGCAACGTCTCCAGTTCCGTTGTCATGCTGTCCGCCCCCGATGCGCTCGCCGCGGCTATCATATTGATTCCGTCTGGACCTTCGAGGCGGCTCAGGGTGGAACCCCGTTGCGGAAGGTCAGCCACACGCGACTCGGGGTGGGCAGATGAACTACGTGGTCTACGAGCGCGACAGACTGTACGAAGAAGTCTGGGCCGAGCCAGTCGTCAAGGTTGCCGAGAGGTACGGCGTATCGGACGTGGCCCTGG